>NZ_CP076103.1:0-300736 GCF_018732085.1 Lysobacter capsici | reverse complement strand
TGGTTGCGCGTACGGCGGGGTGATGTTTCGGGAGGCGGGAATCGGGAATCGGGAATCGGGAATCGGGAATCGGGAATCGGGAATCGTAGAGGCTCGCAGATCCGGTGCAAGCTGCGAGGTTTTTTGTGGGAGGGGCTTCAGCCCCGATGCTTTCCGTTCCGATCGCCAAGATTCTGCATCGGCTGATCGAAAGGCATCGGGGCTGAAGCCCCTCCCACAAAAGACTTCGTGCTTTCAATCCTTGACTGCGAACGCGCGGCGAGCGCCCGATCCGCGGATCGGGCCGCCCCATCGCCCGAAACAAAAAAGCTTCCCGCCGCCATCCCTGCGCCGGGAAGCGGGTAACTAAAGCGCGCTACCGCCGAATTTGTGGGTGTACTGCAGATACACCTGCCGGCCGACGGTGTCGAACCAGGACACGTCGTAATACGGATAACTGGTGTAGGTCGCGTCTTTCGGCGGCAGTTTGTCGAACAGGTTGGTCACCGCCAGCGACAACTGGGCGTGGTCGGTGAAGCGGTACTGCACCGAGGCGTTGTAGCGGTAGGTCGCGCCGACCCACGGGCTGCCGCCGTCGTCGGGATCGTAGGACTGGTTGTAGGAATCGTAGTTCGGCAGCTTGCCCAGGCGCTCGCCGTGCAAGGTCGCGGTCCAGCGGTCCTTGTCCCAGCTCAGGCTGACGCTGGCCTTGCTGCGCGGAATATCGAAACCGCTGTTGACCGCGAACTGATCCTCGACCGGGTCGCCGCTGTACTGCTGGCTTTCGTGTTCGCGCACCCAGCTGTAGTTGCCGTTGAAGCGGAAGCTGCCGAAGCGGGTATCGAGCCGATAGCGCGCGTTGAAGTCGATGCCGTTGGTGCGTTCGCGGGCGATGTTGATCGGGTTGATGTAGATGCTGTACAGGTCGCCGTCGTCGTTGCGGCCGACTCGCGCGAGCGCGTCGACGCAGGTCGGCGAGGCCGCGTCCACCGCGCTGCCGTCCGGGCGCCGGCCCAGCCGGCAGTTGGCCTCGTCCTGCAGGATGCCGTCGATGCGCAGGTCCTGGACCTGCTGGCGCAGTTCGATGTTGAAGTAATCGATCGAGAAATCCAGGTTCGCCATCGGCGACCAGACCAGGCCCGCGGTCCACGCGGTGCTGGTCTCGGGTTCGAGTTCGCGGTTGCCGCGCCGGGTCACCACCAGGTTCTCGTCGGAGTACGAGCAATCGCCCAGGTCCGAATCGGGTTCCTCGGTGCGGCAGCGGTAGTAGTCGGCGCCGAACGATTCCAGATTGCCTTCGCCGGAGAACACGTAGTGCAGGTCCGGCGCGCGGAACGCGGTGCCGTAGGAGCCGCGCAGCAGCAGCGATTCGACCGGACGCCATTCCAGGCCGGCGCTGTAGGTGAACTTGTCGATGTCGTGGCCGCCGTAGCGGTATTGGTCGTAACGGCCGGCGACGCTGAGATTGAGTTTTTCCAGCAGCGGCAGACGCAGTTCGCCGGCCGCGGCCCAGCGGTCGCGGCTGCCTTTGCCGTCGGAGTCGCGCCAGCTGTAGTAGTAGTACTGGGTCGCCAGCGGATCGGGGCGCAGGTTGTAGCTCTGGTTGCCGACTTCCAGGGTGCCGGCGAAACCGACCGCGCCGGCCGGCATCGTGAACAGCTCGGTGTTGGTCAGGGTCAGCGACGCGGTGTCGGTGCGCGACTTGGGCTGGTAGACGGTGCGCGCGGCGATCGCGTCGTACTCGGCGCGGGTCAGCGGGCGATACAGGCGCTCGGGATCGGCGTTGAAGATCGGCAGGCCATCGTCGTCGGTGCCCAGTTGCGGGCCGAGGAACAGATCGTTGGCCTTGGACGCGACGATCTGCGGCCAGCTGATCGTGGACTGGTATTGCGAATGGCTCAACGCCGCTTCCCAATCCCAGTGCTCGCCCCAGCGGCCCTTGAACCCGGTGGTCAGGCTCAGGGTCTTTTGCCGATTGCGGATCGTGCCGGCGTCCAGGCCGCCCATTTCCTCGGGCGAAAACTGGCGCTGCCAGTACTCGACCTGATCGGTGGCCTGATTGAAGAAATAGCCGTCTTCGTTGCCGTCGGGCGCCTGGTAGCTCCAGTTGCCCACGTCGCGGAACATCGACAGCTCGTGATACCCCATCTGCACGTCGGCGAACCACTCGCTGCCGTTGTCGAAGCGATAGCCCAGCGAAGCGAAGGCGTTGACGCCCTTGCGCTCGCTGATCATGGTGCCGTAGCCGATCGACTCGTCGCTGCCGCAGTAATAGCCGTCCTCGCCGTCGGCGCCCCAGCCCGGCCGCGAAGCGCGGTAGGTGGTGCCGCCGTTGAGTTGGGCCAGGCCGGCGCAGGCCGCGCCCGGATCGAGGTATTCGTCGTCGAAGTTGGTGCGCAGGAACGCGCGCCGCGCCGCGCGGGTCGACTGCGTCGGCGCGTCCTTGGTCGAATCCTGGCGCGCGCGCTCGTACGCCCACAACGGGTTCTGCGCCTGCAGTTCGAAGCCGTAGATCGCGCTGAAACGCTCGTTGCTGTAGCCGCTGGACACGCTGAGGTTGAACGACTCGCCGCCGCCGCGGGTGCTGTCGCCCATGCGGAAATCCACGGTGGTGCCGTCGGCCTGTTTCTTGAGGATGAAATTGACCACGCCGGAGATCGCATCGGAGCCGTAGATCGCCGAGGCGCTGCCGGTCAGGATCTCGATCCGCTCGACCATGCCCAGCGGGATGTTGGAGATGTCGGTGAAATTGCTGCGGCCCTTGAACGGCATCGGGAAGTCGGCGATGCGGCGGCCGTTGACCAGCACCAGGGTGTGATTGGGGCCGAGCCCGCGCAGGTCGACCTGTTGCGCGCCGGGCGAGAAGTCCGCGCCGCTGGCCGATTGCTGGCTCTGGGTCTCGCCGCCATTCTGGGTCATCGCGCGCAGCACGTCGGGCACGCTGGTGAAGCCGTTGGCCTTGATCTCCTGCGCGGTCATCACCGTGATCGGCGCCGGGCCTTCGATCTGCGCGCGCGGGATGCGCGAGCCGGTGACCTGGATGCTTTCCAGTTCGGTCACCGAAGCCGGTTCGGGCGAAGCGCCGCCGCTCGCCGGCGGCGTGCGCGGCGGCGTGGGCGCAGGCTTCGGCGCCTGCATGATCACCATCGCCCCCGATGCATCGCGGCGCGCAACGTAACCGCTGCCGCGCAGCAAGCGGTCGAGCGCGTCGGCGGCCGGCATCGCGCCGCGCACGCCCGAAGTGCGCAGGCCCTTGAGCTGATCGGCGCGGTAGACGAACTGCACCCCCGATTGCCGCGCCAGCGCATCCAGCGCCGAGACCAGATCGCCGGCCGGAATGTCGACCGCCCCCGCGGCGACTTGCGCTTGCGCCGACAGCGCGGCGGTACAGGCCAGACTCAACAGCAACACGCGCAGACGACGCACCATCGGGTTCCCCTCCCCATCGGCGCGCATGCGGCGCCGTTGTGTTATCAGACGAACGAATCCGAAAAATCCCGCATGCCGCCAATGCACGGCGCCCCTGGGCCATGCACGCCAGGCCGGACGGCTCAGCGGCTGTGCAGCACGATCCGGTCCGGCAGGCGCTCGGCGCGCACCGGCATGGCCTGTTCGAGCAGGCCGACGAACACCTCGGCATTGGACCAGCGGAAGTTGCCGCCGACCCGCAACTCGCCGACCGCGGCATCGCCGATCACCAGGCGGCGGGTGTTGTAGCGGTTGAACTCGGCCGCCGCCGCGCTCAACGCGGTGTCGCGGAACACCAGGTAGCCGTTGCGCCAGTCGACATAGCGTTCGGCGTCCTCGACCGATCCGCTGCGCACCAGCACGCCGTTGGCGCCGGCCAGGGCGATGCTGCCGGCCGGCAGCAGCGTGGTCGGCTGGGTGTGGCCGTCGACCGGTTCGGATTCGAGCCGCACCGTGCCTTGCGTCACCACCACGCGCAAGTCGGGGCCGTCGCGCCGCACCGAGAAGCGCGTACCGACCGCGATCACCCGGCGCGCGCCGGCGTCGACCGCGAACGGCCGGCCTGGGTCCTTGGCGACATCGAAGAAGGCTTCGCCGTGTTCCAGCGCCACGTGCCGCTGCGCGCGCGACAGCGCCACCTCGATGCGGCTGTCGCTGCTCAGGGTGGCGCGCGAACCGTCGGCGAGGCCGATCGTGTCGAGCGCGCCCATCGCGGTGCGGTAGGAGCGGTGTTCGACCACGCCGTAGCGCTGCCAGCCCCATAGCAACGACATCGCCATCACCGCGATCGCGGCCACCGCCGCGTAGCGCGCGGCGCGCGGACGGCGCAGCACAGCGCGCGGTGCGAACTTCGGCCCGATCGGCGACGCGGTCGCGATCGCCGTTACAGGCGCCGCATTCGGCTGCGGTGCGGCGACAGCGCTCGCGTCTTCATCGCGATCAGGCTGATCCGCATTGGCCTGATCCTCCTGCCGCCTCGCCTGCGCCTCACCGCGCGGCGCATACGGCGACGCCGACCAGGCGCCGCGCGCCGGTACTTCGCCCGGCGGCACGCCCGCGGCCAGCGCCTTCAGCCGGTCGCTCTGATTCCAGGCCGCCTGCAGGCGCAGCCACGCGACCCGATGCGCGGTCGACTGCGCGAGCCAGGCATCGAAGTCGGCCTGATCGCCGGGCGACCAGTCGCCGCCGTCGCGCCTGGCGAGCCAGGCGGCGGCGGCGCGTTCAATCTGTCTGCTTCCTGCCATGTTCGCGATTCCTGTCGGCGTCGTGCGCATCGTCGGCGAGCGACTGCGTTGCGCCGTAGTAGTGCTCCGCCAGCAGACGCATCCCCTTGGCGACCTGTTTTTCCACGGTCTTCTCGGTGATGCCCATGCGCGCGGCCACCTCCTTCTGCGGCAGCTCCTCGACCCGGCGCAGCCACACCACTTCCCGGCAGCGGCCGGGCAGCAGGTCGAAGGCGTCGGCCAGGCGTCTGAGGTTCTGCCGCGCGCCGAGCCGGCGTTCGGGCGTCACCTCATCTACCAAGACGTTCAAGGACTCGAAATCACCCACCGGCTCGATCGACACCACCCGGCCGCGGCGCAGCCGGTCGGTCATCAGATGCCGCGCGGTCGCGAACAGGAACGACTTGGGCTGGTGCGGGCGCGCCCGGCCGGCGGCCTCGTAGACGCGCACGTAGATTTCCTGGCGCAGGTCGTGGACATCGTCGACATGCGCCCAGACCCGGCGCAGGTAATGCACCAGCGCGGCTTCATGCACCAGGATTTCGTCGGCGAACCAGGCGTCGAGGGCGGTGTCCATTGCGCCGACATTAGCCGACGACCGGCCGCGTGACCACGCCGGCGGCGATCGTGACGGTGTCGAGCGAGGCGATGGGGGATGATGCGGCCTGGTTCGTCATCAACAGCGATCCCTGCCGAGGCCGAGCGATGCGCAGTTCGTCGAAAGCACCCAACACCTCGCCGGCGATGCCGGCGCCGACCGTGCGATCGGCGGGGCCGCGCTTGCCGCACGCCGCGTTCAAGCAGGCGATGGCGAAGGCCTTGTTGTCCGCCTTGCTCGTCGGCATCGGCTCGGCCGTGAGTGCGCAGGAAACAGCGCCCGCGCCATCGGCTGCATCCGCGCAGCGCGAAGGCTATCGCTACTACCAGATCGGCGACTTGTCCGCGCCGCGGCCGGCCTCGACCCAGGCCGGGATGATGCTGGTCGGCGGCGGCGACTGGCCGCGCGAGGCGTTCGAATGGATGATCCAGCGCGCCGGCCACGGCCGCATCGTGATCCTGCGCGCGTCCGGCTCGGTCGAGGCGCAGAACGAATTCTTCCACGACATCGGCGGCATCACCGCCGCGCAGACGTTGGTGTTCGACGACCGTCGCGCCGCCAGCGATCCGCAGGTGCTGGCGATCGTGCGCGCGGCCGACGGCATCTTCATCGCCGGCGGCGATCAGTCCAAGTACGTGCGCTACTGGAAAGACACGCCGCTCGCGCGCGCGCTCGACGCGCACGTGCGCGCCGGCAAACCGATCGGCGGCACCAGCGCCGGCCTGGCCATTCTCGGCGGCTATGCGTATGGCGCGATGGACGGCGGCAGCCTGGTCTCGCAAGCGGCGTTGCACGATCCCACCGGCCCGCAGCTGACCTTGGTCGACGATTTCCTGCACATGCCGTACCTGCGCCAGGTCATCACCGACAGCCATTTCGGCAAGCGCGATCGGCTCGGGCGGCTGATCGCGTTCGTCGCGCGCCTGTCGAACGAACACGCGCGCGACGACTTGGTCGGCCTGGGCGTGGACGAATACACCGCGCTGTGCATCGACGCGCGCGGCCACGGCACCGTGTTCAGCGGCAACGGCGGGCATGTTTGGCTGGTGCGGCCGCGCCAGTCGGCGCAGGTGTATGCGCCGGGCCAGCCGTTGAGCATTCGCGAGGTGCCGGTGATCGGCCTGGGCACCGGCAGCCGCCTGCGCCTGAGCGATTTCAAGGTCGAGCAGCCCGCGTTCCACGAGCTTTATGATGTCGAATCCGGGCAGCTGATCCGCCGCGAACCCGCGGCCTGATGCCGACCCACCGCACGCCACCGAGCTGGAGCCGAGAATGAACTACGCGTTGCGTCATGGCTGTCTTGTCGCACTGATGGCCTCGGCCGCCGTGGCCCAGGCCGCCGAATCCGCCGCCGCAACCGCCGCGCCGGCGACGCAACCGGTGCTGGTGATCCACGGCGGCGCCGGCGTGGTCCGCGCCGGCATGAGCGCGCAGGACGAACGCGATGCGCGCGCCGCGCTCGAACAGGCGCTGCGCGCCGGCCACAAGCAACTGGCCGCGGGCAAGCCGGCGATCGACGCGGTCACCGCCGCGATCACCGTGCTCGAGGACGCGCCGATGTTCAACGCCGGTCGCGGCGCGGTGTTCACCCACGACGGCAAGAACGAACTCGATGCGGCGGTGATGGACGGCGCCGGCCTGCGCGCCGGTTCGGTCGCCGGCGTGCACCGGGTCAAGAACCCGATCCTGCTCGCGCGCGCGGTGATGGAAAAATCCAGGCACGTGATGATGGTCGGCGACGGCGCGGAAGCCTTCGCCAAGGAAAACGACGTGACCCTGGTCGACCCGTCGTATTTCCGCACCGAGAAACGCTGGCAGCAATTGCAGCAGGCGCTCAAGGAAGAAGCCGCCGGCCAGGCCCACGCCAACCTGGAAACCGCCAAGCACTTCGGCACCGTCGGCGCGGTCGCGCTCGACACGCAGGGACACCTCGCCGCGGGCACCTCGACCGGCGGCATGACCAACAAGCGCTACGGCCGCGTCGGCGACGCGCCGATCATCGGCGCCGGCACCTACGCCAGCACGCATTGCGCGGTATCGGGCACCGGCTGGGGCGAGTTCTACATCCGCGCGGTCGCCGCGCACGAGATCTGCGCGCGCATGCAATACGCCGGCCAGAGCGCGCGCGAAGCCGGCGAAGGCGTGATCAACCGCGACATCCCGAAGGCCGGCGGCGACGGCGGCGCGATCGTGCTCGGCGCCGACGGCCGTTTCGCCCTGCCGTTCAACACTGAGGGCATGTACCGCGGCTGGATCGGCGCGGACGGCAAGCCGCATGTGGCCTTGTTCAAGGACGATGTGCTGGCCGAGCCCGAGACGGCTGCCCGGAAATAAGACACGGGCTTGCATCGCGCAATGCGATCAAGCCTGATGCTCGCGCAGGATCAGATCCAGGTCCTTGAGCAGCGCCGCAATCTCCTGCGGACAAGCCCCCATCGCCAGCAGCCGCGCCTCGTCCAGGTTCGCGAACAAGGGCAGCACGGTGTCGCGCAGTTCGAGCGAGTCCGGGCTCGTGCCGCGCAAGCTCGCGCCGTAGCGCACCGCGGTGCGCAGGATCGCCGCGTACAGCAACCGCTGCACCAGCGGGTCTTCGACCCGATCGGGCTCCATCGCGTCGAGACAGAAGCTCAGGCCCGAGATGGCCGAGAGCTTCGAGATTTCGATCGCCTGCGAATACCACAGCGAGGCGAGCGTGAGATTCTCTCGGTATGAGCGATAGTCGTGCATCGGCTTGACACTCCGTCAGGTGCGGTCGCGGCTGCCGTGCCGACACGAATCGGCCGGAGCGACAGCGTAGCGCCACCTGCATCGAACCGCATCTGACAGGACGCAGAGCCGCCGATCGCTATGCCGCCTCACGTCGCGCCGCGGCGGCAACGACGGCCCCGACTTCGTCCAGCCACAGCGCGCGCTGCACCGCGTCGCTGCCCGACACCGGGCCGTACATGCGCCGGATCACGCTGTCCACGCCGCACAGTCCGAACACGCAACGCGCCCAGATCGCCTCGAGCGGATCGCCGAACGCCGCCATTTCGCGATCGGCCGGCGTGTTGGAGGTATTGAACACCAGCGCATGCCGCGCCTTCAGCAGGCCCACCGGCACGCCCTCGTAGGACACGCCGGGCGGATAGGCATACGCCGTATCCAGGCGGAACACCCGGTCGATCCAGCCCTTGAGAATCGCCGGCGGCTGGCCCCACCAGTTCGGGTGAAAGATCGCGATCAAGTCGGCGCGCGCCAGTTCCTCGCAATGCCGTTCCACCAGCGGATCGCTCGAACCCACATTGCCGCTTTCACCGGTGGGCTGCACCGGATTGAATTGCTCGGCGTACAGGTCGTGGAAGGCGACCCGATAGCCATGCCCGCTCAATACGTCCCGCGCGACCTGCGCCATCGCGTGGCTCAGGCTGGTCGGACTCGGGTTGGCGACGATGATGGATGCGAGCATGCGGAGTTGATCTCGAAACAAGCCAATGAATGGATCGCCGATCGCGGCCCGCCCCATCTCGCTAATCCCGCGCGGTGCCTGGACGGGCCAGCGGCCATCCTAGCCGACCTGTTCGGCACCGCCTCATGACTATCGTCATCAGCCTCATCCGGCCCTGCGGGCCACCTTCTCCCGCAGGCGGGAGAAGGGAACACGCCGCTGCGCATATGAGGCCCTCTCCCGCTAGCGGGAGAGGGGTTGGGGTGAGGGCCGCACGAACATCGTGGTGCGCCAGCGTAGGTGACCATGCCAGAGCGAAACGAACGCGCGACAATCCGGCAACTCCCAGCCGCCCTCCTCCATGGCCATCATCGAACGCACCGCCGACATCGCCGCGAGCGTCCAACAGGTGTACATGGCCTCGCAGGATTACGCGGTGCGCTACCAATGGGATCCCTTCCCCGAACGCATCGAGGTGGTCGCCGGCGATCCGGAGCGCTTGGCGATCGGCACCCGCGTGCGGGTGCGCTCCAAGCTCGGCATGCGCATGATGGTGGAATTCGTCCAAGTCAAACCCCCGACCCACGCCGCGATCGTGATGATCGACGGGCCTTGGCTCCTGGCCAAATTCGCCGGCTCGTGGGTCTTCGAAGCCAGCGCCGCGAATCGGACCACGGCGCGGTTTCGTTATTCGATAATCGCCCGACCGGCGTTCGCACGCTGGATCATCGAACCCTTGGCGATGCGTTATTTCGCCGGCGTGGTCGAACGGCGCCTGGCCGGACTGAAGGCCTATTGCGAACGCTTGGGCGACGACCCCGCGTCTTCCTAAGCGGCTCGTTTCGCCAGCCGTCCAAGCACCGAGGCGCTGTTGAGTTCGCGTAACGCGTCCTTACCGATCCAGCGCGGCGCAGGTTGCTCGGATGCCGACAAGCGTGTGGCGACCGCGACCGCGGCGTTGTGCAGAACGCGATTGCGCTTGCCGATCGACCGCAACGCCCAATTGACGGCTTTCTTGACGAAGTTGCGCTCATCGTCGGCATGGGTCTCGATCAGTTCCAGGCCGTGCAGGAACAAAGCGTCGTCGGCCTGCTTGTCGTGGACGGTCTTGCTGGCGAGCAGTGCGAACGCGGCACGCTTGACGTATTCGTCGCGGCGCGGCGCCCATTGCTCGATCTTGCGCCACGCATGCGGGCTGCGATCGAACAGGGCGAAGCAGACCGTGTCGCAGACCGCCCAGTTGTCGAAATCGCGCGACCAGCGGTCCATCTGCGCCGGCGTGACCCAGGCCGGGTCGTCGAGGTAGGACGCCAGCAGGCGCGCCTCGTACCAGGCGCTGCCCCACAGCGCGGCCGCGAGTTCGTGATCGCGGCCCAGGCGCTTGGCGAGCGCCTGGATCGAACCCATCGGTACGCCGAAGGCGCGCTCGCTGGGAATCGCGTAACGCGCCAGCCCGTCGCGATAGGCCTGGCTCGATGACATTCTCAGTTGATGCAGGGCGTCGTCCAGACGCACCGCCAGGGCGGGCGCGGCGTTTCGGACCTTGCCTCGGGTCGCCGATGCGTTGGCTTTTGCCTTGACTGTGGCCGACTTCTTCGCCGCCGCGGACGCGCTTGCCACGGACTTTCCCGCGATGACTTTTTTCGGCGCGGTCTTGGTCAGTGCAGCCTTGGTCGGCGCGGCTTTCTTCGCTACGGCTTTCTTCACCGCCGCTTTCTTCGCCGCAAGCTTCTTGACCGCCGCTTTCTTTACGGCTGCTCGCCGGGTCGTGGCCGGCGTCTTCGCCGCCGGAGCGATCGCTTTCGAACCAGCGGTTCTGGCCATGTCCTGACACCGGCGAAAAGGGCGAAAAACGACAGCGCGGCATCAATGTAACCATCGATGCCGCGCTGCGCCATGTGCCTCGATCGCGATTCGGCCAGAAGGCGTTATCGCTGCGCGGTCAGACCGCGCCGGAACCCTGTCCGTCACCGGGCTTGGCCGCGGCGGGTCGCATCAGGCTCAGCACCACCGAGCCGCCGATGATCGCGGCGACGCCGATCAGCGAGACCAGCACCGGGATCTTGTACACATCGATCAACAGCATCTTGCCGCCGATGAACACCAGCACCAGCGCTAGGCCGTACGGCAGCAGGTGGAAGCGGTCGGCCATGCCCTGCAGCAGGAAGAACATCGCGCGCAGGCCGAGCACGGCGAACACGTTCGAGGTCAGGACGATGAACGGGTCTTCGGTGATGGCGAAGATCGCCGGGATCGAGTCGACCGCGAAGATCACGTCGGTCACGCCGATCAGCACGATCACCGCGAACAGCGGCGTGTACCAGCGCTTGCCGTCGCGCAGGATCGACAGCTTGCTGTCGTGGTAGTCGTCGGTCAGGCGCAGATGCCCGCGCATCCACTTGAGCACCGGGTTGCTGTCCAGATCCGGCGATTTGCCGGCGGCCATCAGCATCTTGATGCCGGTGAAGATCAAGAACGCGCCGAACACGTACAAGATCCAGTGGAACTTGGCCAGCAGCAAGGCGCCGGCGAAGATCAGGATCGCGCGCAGCACGATCGCGCCGAGCACGCCGATCACCAGCACGCGCTGGCGCTGTTCCTCGGGCACGGCGAAGTACGAGAACAGCATCAGGAACACGAAGATGTTGTCGACCGCGAGCGATTTCTCGACGAGGTAACCGGTCAGGAATTCCAGGCCGATGCGGTTGCCGATGTCGGCGCCCGATTGCTCGCGCAACCACCACCACAGGCCGGCGTTGAACAGCAGCGCGAGCGCGATCCAGCCCACGCTCCACCACGCGGCTTCCTTGAAGGTGACCTTGTGCGGCCCGCCGTGGCGCATCAGCACCAGATCGACGAGCAGCGCGACAACGACGAAGGCGGCGAACGCGCCCCACAGCATCGGACTACCGATGGTTTCCATATGACTCTCCCGGATGATTAAAGGCGCTTCGTAGCCGCAGGGCACGAAGCGTCGTCCGTCGAGATCTGGAAGACGTGCCTTCGCCGCTGTCGGCGAAGGTCTTGCTCGCATCCGGCCGACGATGGTCGGTGATTCGGATGCCTGCGCACCGGGGTTGTGGACCCGTAATGACGATGCGGCAGTCGGGAGCTACTCCCCTTCTGCGCGCAAGATAGCATGTGGGCACATGAATTGCGGTTCAGCCAGGCGCTTTGCCGGCGCATCGGGCCGCGCTCAGGTGCGCAGGTCGAGCTCCGGCCGCCGCGCCGCGGTTTCGTCCCATTGCACCTGGAAGCCCGCATCGCGAAAGGCTTCGACGACGAGCCGGCCGACCCGCAGCATGTCCGCATCGGCGCCTTCCGGCGCGCCCCAGAACGCCAGCGACAAACGGCTGGCGCGCTTGGCGGCGTTCAGGTCCTGGCGCGTGTAGAAGCACACGCCGTGCAGGCCGGCGGCCTCGCCGCCGCCGTCGAGAAAGGCTTCGCCGGCATCGGAAAATCCATCCGACTGGGTGTAGCCGGCATCGTGCAGCGCGACCACGCCGGCTGGCCTGAGCGCGGCGAACACCGCGTCGATCCGCAGCCTGGCCGCGCGCCATTGCGCCTGGGTCATCTTGACCGGCTCGGGCGGCGGCGGCGGCGGTTCGGGGATCGGCTTGCCGGTCACGCGCGACAGCAGCTCGACTACGTCTTCCATCATCGCGTTGACCAGGATGTGGTTGCCGTGGCCATCGCTGATGTCGGCCTGGGCGCCGGCATCGATCAGCAACTGCACCGCGTCGGTGGTGGGCGCGAATTCGGCGGCGAGGTACAACGCGGTGCGCCCGCCCTGACCCGCGTACTCCAGCGGACTGCCGGCATCGAGCAACAGGCGCAATACCGCGAGGTTGCGCTCGACCGGAGTCGTGTTCGCACCCATCGCCGCGGTCTGCAGCGCGGTGAAACCGTAGGCGTTGAGCGCGGCCGGATCGGCGCCGGCGTCGAGGCAGGCGCGGGTGGTTTCGATGTCGCCTTCGCGCGCGGCGTCGAAGATCTTGTCGCGGCTCATGTCACGTCCTGGTCGGCGGTTGAAAGTGGTTGCGTGCGATCTGCGCAGCGCGGGCATCCGGCTCAGACGGCATGCGATCGGCTGCGCCGACGAATTGGCTCCAGCGCAAACCGGGCGATTTGGAACCGCATCCGGCGCGCGCGTCGTTCAGCTACCTGATCGTCGCATTCCCGCCCGCTTGCCGCACACCGACCGCAACTGCCGCGCCGGGTCAGTTTGTCATGGTTCTCCATGCGCGCATCACAGATTCAACGAGACAATAATCAATAAATACTCTTTACTTTTCAATTTCTTACAACATTTTTCATCACACCGTTTTTACGTATGCCCCTCGTAAATAGCAAGGACGTCAGGGGGCGTCATTAATGAAGAACATTGAAGTTTTCAGCATCGCCACCGCACGCATCTGTGCGGCCGCGCTCGAACAGCATCCCGTCGTAGCCCGATTCAACGCCGAAGAATCCGCGCGGCATATGCCCGGCGTGGACCCCAGCAATCGCGAAGCGATGGCCGCGGCGGTGCTCGCCTGCGGCGCGACCTTCGAATGGTTGATGGACGAAGGCTATCTGCGCAGCACCGCCTGCGTGAAAGAGTCCTTGAACGGCGTGCCGTTCGTGCATCTGGCGCTGCGTTATCGGCTGACCGAAAAAGGCCTGGCGATTCTCGGCGCGCACGCGAGCACCGCCGACGAAAGCCGCACGATCGGCGAGCGCCTGATCGCCGCGGTCAAGTTGGGCGGCGCCGAGCGGATCAAGGAATCGGTCAAGTTGATGATCGGCGTGGGCGCCAATGCGCGGCCTGCGTTGCAGGTGAACAGCTGATCGCAACGCAGTGACTGCAGCGAAATGCCCACGGCGGCCGATGCGGGTCCGCTAGGCGCGAGCGTCAGTCGCCGCCACTGGAACCTCGCGCCTTCGCGCCGCGTCTCATCCCCGGAGGTGTCGCACAGGTGCGAGGTTCCAGTGGCGGCGGCTGACATCGCCGAACTTCGGCGAACAGCGGACGCGCGATTGCGCGCCCGGCCCGCGGTCGATACCCCGCCCAGCCGGCTTCGTTGAAGCCGGCTGCATCGAGGCTCGGCCGGCGCTATTGAAACCTGCCGCTCAAGGCGTGTAGCTGAGCACCAACTGCGGCGCAGTCGCGCCTTCGCGCGAGGACCAGTCGACGCCGTCGGTGACGCCCGAGGCCGGCACCAGGATCACGCCGTTGTTGGCCACGCTGCCGTTCGCCCAGTTCTTGACCAGTTGCAGGCCGGTCGCGTTGAGGGCGATGGACTGCGCGCCGGTCGCGTTCGGCGTCACCGAGCCGAGCTTGCTGCCGAGCGTGGCGCCGGCGTAGGTCGCATTGCTTTCGGTCCAGGCGCTGGCGACCTGATACAGATCGTAGGCGCCGGCGGACTTGTCGCTGACCTGCAGCTTCACCTGCGCGTCGGTCAGGTTCAGGCCGTTCGCGCTCGACACGTCCCAGCCCATCAGGCCGCGCAACACCTGGCCGCCGTCGCTGCCGTCGGCGTACAGCACCGCGGTGTTGACCCGGGTGCCGCCGGATTTGACGGTGACGTCGCGGGTCGCGTTGAGGGTCAGCGACTGCGCCGGCGGCGCGCCGGCGTCGTTGCAGGTGCCGGTGAAATGATCGGTGTAGCTGCTGCCGGCGCGCGGCACGAAATCGCCGGTGTAGCCGTTCGCGGTCAAGGTCAGCTTGAGCACGCCGTAGGTGCTGGCGTTGCTGGCTTCGAGCAGGGCATGGCTGCCGCTGATGCCGTAGAACGCGCGACCGCCGGTGCCGACCAGGATCTGGCGGATGCCGTCGCTGGCGGCGGCCTGATTGGGATTCATCTTGCCGTAGCGCTGGTAGTTGTGATCGTGCCCGACCAGGACCAGGTCGGCCTTGACCGCGTACAGCGCGTCCCAGATCGGCTTGACCTGGCTGTAGCCGGTGTAGTTGCCGCGGCTGACCAGCGGGTGATGGAAGTAGGCGGCGATGCACGGCTTGGTGGTCGCGGCGAGATCGCTCTTGAGCCAGTTGATCTGCGCGGTGGCGACGGTGCCGCCGGACATGGTGTTGAGCGCGACGAAATGCCAGTCGCCCACGTCCCAGCTGTAATAGCCCTTGCTGCGATCGCCGGCCTGGCCGGTCTGGTTGCCGACGCCGTTGAAGTAGTCGAAATAACCGCTGGCGCCGGTGGTGTTGTAGTCGTGGTTGCCCGGCGACGGGCTGGTCAGCGCCTTGAAGCGGCCCCAGGTCGGCGCGTAGCGGTTGTTGTATTCGGTCAGCGTGCCGCTGCTGTAGGCGTTGTCGCCGGCGGTGAACACCGCGGTCGGGTTGATCGACACGATCAGGTCCGAGGTGCCCTGGCAGGCGTTGCCGCTGGTGTCGCAGATGTCGCCGGCGCCGGCGACGACCACGGTGGCCTTGTCCAGCGGCACCGCGCTGTACTCGTAGCGGTCGAGTTGGAAGCCGCTGTCGGGTTGGCTGAAGTAGGGCTGGATGTCGACGCACTCGCCGCGCAGCGCGCGGGTGGTGAAGCTGCGGTCGTTCCACTGCTTGCCTTCGAGCACCAGGCGGTCGCCGCCGCTGCTGCTGAGCACGAGCGAGTCGTAGCCCGACAGCTTGAGTTGCTTGAAGCCCACGCGCAGCCATTGGGCGCCGGTTTCGCACACGCGGTTGGACACCGCCTGCGACAAGGCCGCCCTGGCCAGCGGCGTGCCGCGCAGGGTCGAGGCGCTGGCGCTGATCGGCTTGCTGAGGGTGTCGTCCTCGGACAGTTGCAGCGTGCGCTGGGCGGCCTGCGCGGGCGCGAACGCGGCGCCGATGAGCACGGTGGCGAGGGCGCCGTGGGCGAGCTTGGAATTCACTGGCTGTCTCCGGGGACGGGGAGTGGCGGGTGGACGCGACGATACGAGCCGCGATGGCTGCGGAGTTTGGCCGGAAAACTGCTACATGATTGCGACGGACTTCGCGCCCGTTGCGGGCGTGGCTGAGGTCGCGGTCACAAGTTGCGCGCTTGGGCGACGATCGGTCGCGGGACTGGCCCGGCGATCGGAGCGAAGAGCGTCGCGGCTGACGCCCCTTCCACAAAAATCTTGTGTCTTAGCTCGCTTGTTTTTGTGTCTTTCTGGCTTGCTTCACGCACGCCGCATCTGCTCCGACGGCAGTGCGCCGCCACGCGTTATCGATGTCATCGCGAACCTGGCGATGAGCGGAAGCCGCAGACGATCGCTCGAGTCGATCGGGCTTACTCGCCGTCGCAGCTCCGAGGTTTCTTGTGGGAAGAGCTTCAGCGCCGACGCTTTGCGCTCAGATCGCCGGCAATCCACATCGCCTCACTCGTCATGCACCGGCGTGCCCTCGCCCGCGATCTCCAGCAATTCGATCTCGAACACCAGCACCGAATTGGGTTCGATCTGCCCGGCCATGCCGCGTTCGCCATAAGCCAGCTTGGCCGGAATCCAGAACCGGTACTGGCTGCCCGGCGTCATCAGCTGCACGCCCTCGGTCCAGCCCGGCATCACCTGCGCGAGCACGAATTCGGCCGGGTGATCGGTGTCGTAGGTGCTTTCGAACTTGCTGCCGTCGAGCAGGCGGCCGAGGTAATTCACCCGCACCGTGTCGCTGGCTTTCGGATGCGCGCCCTTGCCCGCGCGCATCACCTGGTATTGCAGCCCCGACGCGGTGGTGATCACGCCGCGCACCTGCGCGTTGCGCTTGAGAAACGCCTCGCCGGTCTGCCGATTGCGCGCCGCCAGCGCCTTGGTGTCGGCGTCGTGCTTGCTGCGCAGGTGTTCGCTGAACCCTTCGCGGATGCGCTTGCTCTGCGCTTCGTCGAACAGCGAGGGCCGGCCGGCCTGGGCGTCGCGGATCGCGCGCAGCACCACCTCGGTATCGAGTTCTCCACGCACCGGTTCGATGCTGCGGGCGAAATCGCGGCCGACGATGTAGCTGACCTTCGCCTTGTCGCTGTCCACCTGCGCCGCGGTGAGCGGCGCGGGTGCGTCCGTCGCCCCTGGTTTCGACGCGTCTTTGGACGCGGGCGTACATGCGACGACGGCAATCACTGCGGCGCTGAGAAGGCAGGTGCGGGGAACGGTCGAACGGGGCATGCAGGCGGCTCCGTGAGGCGATGGTGGCGTGAGTCGGTCGATACGGATCAGTCGGTCACCGCGAACGTCAGCATCATGCCCATGTCCTCGTGTTCGAGGTTGTGGCAATGAAGCATGTAGCGCTGGGTGCCGCTGAAAGGTTGAGAGAAATCGATCGCCAGGCGCACGACCTCGCCGGGCCAGACCACGACCGTGTCGCTCCAGCCCAGGTCCTGCGGGTTCAAGCCGCCGGCGGCGACCTGACGGCCGCGGATGTCCGGCGGGCTGATCGCGCGCGACAGGATCCGGAACTGAAACCCGTGCAGATGGATCGGGTGCGGCATGCTGGTCATGCTGTTGCGGATTTCCCACACCTCGCGGCTGCCGCGCCGGATCGAAAACGCGGGCTCGTGGCCGCTGAGGTGGAAATTCCAGTCGTTGATGAACCAGCGGCCTGCTTCGTCCATGCGCAGGCGCAGGGCGCGCACCGGCCAGGCGGCGGTATCGGGCAGCGGGCCGATGCTGGAGATCGCGCTCAGGTCGGGCAGGTGCGCGGGCGGACGCTTGTCGGTCGCGCACTCGATCACCCGCAGCTCCATCAGGTCGAGCGGCTCGCCCATCGCGGCGGCGCCGGGATGATCGGCCATCGGGTCGGGCAGGAACGCGCCCGACTCGTCCTCGTTCTCCATCGCAACAAAGTCCAGGCTGCGCAGCATCACCCGTTCGCCGGGCTTGAGCGCGCTGAAGTCGACCAGCACGTCGATGCGCTGGGCCGGTGCGAGGAATACGTCGTCGACCGGCCAGGCGCGTTCGAGCAGGCCGCCGTCGGTGCCGATCAATTGCATCGTCAGCGCGCGTTCGCCCTGCATGAACGCCGCGCGCAGCATGCGCGCGTTGGCGACGTTGGCCAGGCGGAAGCGATACCACGCCGGGATCACCTCGAGATAAGGCTCGGGCGTCCAGTTGACCAGCACGCGATTGCCGATCCAGTCGTCGGCGCCGTCCTTGTAGACGATCGCGTTGTCGGCGCCGACCTGCTTGTCGGCGATCATCAACGGCAGGTCGCGTTCGCCCCAACGCATGCCCAGGCGCTGGCGCAGCGCGAGTTCCTCGGCGTCCTCGATCAACAGCAGGCCGGCCAGCCCGCGTTGCAGCTGCACGCCGGTGCGGCCGTGCGGATGGGCGTGATACCAGTACAGGCCGGCGCGGTTGTCGATGCGCAGGCGATAGCGCCGTTGCTTGCCCGGTTCGACCGGATGCAGGCCGCTGCCGTCGTTGGCTTCGTCGACCGACAGGCCGTGCCAGTGGATCGTGGTGGCTTCGGCGAGGCGGTTGTCGAGGCCGACCTCGATGGTGTCGCCGCGGCGCGCGCGCAGCAGCGGGTTGACGACCGCGCGCGCCTTGGCCTGCGTCGCGTAGGCCCACAACTGCGTGGGCGCGCCAGGAAACAGCGCTTGTGTCGTCGTCTGCGCGATCAGTTGCAGCGGCTGCTTGAGTTCGATCTCGGCCAGCAGCCCTTCCCCGCCCGGCAATCGCAATGGCTGCACGAAGCGCGCCTGGGGCGCGAGCCGTTGCAGGTCCGGCGCGGCGGCCGAACCCATGCGGTGGCCGTGCCCGCCGGTCCAGCGCCACATCGCGATCGGCCCGGCCACGGTGGCGGCGCCGCCCACGGCGAGGCCGACCAGGAAACGACGGCGTTGCGGATCGGTCATCGGTGCGCGGTCCCCGGCTGCATGGTGCGACGGCTCTGACGGTGGCTCGTGAGCGACCCGCCATCATCCACGTCGGTTATTGCAGATGCTGCCGGCAGGCGATGCTTCTGTGACGCGGGTCAATCCTGGGGCCGTCGATCGCGACGCTCAGATCGAATCGTCGAGCTTGGCCTGCCAGATCCGGTCGCCGAGTTCGTGCAGCTCGACCCCGGCGAAGAACTGTTCGCCGAGCAGCGCGTAGTCGGGTTCGCTCGCGCCGCGCCAGTCGAGAAACTTCGGCCGATGCACCGCGAACCCCTGCGGATGGGCGGCGTTGCGGTAGGGGATGGCCATGGTCAGGGTCAGATCGGCGGCGTGATCGCGCGCGATCACGATCAGGGCGTCGATGCGTCCCGACGGCAACGTGATGTAGCCGTCGTGGACCACCACCGCCTGCGCGGCCTCGTCGTCGTTCTGGGCCAGGCGCGCGCGGGCCAGGGCCACGCCGTCCTCGAGCGAGTCGGCGTCGTAGCGTTCCATCTTGCGCTCGCCCTGTGCGTCCTCGTAGGCGTACAGCGGAATCAGCGCCTCGCCGTCGGCGACGCACCACACCCCGTGCGCGGCGAAGAAGCCGGCCAGTCGGATTGCTTGCTCCACGAAACTCCCCTCGACGTCGATTCAGTCGGCCCCCCGGCCGGGTCACTTTACACGCTGGCGGGTAGGTTGCGACGCACTTGGATTGCGGCTCGATCAACCCTTTGCCTTGGAAAAGGAGCAGTAAGTCGCAGCTCCATCGAGGAGTTCCCTCCTTTGAAAAAGGGGCAGGGGGATTTGCTTTTGCTCTTGCCTTGGCCTGATCGCTTGCACGCGGGCAAAAGCAAATCCCCCGCGCTGGCGTTTCGATCCGACTTCGTGCCGACGTTGGGCGCCCGCCCCCTTTTTCAAAGTGTGCGACGGTTGGCGTGAGGGTCGCTTTCGTAGGAGCTCGTAACCCGCCGGGGCCTCATCGATAGACCGTCATTTACACCGATCGCTTCAATGGGGGGGATCGACGCCTGTCGAAGGGGTTCCCCCCTTTGAAAAAGAGGGGCCAGGGGGATTTGCACTTGCCTTGGTCGATCGCTTGCACCGTGGCGAAAAGCAAATCCCCCGCGCCGGTGTTTTGATCCGGCTTCGTGCCGACGTTGGGCGCCCGCCCCCTTTTTCAAAGTGGGCGACGATTGACGCGTGGGCGCTTCTTGGGGAATCGCCTGAGCCACCGAACGCTTCCGTGAAAGTCTTCGGCCGTCGACGGCTTCAACAAGGGATCGCCTCCCAACGAAGGGTTCCCCCCTTTGAAAAAGGGGGGCCAGGGGGGATTTGCTTTTGCTTTTGGCTTGATCGCTCGCCTCCTGGCGAAAATCAAATCCCGCGCGCCGGCGTCTCGATCCGGCTTCGTGCCGCCAACGACGTCTCGCCCCTGCGCAGCACCCACGTCCGCAACGCCACATAGAACACCGGCGTCAGGAACAAACCGAACAAGGTCACCCCAAGCATCCCGGCGAACACCGTCACCCCGGTCGCCGCGCGCACTTCGCTACCGGCGCCTTGTCCGACCAGCAACGGCACGGTGCCGGCGATGAAAGCGATCGAAGTCATCACGATCGGCCGCAGACGCAGGCGGCAGGCTTCCAGCGCGGCCTCGACGATGCCGCGTCCCTGCCGCTCCAGTTCGCGCGCGAACTCGACGATCAGGATCGCGTTCTTGCACGCGAGCCCCATCAGCACCACCAGGCCGACCTGCACGAATACGTTGTTGTCGCCGCCGCTGAGCCACACCCCGGCCAGCGCCGACAACAAGGTCATCGGCACGATCAGGATCACCGCCAGCGGCAAGGTCCAGCTTTCGTACAAGGCCGCCAGCACCAGGAACGCCAGCAGCACCGCCAGCGGAAACACGATCAGCGCCGACGAACCCTGGGTCGCCTGCTGATAACTCAGGTCGGTCCATTCGATCCGCATGCCGTTGGGCAGCGCGTCCCGCGCGATGTCGCGCAGCGACTGCATGGCCTGGCTCGACGACAGCACGCGCGGATCGGCCTCGCCGATCAGGTCGGCGGCCGGATAGCCGTTGTAGCGGATCACCGGGTCCGGGCCGTAGCTGTGGCCGAGCGTCACCATCGAGCCCAGCGGCACCATCTGCCCGCGATCGTTGCGCACGCGCAGGTTGGCGATGTCCTCGACGCTGTCGCGATGCGCGCCGTCGGCCTGGGCGATCACCTGGTAGGTGCGGCCGAACTGGTTGAAGTCGTTGACGTAGGCCGAGCCCAGATAGGTCTGCAAGGTATCGAACAGCTCGCTCAGCGGCACGCCCTGCGCCTTGGCCTTGAGCCGGTCGACCTGTGCATCGAGTTGCGGCACGTTGGCCTGGTAGGTGCTGATCGGCACGCCCAACCCCGGCGTGGCCGCGATCGCGCCGGTGAAATCGTTGAGTGCGTTCTGCAGCGCGCCGTAGCCCTGACCGTCGCGATCCTGGATATACAGCGCATAGCCCGAGCCGGTGCCCAGACCGAGAATCGGCGGCGGCATGAACGAGAACGCCACGCCCTCCTGCAGGCCGGCGAATTTCTCGTTGAGTTCGGCGTTGATCGCCTCGGCGCTGCGGCCGCGCCGGCCGAACGGTTCGAGTTCGAAGAACAACGTCCCGCTGTTCGGGGTATTGGTGAACTGCAACGGGTTCAGGCCGGGATAGCCTTCCGACGCGTCCACTCCATCGGTCCGCATCGCGATCGCGCTCATCTTGCGGATCAAGGCATCGGTGCGCGACAACGACGCGCCGGCGGGCAGTTGCACGCCGCCGATCAGGTACAGCTTGTCCTGGGTCGGGATGAACCCGCCCGGCACCGCCTTGAACATCAGCCCGCTCAGCGCGAGCAACAGCACGTACACCGCGAGCACCGCGCCACGCCGGCCGAGCAGACGGCCGATCGCGCCGTGGTAGCGCTGCGAGCTCGATGCGAAGAACCGGTTGAACGGACCGAACAGCCAGCCCAGCAGGCGATCGATGACTCGTGTCGCGGCGTCCTTCGGCGCGCCGTGCGGCTTGAGCAACAAGGCCGCGAGCGCCGGCGACAGGGTCAATGAGTTGATCGCCGAAATCACCGTGGAGATCGCGATGGTTACCGCGAACTGTTTGTAGAACTGCCCGGTCACACCCGACAGGAACGCCATCGGCACAAACACCGCGCACAGTACCAGGGCGATGGCGATGATCGGCCCGGACACCTCGCGCATCGCCTGATGCGCCGCCTCCAACGGCGTCAGCCCGTCTTCGATATTGCGCTCGACGTTTTCCACCACCACGATCGCGTCGTCGACCACGATGCCGATCGCCAGCACCAGACCGAACAGGCTCAAGGTGTTGATCGAGAATCCGAGCACGTAAAGGGCCGCGAACGTGCCGACCACCGACACCGGCACCGCCAGCAGCGGGATGATCGACGCACGCCAGGTCTGCAGGAACACGATCACCACCAGCACCACCAGCAGCACCGCTTCGGCGAGCGTGGTCACCACCGCCTTGATCGAATCGCGCACGAACACGGTCGGGTCGTAGACGATGCGGTATTCCAATCCAGGCGGGAATTTCCGCGACAATTCGTCCATGCGTTCGCGCACCGCGTCCGACAGCGCGATCGAATTGGCGCCGGGCGATTCGAAGATGCCGATCGCCACCGCGTCGACGTTGTCGAGTTGCGCGCGCAAGGTGTAGTCGGCGGCGTCGAGTTCGATCCGCGCCACGTCCGACAAGTACACCAGGCGGCCGTCGTCATCGCTCTTGAGCACGATCCGGGCGAATTCGGCCACCGTGTTCAAGCGGCCCTGGCTGTTGATCGGGATCAGGAAATCGCTGCCGCCGGGCATCGGTTCGGCGCCGAGCTGGCCGGCGGAGACCTGCACGTTCTGTTCGCGGATCGCGCGCACCACGTCGCCGGCGCTGAGGCCGCGCGCGGCGATACGGCCCGGATCAAGCCAGATCCGCATCGCGTAGTCGCCGCCGCCGAACATCTGGGTCTGGCCCACGCCGGGCAGGCGCGCGAGTTCGTCCTTGAGTTTCAAGGTCGCGTAGTTGCGCAGGTACAGCGAATCGTACTGGCCGCCGGGCGATACCAGATGCACCAGCATGGTCAGGGTCGGCGATTGCTTCTGCGTGGTCACGCCTTGCCGGCGCACGTCCTCGGGCAAGCGCGCCTGCGCCTGGCTGACCCGGTTCTGCACCTGCACCTGGGCCTGGTCGGGATCGGTGCCGGGCTTGAAGGTCACCGTGGTGATCAGCACACCGTCGGTGCCGGCCACCGACTTCATGTACATCATGTCCTGCACGCCGTTGATCGCTTCCTCCAGCGGCGTGGCCACAGTCTGCGCGATCACTTTCGGATTGGCGCCGGGATAGACCGCGCGCACCACCACGGTCGGCGGCACCACGTCGGGGTATTCGCTGACCGGCAGCAGCGGCAGCGCGATCAGGCCGGCGGCGAAGATCAGGATCGACAGCACCGCGGCGAAGATCGGCCGGTCGATGAAGAAACGCGAGAAGTCCATGACGGTGTCCTGCCGCGACGCGCGGCCGCAAGGGATCGCGGCCGACGCAGCGATGTCGGCCGTTGTATGGGGAGTAACCGGGATTGCCGCGGCGATTCGCATCGCCGCATTCGCGCTTACGCCGCGGCGGCGGCGGCGCCCGCATCGGGCGCACGCCGCACCTGCACGCCGAACTCGCGCAGGCGCTGCAGGTGGTACGCCGGGTCGATCACGCCATCCGGCGTGTACAGGCCCGGCGCGAGCGCGTCGCCGCCGGCCAGCCCGAGCAGGCGTTCGACCCCGAGCGCGATGCCGATCGCGGTCACCGGCGCCTGGCCTTGCGGATGGGTCAGCTCATGCCGGCGACGCGCGATGCGGCCGTCGTGCAGCTCGCCTTCGAGCTCGATCACGATCTCGGTCGAGAACGCCTCGCCGCGACGCCGGCTCGCGCTTTCGCCCAGCGCCATGTCGAGCCGGACCGAATGCGCGTCGGTCGCCGCGGCCAGGCTGACCACGTCCAGCGGCGAATACGCCGACGCCGCCACACGGGTGCCGTCCACGCTCAGGAAACTGCGCGCGGCTTCGTCGCCGCGCACCCAGCGCCAGCGGCCGTTTTCGAGAATCTGCGCGGCAGCGGCGTCGACCAGGCGTTCGTAGTCGGCCGCCGCGGCCGGGCCGCCCATGTCGTGTTCGTCGAGCAGCGCGCCGATGTCGATCCGGTCGACGCGGCGGAATGCTTCGGCGAAATGCAGCGCCGGCAAGGTCGACGCGCCGGCCAGCCAGTGGCTGGCGAGCAGGATCGGCGCGGCGCCCGGCGCGCGCAGATGGCGGGCCACCTCCGGGGCGATTTCGAACGATCCGCTGGAGGTGCTGACGTAGGGCAAGCCATGGCGCTGCGCGTACTTGAGCGAGTTGAGGGTGTCGTCCTTCACGAACAGCACCACCGCGGAGAACTGCGCGTCCTCCGGCAGGCCCAGGTCGGCGCGTTGCAGGTCCACGCGCAAGGCGTGGGCGTGGCCGAGGGTCGCGGCGACCGCCTCGGCGCGGGCCAGGTCGCGGCCGGCGATCGCGATCGGCAACTCGGGATGCAGCCGGCGCAGGGCCTGCGCGCCTTGCGCGCCGACCACGCCGGAACCGCCGATGATGAGGACGGGCTTGAGAGCGTTTGCGTTCATGACGAGGATTCCGTGGGGACGTGGTAGGGGCATGGCCGGCGCGGGTCCGGCGGGCGACCCGATTCAAACTACGATTGGTAACTTACCAACAGTAGGATACATTTGGCGCGCCAATGTCAAGCACTTCCCGATCGCTTCCGTAGAGCCGCGCCCATGAGCCCTTCCGCCCCCGCCCGCCGCCTGCCCAAGGCCGAACGCCGCGACCAATTGCTGGAAACGGCGATGGCGATCGTGCGCGAGCAAGGCACCGACGCCCTGACCCTGGGCTACGTGGCCGAACGCGCCGGAGTCAGCAAGCCGATCGCCTACGAACACTTCGGCACCCGCTCGGGCCTGCTGATCGCGCTGTACAAGCAGATCGACGAGCGCCAGGCCACGATCGTGGCGCAGGATTTCGCCCGCACGCCCAAGCGCCTGGCCGATGTCGCCGCATTGATCGGCGACAGCTACATGAGCTGCTTCCGCACCGCCGGCCCGGAATGCCACGCGATCTTCGCCGCGCTCAAGGGCGACGAGCAGATGGAGCGCGTGCAGCAGGAACTGGTGCAGGGCTATGTGGCGTTCTATCGCGACCTGCTGGCGCCGTACGCGAAGGTCGACGACGCCGAACTGCGGCGCCGCTGCATCGCGATCGTCGGCGCGGGCGAGTCCTTGTCGCGCGAGATGAGCGCCGGACGCATGACCGAAATGGACGCGGCGCGGACCTTGGCGTCGTTGATCGAGCGCTGGATGCGCGCGGATTAGCCGCTACCGCGAATCATGTCCGGCTGCGGCTCAGTGGCAACCGCCGCCGTCGCTGCTGCTGCCGTTGCCCGCATCTTCGTCGCGCTCATAGCGATAGGCCACGGCCGAACTGCCCACCGTCGCAACCTCGCTTCGGATCGCCATCGATCGCGCAGGAACGTCTCCAACGCGGCCGCGCATTACAAAACCTTCATGCAACAAAGGCCTGTCGCGGGGTTGACCCGGCGGCGATCGGCGAGGATCATGCGCCCGTTCACGCATTCCCGCCCACACCAGAGGCTCCCCTTGGACAGTCGATCTAGACCTTTGCTGCAGCGCGCGCGCTGACGGATCGCCACAGGTCTGGGATGTCCCAGGTCGGCCCCGTTCGCGCAGAACGGAGCCGCTATCGCCGAATCGCCGATTCGCGCGACTCTCTACAAAGCACTGCAGTTTCAATCTGAAGACACCTGCCCAGGTGGCCTTTGGCGTTTCCGTTCGTCCGGAGATCGCCGATGCCCCCGAAGATCGCATTCGCCCCGATTGCAGCGCGCTTGCCCGCATCCGCGCGTGCGGCGCGCGCCGACGCGCGCGCGTTCGTCGATGACGCCGTCGCACCCGGCCGCGCGCCGTCCGGCGACGCGCGCCTGATCGCGCGCTGGCAGCGCAATCCACTCGATCGCCGTCTCGAATGCCGCTGGCATGCGGCCCGCGCCGAAGGCGTGAGCGAGGAACCTCCGCCGGCCGCGCGCCCGCACACCGTCCTCACCCACGCCGCTGTAGTTCGATTGATCTGCGCCGCCGCTCCATCGCGCCGCATCGAGGTTCGCCATGACGCCCATCGTCCGTCACCGTTCGCTCTCCCCGCTGGTCGCCGCGCTGGTGCGCGCGCGCGGCTGGCCCAATGCCTATGACCTGGCCGCGTTCGCGCTGCTGATCGCCGCCGCCGCCGCGCTCGCGCACGGCGCGGCCGACCTGCGCGAGCCGCTGGCCGGCCTGAGCGAGCAGCCGGTATCGCTGCGGATCGCGAACCTGCCCGAGTACGCGCTGCGTACCACCTTGCGCATGTTCGCGGCGATGCTCGCCTCGCTGTTGTTCACCTTCGTTGTCGCCACCTGGGCGGCCAAGAGCCGCCGCGCCGAACGGGTGATCGTGCCCGCGCTCGACATCCTGCAATCGGTGCCGGTGCTCGGGTTCCTGAGCTTCACCGTAACCTTCTTCCTCGGCCTGTTCCCGGGTCGCCAGCTCGGCGCGGAATGCGCGGCGGTGTTCGCGATCTTCACCAGCCAGGCCTGGAACATGACCTTTTCGTTCTATCAATCGCTGCGCACGGTGCCGCGCGATCTGGACGAAGTCAGCCGCGGTTTCGGCCTGAGCGCGTGGCAGCGTTTCTGGCGCCTGGAAGCGCCGTTCGCCGCGCCCGGACTGGTGTGGAACATGATGATGTCGATGTCGGGCGGCTGGTTCTTCGTGGTCGCGTCCGAGGCGATCACGGTCGGCCACACCACGGTCGAATTGCCGGGCATCGGCTCGTATCTGGCGCTGGCGATCGCGCAGCGGAACATCGCCGCGGTGGCGTGGGCGGTGTTGGCGATGGCGGCGTTGATCGCGCTCTACGATCAGTTGCTGTTCCGCCCGATCGTGGCCTGGGCCGACAAGTTCCGGGTCGAGCAGACCGCCGGGCAGCAGCGGCCGGCGTCGTGGGTCTACGACATGGCGCGACGCACGCGCCTGCTCAAGCGCGCGCTGCGGCCGATCGCGTGGCTGTGGCAACGCGCGATGCTCGTGCGGTTGCGCGCGCGCGCGACGGCGGCGACGCCCGAGCGCGTGGCCACGACGAATTGGGGCGATCGCCTCTGGCTGGTGCTGACCCTCGCGGTGGCCGCATGGGGCGGCTGGTTCGCGTTCGACTACGGCCGTCAGACGCTGAGCCTGGGCGATGTGGCCGAGGCGTTCGGCGGCGGGCTGGCGACGTTGTTGCGGGTGGCGATCCTGATCGCCATCGCCAGCGCGATCTGGGTGCCGATCGGAGTGTGGATCGGTCTGCGTCCGCGCCTGGCCCAGCGCGTGCAGCCGCTCGCGCAGTTCCTCGCCGCGTTTCCGGCCAACGTGCTGTTCCCGGTGGCGGTGATCGCGATCATGCGCACCGGCGCGAATCCGAACCTGTGGTTGTCGCCGCTGATGGTGCTCGGCACCCAGTGGTACATCCTGTTCAACGTCATCGCCGGCGCCAGCGCGTACCCGACCGATCTGCGCGAAGCCGCGACGGTGTATCGGCTGCGTTCGTGGACCTGGTGGCGGCGCGCGATCCTGCCCGGCGTATTTCCCTATTACGTCACCGGCGCGCTGACCGCGTCGGGCGGTTCGTGGAACGCGAGCATCGTCGCCGAGCTGGTGCATTGGGGCGACCAGCGCGTCGAAGCCTACGGCCTGGGTTCCTACATCGCGCGCGCTACCGAGGCCGGCGATTTCCATCGGGTGGTGCTCGGCGTCGCGGTGATGTCGCTGTTCGTCACCTTGTTCAACCGAACCGTGTGGCGCCCGCTGTACGCCTACGCCGAACGGCGGCTGCGCCTGGATTGACCGTTCGCGGCGGCGCCTGCATTCGCATCGGCGCGCCGTGTTTTCGCTATCGCTGCACCGGAGTCACGACCATGACCTTTTCCCCGCTCGCCGCCACCCTGCCCGCCCTCGCGCCGCTGATCGAAGTGCGGCATCTGCGCCAGCACTACCGCAAGGACGGCGCCTCGCCGCTGGTGGTGCTCGACGATGTCGACCTGAGCCTGCATCCGGGCGAGATCGTCGGCCTGCTCGGCCGCTCGGGTTCGGGCAAATCCACCTTGCTGCGCGCGATCGCCGGCCTGATCCAGCCCAGCGCGGGCGAGGTCGCGTTCTGCGGCACGCCGTTGAGCCAGGCGCCGGCCGACATCGCGATGGTGTTCCAGAGTTTCGCCCTGTTCCCGTGGCTGACGGTGTTGCAGAACGTCGAGCTGGGACTGGAAGCGCGCGGCGTCGCCGCCGCGCAACGCCGCGCGCGCGCGGTCGCGGCGATCGATCTGATCGGCCTGGACGGTTACGAAAGCGCGTATCCGAAGGAGCTGTCCGGCGGCATGCGCCAGCGCGTCGGCCTGGCGCGCGCGCTGGTGGTGCAGCCGCGCGTGCTGCTGATGGACGAGCCGTTCTCGGCGCTGGACGTGCTCACCGCCGAGACGCTGCGCACCGACCTGCTCGATCTGTGGTCGGAAGGACGCATGCCGATCGAAGCGATCCTTATGGTCACCCACAACATCGAGGAAGCGGTGCTGATGTGCGATCGCATCGTGATCTTCGGTTCCAATCCGGGCCGGGTGATCGACGAGATCCGCATCGACCTGCCGCAGCCGCGCGACCGGCTCGACCCGGTGTTCCGCGCCCAGGTCGATCGCATCTACGCGCGCATGACCGGTTCGCCGTCGGCGCAGGCGCCGCGCGAAAGCGGCGCGATGCGGCCGGGCCTGGCGATGGAACTGCCGCAGGTGTCGAGCAACCGGATGGCCGGCCTGATCGAAGCCGTCGCCGCCGCGCCGTACCGCGGCCACGCCGATCTGCCGGCGTTGGCGGCGCATTTGCAGATGGAGGTCGACGAACTGTTCCCGATCGCCGAAAGCCTGCAATTGCTCGGCCTGGCCTCGCTCGACGACGGCGACCTGCACCTGAGCGAGGCCGGCTTGCGTTTCGCCGGCGACGACATCGATGCGCGCAAGCGCGAGTTCGCCCGTCAGCTCGCGGCCAAGGTGCCGCTGGCCGCGCACATCCGCCGCGTGCTCGATGAGCGCGCCTCGCATCAGGCGCCGGCGCAACGTTTCCGCGACGAACTCGAAGACCACATGTCGGCCGAGTACGCCGCCGCGACCTTGCGCGCGATCACCAGCTGGGCGCGCTACGCCGAGTACTTCGCCTACGACGAACAGGCCGACCGCTTCACCCTCGACAACCCGAGCTGAGCGACGGCCCATCCGACCTGCCCATCCACCTTCGACGGAGTCGCGGCATGCGCTTCATCCAGACCTTTCAGTTCTATCCCTTTCTCGACACCTTGATCAGCCTGCTGGCCGCGTTCGTACTCGGCACCGCGATCGGCGCCGAACGCCAGTACCGGCAGCGCACCGCTGGACTGCGCACCAATGCGCTGGTCGCGCTCGGCGCGGCGGCGTTCGTCGACTTAGGCATGCGCCTGGCCGGCAATGCCGAGGCGGTGCGGGTGATCGCCTACGTGGTGTCCGGCATCGGTTTTCTCGGCGCCGGCGTGATCATGAAGGAAGGCATGAACGTGCGCGGCCTCAACACCGCGGCGACCCTGTGGTGCTCGGCCGCGGTCGGCGCCTGCACCGGTGCGGACATGATCGCCGAGGGCGTGTTGCTGACCGCCTTCGTGATCGCCGGCAACACCTTGCTGCGGCCGTTGGTGAATGCGATCAATCGCATTCCGATCGACGAGCAGTTGTCGGAAGCGACTTACGAGGTGCGGCTGAGCGCCGACCCCGACTCGCTGCCGGCCGCGCGCGAGTGGCTGGTCGAGCATCTGGAGGCGGCCCATTATCCGGTCGGCGATGTCGAACTCGACGAGCATGGCGAAGGTGCGGTGGAGATCGTCGCGACCTTGGTGAGCACCGCAGTGGATGCGAAGGAACTGGACGCGGTGGTGGAGCGATTGCGACGCATGCCGGGAGTGCGGCATGTGGCCTGGGAGTCGAGTACGCGGGATTGAGCTGAGCGGCGATCGGAGCGAAAGGCGTCGGGCCTGAAGGCCCTCCCACAACAGCCCTGGCAAGGGTCGGCCACCCTTGTGGGAGGGCCTTCAGGCCCGACGCTTTTCTCTCAGCCGCCCGGAACTTTGCTGGCGATGTCGGCGCGCAGGCGCGCAAAGGCCGGCTGCGCCTGCAACGGCGCATACAACGCATCCTCGATTTCGCCTTCGGCCCACACCGGGTTGATCGAGGCGAACACGCCCAGATACTCCAGCGCCTTGTCGGACTCGCCCAGTTGCATCGCCAGCCGCGCCGCGCGGCGCCAGATCCGGTCCCATTGGTGGCTCAAGCCCAGGGCCTGGCTGCGCGCGGCACGCGCGGCCTCGACGTCGTTGTCGCGCGCCGCGCGCTCGGCGCGCAGCATCGCCTGGTGGGCATAGAACTGATCGGTCAGGCGGCTCAGATCGCCGACCGGATCGGCCGATCCGTCCACGCGCAGATCGATGTCCTGCCAGTCGCCCGCGACCGTGCTGACCCGCAACGCCGCCGACATGCGGCCGTTGCGCTGGCCGCCGGCGCGTTCGCCGGCGCGCAGGCTCGCCATCAGGCGATCGCCCAATGGACGCTTGCGATCGGCGCCGCGAAAGGTCTCCACCATCGCGTTCAAGACTGCCTCGGAGGCCAATCCGTTGCCGGCGACGCTGCAACTGTCGCCCGGGCCCGCGCCTTGCGAGGTCTGCGCGCCCCACACGCCGGCCGCGGCCTTGGTGCCGGTATAGACCGCGCCGTTGCCGTCCGCGTCGATCACGATGAGCTGACGCTCGTCGATGCCGCTGCCGTCGAAATTGCCGTCCTGCGCGAGCAAGGCGTTGATGGTCTTGCCCGGGCTCGTGCCCTTGGCCAGCAAGGCCAGCGCCTTGGGGCCGTAATGCGGGTTGGTCTCGAATTGAGTCGCCAACGCGCCGACCTTGGCCTGGGCGTAGATCACGCTGGCGCCGACGGCGAGGTTGTGGGTGGCGACCGCGGCGCCGCAATCGCCTTGATGATCGCAGGCGATGATCGAGTAGGTCGCGCCGGCCGGCGCGGCCGCGAGCCCGGCGAACACGGCGAGGACGTAGGCGATGCGGCGGGTTCGGGTGCGCATGGAACGTCCTGTTCGTAAGCGGAGCATCGGTGATGCGAAAGCGGCCGATTCTGGAGCCGATGTTTCTGGAGCCTTTGCTTCCAGAGCTGTTGATTCTAAAGCCGCTGATTGCATGGAAGCAGATGCGGGAAGCATCGGCTTGATGCGGATGCGATCGTTCCACCGCGCCAGCGATGCTCGATGTGGCGGTCCTGGGTCAACCACTCTGCGCCGCGCGCGCCAACAACAACTCACGCTCGCGCGTATTGCGCGTGAGCGCGGCCGCGCGTTCGAACTCGACCCGCGCTTCCTCGCGGCGGCCGAGCTTGAACAGCAGGTCGCCGCGCACCGTCGGCAGCAGGTGATAGCTTTTCATCGACGGCTCGTCGAGCAAGGTATCGACCAACTCCAGACCGGCCGCCGGGCCGAACGCCATCGACAATGCGACCGCGCGGTTGAGTTCGATCACCGGCGACGGCGTGCGCAGCGCGAGTTGCTGGTATAGCGCGGCGATGCGCGGCCATGGTGTGTCCTGCGCGGTTGCCGCGCGCGCATGGCAGGCGGCGATCGCGGCCTGCAAGGCGTAGGGTCCGTTGGAGCCGCTCAGCTGCACCGCGCGTTCCAGCGCGCTCAGGCCGCGCTGGATCTGCATGCGGTCCCAGCGCGCGCGGTCCTGATCCAGCAGCAGGATCGGCTGCCCGTCCGGGCCGGTGCGCGCCTTGGAGCGCGAGGCCTGGATTTCCATCAGCGCGACCAAGCCATGCACCTCGGCTTCCTTCGGCATCAGCCCGGCCAGGATGCGACCGAGCCGCAGCGCGTCCTCGCACAGGCCCGGGCGCATCCAGTCGTCGCCGGCGGTCGCCGAATAGCCTTCGTTGAAGATCAGGTAGATCACTTCCAGCACCGACGACAGCCGCTGCGCGAGTTCCTCGCCGCGCGGCACCTCGAACGGCACCTGCGCATCGGCCAGGGTGCGCTTGGCGCGCACGATGCGCTGGGCGATGGTCGGTTCGCTGGCCAGGAAGGCGCGTGCGATCTCGTCGGTGGTCAGGCCGCCGAGCAGGCGCAGGGTCAGCGCCAGCCGCGCCTCGGTCGACAGCACCGGATGGCAGGAGATGAACACCAATCGCAGCAAGTCGTCGCCGATGTCGTCGTCGAGCTTGTCGAAGAACGCGTCCTCGACTTCGTCCTGGCTGGCCTCGATCTCACGCCCGATTTCCTCGTGCTTGCGGTCGAGCAGCTTCTTGCGCCGCAGCCGGTCGATCGCGCGGTTCTTGGCGGTCTGCATCAGCCAGGCGCCGGGGTTGTCCGGCACGCCGCTTTCGGGCCATTTTTCCAGCGCGACCACCAGCGCGTCCTGGGCGAGTTCCTCGGCCAGGCCGACATCGCGCACCATGCGGGTCAGGCCGGCGATCAGCTTGGCCGATTCGATCCGCCAAACCGCATCGATGGCCTTGTGCGTGGCGCTGGAAGAGTGGGGGTCCGTCACGGCGACCGATCAGACCACCTCGGGCGCGGCGATGCAAGGGCATGCGTTTTCAGGTCGCGGCCACCGTCAGGCGTCGATCCGGATCACTCGGGGCAACCGATCCCGGCGCGAACGCAGTTGATCATCCACGGCACGCCGAAGCGGTCGGTGACGATGCCGTAGCTCAAGGCCCAGAAGGTTTCCTGCAGCGGCATCTGCACGCGGCCGCCGTCGGCCAGCGCGGCGTAGATGCGCTCGGCGTCGGCCGGGTCGTTGAGCATCAGCGCGACGTGCGCGCCGACGACGCCCTGGTAGGGATGCGCGTCGGTGGCGTCGGTGCCCATCAGCATGCAGCCGTCGAGTTCGTAGCAGCCGTGCATGATCTTGTCGCGGTCGGCGGCATCGAATTCGCCGCCGTCGCAGCCGGCGTTGTCGCCGAACGGCATCAGCGCGAGGATCTTGCCGCCGAGGGTCTTGAGGTAGAACTCGAACGCCTGGCGGCAGTCGCCGTTGAAGGACAGGTAGGTGACCAGTTGCATGATGGGCTCCGGGTGGGTGGGGCGTTGGAAGTCGGTGCGGCGAGTCGGCATGGCGGTTCGCCGGGAAGGACGGGGATGGGGCTTGGTGGCGATCGGGTCGAAAGGCGTCGGGGCTGAAGCCCCTCCCGCAAAAGACCTCGGGGCGTTCGCGTCGAGCGCGGCGGGTTCACCGCGAACACGCCACCTGCGCGACGTGCGGCGCGTTCGCGAAGACAGTCAGCCGGCTTGCGCGGCCACTTGCTCGCGCAGGCGCTGTTCGGCCGCGTGCAGCTCAGGGCTGAGCGCATCGCCGAAATCGGCCGCGTCGAACACCGGGCGGATCTCGATCTGCGCCGGTGAGCCGTCCAGGCTCGGCACCCGCTTGACCCACTCGATCGCCTCGTCCAGCGAACGCGCCTGGATCAGCCAGAACCCGGCGATCAGTTCGTCGCTGTGGGCGAACGGCCCGTCCTCGACCCGGCGGCCGCGGCCGTCGAAATGCACGCGCGCGCCCTGGGCGCTGGCCTGCAGCCCTTCGGCGGCGAGCAGCACGCCGGCGCGAACCAGTTCCTCGTTGTAGGCGCCCATCGCGTTCAGCAGCGCGGCGTCGGGCAGCACGCCGGCCTCGCTGCGGGCATCGGCCTTGACTATCAGCATGAATTTCATCGTCCTCGCTCCTCGTCGGCGAGCCGGCCCCGGGTCCCGGCGGGTCCCGGCCGGGCTGGCTTCATGAAGGCGACGAATGGGGTGGGGCGGAATCGACAGGCGGTTGGGGCCGGGAATCGGGAATCGGGAATCGGGAGTCGGGAATCGGGAATCGGGAATCGGGAGTCGTAAAAGCTCACGGCTTCGAGCTGAATCGGTGCGGGCGGTAGTCGAGGGCTTGGGTGGCCGCAAGCGCGAAGACCTGCTCCGCGGCGGGCGCGGAGCAGGTCTTCGGGGGGTTTACCGGCCGGTCGCGGCGGCGGCGGTCCGGTCCGCCGCGATCGATACGCCTTACTGGAAGTTGTACTTCACCCCGACCGTGAAATAGCGGCCGATCGCGCCGCTGGAGTGCATCGGGTTGTAGTTGATCGCGCCGTAGGTCAGCGGGTCGAGCGGGGCGATCTTGTCGGTCAGGTTCTGGATCGAGCCGAACACTTCTACCCCGTCCTTGGCCTTCCAGCGGCTGGACAGGTCGACGGTGGTGAACGAGGGAATGCGGCAACCACCCGGCGCGGGGCTGCCGTCGGCGTAGCGGCTGGCGCACACGTCGCCTTCGGAGCGCACGTTCTTGAAGCCGGAAATGTAGTTGACCACGCCGCTCAGGCTCCAGTTGCCCAGTTCCCAGGTCGCGCCGAAGTTGATCCGGTCCTTGGGCGTGCCGATGCAGTTGGTCACGTCGCAGTTGCCGTGGGTGCCGGCGAATTCCAGCGAACTGCCGTCGAGTTCCTCGCGTTCGAAGGTGGTGATGTGGCTCCACTGCAGATCCAGGTTGAGCTTGCCGGCCGAATCCAGATCGAAGCCCTGGCGCACGTCCAGGTCGATGCCGCGCACGGTGGTCGAGGCCGAGTTGACGTAGTTGGCGAGCGCGGCGAGCAAGGTGCCGGTGTTGGGCTGGCCAGCCAGGTTGTTGTCGCTGCGGATCACGTGGCCGGCGGCGATCGCCGCGTCGGTGGTCTCGACGTTGATTTCGTTGCTGCGCTTGATCTGCCAGCCGTCGAGGGTGAGCGTGGTGCTGTTGGTCGGTTCGAACACCAGCCCGACCGTGTAGCTCTTGGACTCCTCGGCCTTGAGGTCGGGATTGGGGCTGGTGATCACCGCGATCTGGATGTCGCAGTCGCGCACGCTCGCGCCGGGCGCGGGATTGCCGCCCGGGCAGCGCACCGAATCGGCGGCGGCGGCGAACCCGGCCAGGCCGCCCTTGCCCGACTCGGCCGGGTTCGGCGCGCGGAAGCCTTCGGCGTAAGTCGCGCGCAGCGACAATTGCTTTAACGGGCTCCACTTCACCCCGAACTTCGGCGTGGTCGCGCTGTCGCCGCCCTTGTAGCTGTCGTAACGCACCGCGCCGGACAGCTCCAGGCTTTCGAGCACCGGCGCGACGATTTCGGCGTAACCGGCCGCGACTTCCTGGGTGCCTTCGTAGGCCGAATAGCCCAGGCCGATGATGTCGCCCGCGTCGGTGTAGGTCTGCGGCTTGAGCTCGGCCTTCTGCCGCCGCCACTCGGCGCCGAACGCGACGCCCAGCGCGCCGCCCTTGAGGTCCATCAGCGAACGCGAGCCCTTGACGTCGAACAGGTCCAAGGTGGTCTTGCCGTCAGCGTGGATGGTCGGCGAGATGTAGTCGTACAGCGCCTGCGAATTGAGGTTCGCGTTCTGACCCAGGCGCCAGTAGCCGCCGGGACCGGTGCCGTTGGTGAGCGCGTCGCGCACCGCGCTGTAGCGCAGGAAACCGTCGCGGGTGTTGGTCAGGTCGCTTTGCGAATGCAGGTAGGCCGCGTCGACATCCCAGGCGCCGGCGGTGCCTTTGACGCCGGCCAGCACGCGGCTGAATTCGCTATCGGTGCGGATCACCCGGGGGCCGACGTCGAACGCGGTGTAGCGCAGGTTGGCGGACTGGCCGGGGAACGGATTGTCCGGATGGTTGGGCCCGAGCACGACCGCGCCGTCGCCGGAATCGCCGTTGACCGGACCGCCCGGATAACCCCACGCGCCGGACGCGTCCGACGGCGTGTTGACGAAGGTGTTCTTCTTCTTCGAATAGCCCAGCTCGACGTAGGCTTCGAAGTTGTCCGACAGCACGAAGGTGCCGCGGCCGAACAGGTTCACGTACTTCTCTTCCGGGGTCAGGCTGGTGAACTGGCCGGCCTGCCACAGGCAACCGCCGCCGGGATCGGTCTGCGCAATCGTCGAGAACTTATCGCAGCCCGGCAGCGACACGTATTGGCCGCTCGCGGGGTTCTTGACGTTGCCGACCGGCGAGCCGTCGGCGTCGGCGCCGAGGATGAAACCGTTCATGAAACGCTTGGTCTGGCTGTAGCCCCAGCGGCGCGCGTCGCCGGTGCCGATCCATTTGCGATCGCCGCGGTCGGCGACCTGGATCTCGTCGGTCTGGCTGGCTTCGATGTTGAAGAAGACGTTGTAGCGGTCCTCGCTCAGATTGCCGAAACCGAACGTCGCCGAGGCCTTGGCCTGTTGTCCGTCGCCTTCGCCCGACACGCCGTAGGAACTGCGCACGGTGACGCCGGTGAATTCCTTGCGCAGGATGATGTTGACCACGCCGGCGATGGCGTCGGAGCCGTAGATCGCCGACGCGCCGTCCTTGAGCACTTCCACGCGTTCGACCGCGTCCATCGGAATCGTGCTCAGGTCGGTGAACACTTTCTGGCCGTCGTCGGCCAGGCCGTAGGGCGCGGTACGCCGTCCGTTCAACAGCACCAGGGTCGAGCCCGCGCCGAGGCCGCGCAGGGAAATGCCCGAACCGCCGCCGGCGAAACCGGTGCCGAAGGTTTTCGGGATCGTGCCGGCGCCGTCGGTGGTCAGCGTCTGCAGGTATTCGGCGATGCTGGTCTTGCCGGTGCGATCGATTTCCGCGCGCGTGACCACCTGCACCGGCGAGGCGGTTTCCATATCGCCGCGGCTGATGTTGGAACCGGTGACTTCGACCCGATCCAGCGTGGTGGGTTGCGCCGCGTCCTGCGCGTAAGCGGCGACAGGCGCGACGCCGACGACGGCGGCGGCGAACAGCGCGCGTGCGATGGCGTGGCTGAGGATGGCGTGCGGCATGATCGGCTCCCGTGGGTGGTCTTGCGAATGAACGACAAGGCGAACAAGGCTGGACAGGGTGGATCGGGTTTTGTGTTTTCTGCGTCGCGCGGCGGCTTGCTGTTTCGCGCTTGGTATTTCGTGCTTGATGCCGGGTGTTTCGCGCTTGGCGCGTGTGCTTCTTGCTTCGCGCTTGGTGCTTGCACTTCCTGCTCGGTGTTTGGGTACACCTCTCACAAGCATTGTCGGGAGGAGGTGTGCATGCGGTTGTGCGTCGCGCTTACTTTTTCTGCGCGCGATTGCGTATCCGGATGTGCCTACGTTGTTGAATCGCTTCACCTATCCTTGTGAAATCCGCTGAAAACGCGCGTGTATCGCGTCGTATCGACCGCGACGCAAGCATGCGATCGCGATCGCCGATGGCGCGGGAATCGACGTTAATACGCCAGGGCCGCCGCATACTTCGACGCAGTTCCGCATACTCGCGGTGCGACTTTGCGCAATGTGTCGAGTGTTTGCGGCGCTGCGCAATGCGTCGACGCGATGCAGCGGCTTGCGGATGGATGCGATGGTATGTGCCGTGATGATTCGGCTTTGTTCGCTGACGTGCGATAGCGTGCGTGGTGATGATGTCGGCGATGTGTCGCGCCCTCACCCCAACCCTCTCCCGCAAGCGGGAGAGGGAGACCAGCGGCGGCGTTAATGATCGACGCGACGTTGCGTTGCGTTGAATCGCATTGCGTTGAGTCGCATCGAAACCGACGCTCCCTCTCCCGCCTGCGGGAGAGGGAGACCAGCGGCGGCGTCAATGATCGACGTGACGTTGCGTTGAGCTGCGTTGCATTGAGCCGCATCGAAACCGATGCTCCCTCTCCCGCGTGCGGGAGAGGGCTGGGGTGAGGGCCGCCCGATGCGTCGAAGAACCTGACACGCATGACTCAACCGTCAGGCAGACCGACACGCGCACGCAGCAAAACCCCTAGATCCCGCTCAGCCCGTTTCGCGCACCCCACGCCCGCGCCGCTTGCCCTGACTCGAAGCGACAACGGAAGGCACCACCGGTTCGGCCACGGTGTGCCGGATCGCACTCGCCAAGGGACTCGGCAGTCCGCAGCACGGCGCGCGCGCCGGCGGGTTCGACGACGCGCCGGCGCGCTTGCCGTTGGCCTTGCGATCGGGCGCGCCGGTATCGGCCATCGTCAGCCGTCGCTCCAGGCCGGCGCTTGCGAGCGATCGTCCTCGCGCGTGCGTTGAGTGCGTGCGCGCGGAACACCTGCGCTCGCGCTGCGCGCGCTAGTCGTCGTCGCGCGCATGCGCCGCCCCGTGGGTGGCCTGCAATTGGGTCAGGTAGTCGTCGAGCCGGTCCAGGCGCTGGTCCCAGAATTCCCGATAGCGATCGAGCCAGCCGGACACTTCCTGCAACCGCGCGGGTTCCAGCCGGCACGGCCGCCACTGCGCTTCGCGGCCGCGCGCGATCAGGCCGGCGCGCTCGAGCACCTTGATGTGCTTGGAAATCGCCGGAAGGCTCATGTCGAACGGCTCGGCCAGTTCGGTCACCCCGGCCGAGCCGTTGGCGAGCCGGGCCAGGATCGCGCGCCGGGTCGGATCGGCCAGGGCAGCGAAGGTGGTGCTGAGCGGGTCGGCGGGCATATCAACTGAACCAGTAGGTTAAATAACACGGCTAGTTGAAGCCCGCTCGGCGCAGGGTGTCAAGCGTGCCGTGACGGTGCCGTCCAGGCCCGCGGCCTGAACGACGGCGCGATTTCGTTCAGCCCCTTCATGAACAGCCGCACTTTTCATCGGGCGTCCCGGCGCAGTTCATCACATAATAAATGTGACGCTGTTCGCACTAAGAGGGAAGGGCTGACTCGGCTGCATGTCCCGTTAGTCGTCTGGCCAGGGCATGGCGGTATTCCGATGACGCTTACGTATCCCAACGTGTTTTCCCGCGCCGGGCGGTCTGTCGCCGCGGCGTTCGCGTGCGCGCGCCCGGCCGGTGCATGGCGATGCGCGTAGGCCTCGACTATCGCGCCGCGACCGCCGCCCCGCACACCGGCCCCGGCCGCCAGGTGCTGGCGCTGGAACGCGCGCTGCGGCGCCGCGACGATGTGGAAACGGTGCTGTTCACCGAAGCGCCGCTGGATCATCCGCACCGCGCGATCGCGGTCAGCGCCGACCTGGGCGCGCCGCTGGATACCGAACCCGGCCTGCGCCGGCGCTGGCGCTACGAGGCCGGGTTCCTGCCCGCGGCGCTGCGCGAGGAACGCGTCGACGTCTACATCGCCGCCGCCAACGGCGGCTTGCCGGTGTGGCGCAAACCCTCAAGCGTGCGCCAGGTGCTGTTGCTGCACGACCTGTTCCGGCTGACCCTGCGCCGCCCGCCGGCCACGCCGTGGCGGGCGCTGACCTCGCGCGTCGTCGACCAGGCCGCGATCGGCCATTCCATCGCCAGCGCCGACGCCATCTGGACGCCGTCGCGCTACACCACCGCCGAATGCGGCCGCCTGTACCCGGCGCACGCGCACAAGCTGTACGTGCTGCCCGACGCGGTCGCGCCGCTGCCGCCGCCGGCCGAGCGCAGCCAGTTGGCGCTGCCGTTGCCGCCGCGCTACTGGCTGCTGGTCGGCACCCGCGAGCCGCGCAAGAACGCCGACCTGTTCCTGCGCGCTTGGCTGGACGCGCGCCGCCAGCATTACGACACCCCAGACCTGGTCGTGGTCGGCGCGCCGCGCGATGTCGCGCCCGAGTTGCAGCGGCTCAACGGCGTGCATTGGTTCGAGGCCATCGACGAGGCCGGCCTGGCGCGGCTGTACGTCGACGCCGAGCGGTTGTGGCAGCCGTCCTACGCCGAAGGCTTCGGCCTGCCGGTGCTGGAGGCGCTGGCCGCCGGCACGCCGGTCGCGGTCGCCGAAGGCAGTGCGCTGGAGGAAGTCGCGCCGGTCGACATGCCGCGCTTCGATCCGCACGACCGTCACTTGCTGGCGCAGCTGATGATCCGGCTCAGCCGCGAATCGGTGGTCGGCAGCGCCGAGCAACGCCGCGCGTTCGCCCAGCGCTTCGCCCCCAATGCCTACGCCGCGCGGGTGGCTGCGCTGCTCGACGAATTGCTCAAGAAATAGGCCGGGCGCGGACCGCGACGCGGCGACCGCTCAATCGCCGGTGCAACTCGTCCGCTCGTTCGCGCCCGTGGGTCGCGCCTGCTGGTCCGCCCGCTTATTCGTAAGGCGCGTGCTGCAGGCCCTGCGACACCAGCATGCGGTTGATATTGGACACCACGTGTCCACGTTCGCTGCGCGGCGTCACCGTGAGCAGCCGTTCGACCAGACTGTCGACGCGCGGCCAGAACACCGTGTCGTCGCTCCAATGGCGTCGCCACAACGGCAAAGCAGCGCTGAGCTGGCACAAATCGCCGTCGAGTTCGGCGCGGGTTCGATGCATGGTTCCACTCCCCTGGCAACGACGGGCCTGAGCCCGCCCATCGGTTCTTCTCCCCGGACGAGCCGGGTCGCTGGATGAACCGTCATCGCCGGGGGAAGCAACGACGGACCGTGTGGGACGTCGACGATCGCGGTCCCCACCGCGGGCGTCGTCCTCCCTTGAAGCTGAACGCTAGAACACTCTCTGACTCGAACGCGGCCGAAAGGTTCTTGCCCCACCTTAAATCACCATGTTTTTGTCTAAAAAGTGACATAGGTCACGCATTAAGTGCCATAACACCGGCCACGGCACTGGGGTGGTGATGCCCATCACGCTGCACCGCAGCACGCAGATCGCACTGTTCTGATGGATTTCGTTGACCTCGACCATGCTTGAGGTCGCAAGGTGGCTGCACCGTTTTCACCGGCCCCGCCCATGACCGCCCTGTCCCTGCCCTCGCGCTCGCCGGCCGTGCCGGCCGTCGCCGCCACCAACTGGATCGCGGTCGCCTCGGTGTTCGGCGCCGGGCTGATCGCGGCCTTGCAGGTCGGCAAGGTCGCCATCGCCCTGCCCGCGCTCAGCGCCGATCTGGGCCTGGACCTGCGCGCGGGCGGCTGGGTGATGGCGGTGTTCGGCGTGCTCGGCCTGATCGCCAGCGTGCCAGCCGGCGCACTGGTGGCACGCCTGGGCGATCGCGCGCTGCAGGTCGGCGGTTTGCTGGCGATGGCCGCCGGCAGCGCCCTGGGCAGCGCGGTCCACAGCCTGGCCTGGCTGCTGGCCAGCCGGGTGCTCGAGGGCGCCGGGTTCTTGTTGTTCGCGGTGGCCGGGGCGAGCGTGTTGCAGCGGCTGTCGCGGCCGACCGATCGCAACCTCGTGTTCGCGATCTGGAGTTGCTACATGCCCGCCGGCATGGCGGTCGCGCTGGCCACCGGCGCGGCCCTGGACGGCTGGCGCGGGTTCTGGCTGATCAACGCCGCGCTGTGCCTAGCCGCGGCCCTGCTGCTGCGCACGGGCGTGCCGGCGCCACAGGCCGCGACCGGCGCCACGCCGTGGCGGCGCATCGCCGGCGACGCGCTCGCGGTCGCCGGCGCGCGCGGACCGCTGCTGCTGGCGCTGGTGTTCGCGCTGTACTCGTTGCAGTTCTACGCGGTGCTGAGTTTCCTGCCGACCCTGCTGATGCAGCGCATGCAGGTCTCGGCGCTGGACGCGGGCCTGCTCAGCGCGATCGCGGTCGGCGCCAACGTGATCGGCAACCTCAGTGCCGGCCTGCTGCTGCGGCGCGGGACGCCGGGCTGGCGCCTGATCGCGATCGCCAGCGCGGCGATGGGCCTGTCGGCGGTCGGCGCGTTCGCGCTGGGCCTGCCGGCGCCGGCGGTGTTCGCGCTGTGCGTGCTGTTCTCCCTGGCCGGCGGCCTGCTGCCGGCCAGCGCGATCAACGGCGCCACCCAACTCACCCCGCAGCCCGCGCTGGCGGCGGTGGCGATGGGGCTGTTGATGCAGGGCAGCTACCTGGGCCAGGTGCTGGGGCCGTCGCTGTTCGGCAGCGTGGTGCAGGCCGCGGGCTGGCCGGCGGCCTCGATTCCGGTCGCCCTCGCCGCGCTGGGCGCGATCGCGCTGGCGTGGTTGCTGCGTCGCGGCCACGCGCAGCCGGTGCGCGACTGATCCTCGAGCTTTCGCGCAGCCACGGGACGGTGGCTAGATCGCGGGATGAAGCAGCGGCAACGAGCCATCCGGCCGCGGCGAAGCAGCACATCCGAAGTGCCCGCCATTCACCTAGGGTCGGCCCGAGGATGCTGCGGCGCGGGCGCGGCATTAACGTCGATGCACGCGCGGCCTCCGCGGCGCGAGCCCCTGCGTGGGAGTACGCCCATGTCCATCAACCTGCCGACGGGCCTGCCCTTACCCTTGCCCGGTAACCGACCGTCGTTTCCGGGCGGATCGCCGGTGCCTGGCGTGCACGGTCCGGGGGACTTGCCCGATTTCGGCCTACCGGGTTTCGAAGGCGGCCCGCACGACCCGGGCAAACCGCTCGATCCCAACGCACCCAACCCGCAGCCCGGCAACCACAACAGCGCCGGCGATCCCGGCGCCGCCCACGGCGACGGCCTGTACAACAACGGCACCACCCCGGGCGCGACCGGCGACCTGCTGCGCGAGCTGACCCATCCCAACAGCCGCATGCTGCAGGGCGAATCCGCGCAGAACAGCAACAGCCCGTTCAACCCCAGCCCGACCCAATACCCGGCGCCGACCCTGTCCGAGCGCGCGCTCAACAACGCCGCGCAGTTCGCCAGCCTGGAGCGGCCGGGCAATTTCAACGCCGTGCCGGCGGCGATGGCGAACGCCTCCTCGGCCAACGTGCAGGGCAGCGCCGTGCCCAACGCCGCCGTGCTGCCCGGCGGCGCGAGCAACGGCGCGCTCGCCAACGCGGCCGCGTCCAACGCCACCGCCAGCAATGTCGCCGCGCCGCCGCTGACCCTGGTCGCCAACAACACGCCCAATGCGATCCCGGCCGCACCGATGGCCGCGGCCTTGAACCAGGACGCATTGATCGCGCAGCAGAACGTGCTCGCGCGCCTGGCCAATCCGCAGCACGCCACCCCGCCCGGCGCCAGCGGCGCGACCGCCGCGCCGCCGCCGTCGGAAACCGGCGCGACGCTGCCGTCGGTGCAGACCAACACGCTCAACAACGATGCGCGCAATCAACCGCTCAACCTCAACGACCGCATCGCCCAGCAACGCGGCGACGGCCTGCCCAACAACCAGATCTACACCGGCGAAAGCATGCAGCGCCGTCCGTTGCGTCGCGGCGGCCGGGTCGACAACGCCAGCCTGACCCAATGGCTCTCGGCCTTCGGCCGCGGCGGCGTGCATCGTCCCACCCACGAGCACCAGCCGAGCCTGGAAGTGGTGCGCGCGCTGCAATGGCTGTTCTGGGTGCTGACGGTGGCCGCCTATGCCTGCCTGGCGATGGCGGTGGTGCTGTTGCTGCCCGACGGCAGTCTGGTCACCGAGCGCGCCAACCCCGGCGGCAGCGGCATCGCCTTGTTGCTTGGTGTGGCGGTGGCGGCCGGGGCGTGGTGGCTGGGGCGGCGGCTCAATCGGCGCTGAGGCTCCGCTGGGCGCTTCGCGCGCGTGGCGTCTTTCTGAAACCTAATTTTCTATTTGGCTGGCTTCGGCCTTAGCCACGGCATTTGCTTTGGCTTTGGTTGTGGATCGAGCCTGAAGCCACGCAGTTCATCCAGCGCTGCGAGGTAAAGCACTCGCGAGAACAACAGCACACCCGGAGGGCGGCGCACATGGATGTGCGCCGTGCGCCACCGAGACAGGATGTCTCGTGTGGCGCATGCCTGCGCAAGCACCGATCGTGCGGCTTTTGATTCGAAACAGGAACGCCTTTTTCTTTGGTGACTTTCTTTTGTGGCTCTGGACAAAAGAAAGTTACCCGCCGCTTTAGTGGCGGAAGCTTTTGTTCCTGCTTGCAGCTCTAAAAGCTTCAAAGCTCTAGAGCCTTTGAAGCCAGAGGCAAGGTCAACAGCTTTCGTCCGCAAGCGGCCGAGTTACTTTCTTTTGTCAAAAGCGACAAAAGAAAGGTAACCAAAGAAAAACGCTTTTCTTTGAATCAAGTGCCCGCAAGTGCGGTGCTGACGCGGGCACGCGCCACACGGGACATCCTTGTCCCGGTGGCGCGCGACGCGCATCCATGCGCGTCGCCCTCCGGGTGTACTTTTGTTAACGCGAGTTACAAGCCTCGCAGCGCTGGGAGTGAAATCTGATTTCAGGCGAAAGCCACATGGCCTCCCTGTAGGAGCGGCGCAAGCCGCGACCGCGGGAATACGGCTACGGCGTAGGCTACGACGTTATCGTCATGACGCAGTCGCGGCTCGCGCCGCTCCTACAGGGAGGCCATGGCGGATTACGCGCGCTTGATCGGGTGACGAGGATCGTCGCGATCGGAACGAAAGGCGTCGGGGCTGAAGCCCCTCCCACAAAAACCGTGTCGGCACTGGCGGCTTTGAAGCCAAGCCGAAGCCGTAGCGGCAGCCGAAGCCGAAGCTGCATTGCCTATCGTAAGGAGCGGTGTGAGCCACGAAACGCCGGCGCGACTTGAATCACATCGACGCTACTGCACCAACCCCTGCGCAGTGAACCGATAGTTCTGCAGATCGATGCCGAGCGTACGACGGATATCCTCGCGCGCCGCGCGCGCGAATTGCGCCTGGGTGTCGGGTTCGGGATGACGGGCGAACGCGTCGATGCGTTCGGACAGGTTCAAGGCCCGGAACAGGAAATCGTCGGCGACCCATTGCCGCCGTTGCGGCGCGAGTTCGGGCAGGGTGCTGCCCTGCGCCAGCGAGCCGCGCAATTGGTTGCGCAAGGCGATCAGGCGCGCGCCGCTCGGCAACGGGGCTTGATGCACCAGCGCCCAGTTAACCGCGACGTGGTACGCGGCGACATCGGCGAGGTTGTCGTTGGCCAAGCCTTGCGCCGGTAACGTCCGGGCGAAACGTTGGCGGTAGTCGGCACCGGCCGAACGGCGCGCGAAATCGTCGGCGACGCCACGGCTTTGCTTGGCCATCGCGGCGATCAAAGCCGCGCGCACGCGCTCGGTGGTGGCCGGGTCGCGCCGGAACGACAGGTCGGCGGCGGCGCTCGCGGGCGCACTGGCCGATGCCGTCGTCCTGGATGCCGTGCTTGTCGACGCGTTGGCGCCGTGCGTTGGCGACCCGCGCCGGGCTGGCGTGGACGACGTGCCCGCACCCGATCGCTGACTCAGCGAACGCCTGATCGCGGCATTGACCGCGGCGGTGCCGGCGACGTTCTGCATCGACTGCATGGTCGAGTTGAACCCGTCCATCTGCGGCTGATAGTCCTGCGCCGCAACTGCGCCGCCGAGCGCCAGCGCGATCGCGCCAAGGGCGACGCGAACGCCGCGGCGTTGTTTGCCGGTATTGCACGCACCGCACGCGTCGCCACGATCACGCCGCATCGAAACCAAACGCGCGAACCCACGACGCAAAAACGCAAAAGGAGCGAAGCCAGGCTTCGCTCCTTTTGCGGCGGCTTGCGAACGCGGCATCAGCTCTTGCGGGAAGCCTGCGCGTTGGTGTCGCCGAGCGTCTTCACCACGTTGGTGAAGGTGTTCATCATCAGCTGGAACTCGGACACTTCGGCCTGCGTCTTGAGCATGTCGCTCGGCTTCGCGTCGGCCGGCAGGCCTTCGATCGCCTTGGTCATGTCGGCGGCCTTCTTGTCGGCCAGCTTGCCGGTCAGTTCGGCGATCGCATACAGCCAGCCCTTGCCGCCACCGGCCTTGGCTTCCTCGGTCTTGCCGCGGACTTCCTGGGTGGCCAGCGAGTTGACGAAGAGGGCGTTGACGTCGTTGCTCATGTCGTTCTCCAAAATTCTATCGGTGTGAGAGATAGAGCCGTTCTGCCATCTCGCCGCGAACCGCCCCTGTTTCTGGATTCCATCTTCCCGCCGGGCCCGGGGGCCGACAAGCTATGGCGTACCCTAGGTGCCAGGGGCTGCAGACGTGCGCTTAGCCGCCATTTCCCCAGGGATTGCGCGGCGCCGGCTTCTTGCTGCCGCCGGCGGCCGCGGAATTCGTGACCGCGGCCGCGGTATTGCGCTTCTTGCGCTGCACGTTGCGCTCGTTGAGCCATTCGGCCGCGGCGATCTCGCCGTCCTCGCGCAGGCGCCGGCCGTATTCCAGCGCGTCCTGCACCGCGTCGCGCTGCAGCGGCTCCAGGGTGTCGTTGAAACGGCGGATCTGGAACTCGCGTTCGCTGGCATCGGCCTCGGGCATCAGCGCGTCGACCGCGGCGGCCCAGTCGCGGCGCATGCCTTCGGGATCGATCTGGATCGGCGCGTCCAGGTCCTGCTTGTCCAGGGCCTCGTTGAGCTTGCCCAGCAGGAAGGCGCGATCCTGCGAACTCAGGTCGGGCTGCTGCTGCAACAGGTCTTCGAACGAAGCCCGCAGTTGGCGGCGTTGGTCGTCGGCGGTCGCTTGAGTCATGGCGTTGGCGGTCCATCGGGTTGGGTGAAGGAAACATCCGCGCGCTCACGGCGCGGACGCGGACCTCGCGCGGCGAGGTCGGTCGTGGAGAGGTCAGTCGTGAAAATGCGGATCGATGCTGAGCTCGCCGAGGTTGCGTTCGGCGAAACGGCGCGCGAGCTCCGGGCCGGCTTCGCGGATCGCGTCGTAGCTCGAACGCGAGCGCGAATCGGCGCGCAGCTGCCAGCCTTGCGCAGTCTTGGTCAGCAGCAGATCGGTGCCGGGCAGGGTCTGGTCGGACAGGCGCAGCAGCACCTGGCCTTGCTCGCCGCTGGCGCCGCCGTTGCTGACCGCGAGCTGGCGCACGTGGCGCTCGATCAGATCGGCGAACGCGGCGGCGTTGGAGGTCGGCTGCGCGGCCGGCGGCGGCGTGGCGCTATCGCGCATCGCCAGCTGCGCCTGCAGCATCGCCGAACTCTCGGCCGGCGGCGGCGCGCTGTCGACACGCTCGAAGCCGACCGACTGGCGCTGGTGTTCGTGCGCGCGCTCGCCGGCCGCCTGCTTGCGCGCGACCGCGTTGCCGGCTTCGGCGCGCACTTGTTCGGCCGTCATCTTGCCGCCGTCGGCGGCGCTTTCGCTCTGCCCGAGCAGACGCGCGAGGCCCTCGTCCTTGCCGGCGGTGCCGGCCTGGGCGAAGCCGCCCTGGCGCTGCTGCAGCAGGCTGCGGAACTGATCGACCGACTCGGGCGCGGCCGGCTGCCGCGTCGGCGCGCGCGTGGGCTGCGCCTGCTCGGCCTGCTTGGCAGCTTCGGCGCGCTTGGCATCGGCATCGGCCGAAGGCGAGCTGTTGCGGATCGTGCTCATGGCGACCTCGATCAGAAGGGGCCTTGCGACTGTTGGCGCGAGGCCATCAGCAGGTCGGCGGAATGGGCTTCCTCGCGGCGCTGGCTCGCCGCCTGTTGTTCCTTGCGCCAGACGTCCTTGCGTTTTTCCAGCGCGTCCAGCCGCGCCTGGGCGCGGAAGAACGCCTTGCGTGCTTCGTCCAGCGCCGCTTCGGCCTCGCGCAGTTTTCCCTGCGCATCGAGCAGGCGCTGATGCGCGGCAACGGCGAGTTCGCCGAGATGATCGATATGCGATTCGCGCTGCGACATCGCCATCGGCCAGGGCACGCCCGGCGGCGGCGAATCGAGCAGGCGCAGCCGCTGGCCGGCGCGTTCGCGATTGAGGTCGGCGATCTCGCCCTCGATCGCGGTGCAGGCCTCGCGCCGCGCCTGCACCTGGCGCTGGCGTTCCATCACCACGCCGCGCGCGGTCTCGACCCGGTGCGAGCGCAGTTGCAGCAGCGTATGCAGCGGATAGCGGCTCATCCGAACAACCTGCGCAGCGCGTCGACGGATTGTTTGTAGTCGGCCAGATCGCCGGCCGATTGCTTGAGCAGTTTGCGGATCGGCTCGATCTTCTCAATCGCGATGTCGGCCTCGGCGTCGCTGCCGCGCTTGTACTCGCCCAGTTGCAGCAGCAGTTCGATGTCCTGGTGCTTAGCCAGGTACTTGCGCAGTTGCCCGGCGGCGCGCTGGTGACCGTCGTCGGCGACCCGCGGCATGGTGCGGCTCAGGCTGGTCAGCACGTCGATCGCCGGGTAGTGATACGCCGCGGCGAGTTTTCGCGACAGCACGATGTGGCCGTCGAGGATCGAGCGCACTTCCTCGGCGACCGGATCGTCGCCGTCCTCGCCTTCCATCAGCACGGTGTAGAACGCGGTGATGCTGCCCTTGTCGTTGTTGCCGGCGCGTTCGAACAAACGCGGCATGGCGCTGAACACCGACGGCGGAAAGCCGCGCCGCGCCGGCGGTTCGCCGATCGCCAGGCCGACGTCGCGCAAGGCGCGGGCGAACCGCGTGACCGAATCGACCAGCAGCATCACCCGCTGGCCGCGGTCGCGGAAATACTCGGCGATCGCGGTCGCGACCCAGGCCGCGCGGCTGCGTTCGAGCGCGGGCCGGTCGGAGGTGGCGACGACGATGATGGATTTCTTCAGGCCCGCTTCGCCCAGGTTGTCCTGGATGAATTCGTTGACTTCGCGGCCGCGTTCGCCGACCAGCGCGATCACGTTGACGTCGGCGTCGCCGCCACGCGCGAGCATGCCGAGCAAGGTGCTCTTGCCGCCGCCGGCGACGGCGAAGATGCCCAGGCGCTGGCCGACGCCGGCGGTCATCACCGTGTCGATCGCGCGCACGCCGGTGGCGAACGGACGGTCGATCAAGGTGCGCGCGAGCGGATTGGGCGAGGCGGCGTAGATCGGGATCTGCACGGTCGGGCCGAACCCGCCGCGACCGTCGATCGGATCGCCGTTGGCGTCGAGAATGCGGCCGAGCAGCCCGTCGCCGGCGCGCACCGAGGCCTGGCGGCCGGTGGCGATGACTTCGGTGTCGTGGGCCACGCCGTCGAGCGCGCCCAGCGGGGTCAGCAAGGTGTACTGGCGCGACACGCCGACCACTTCGGCGGTCAGGCGGAAATTGCGGTCGCGCGGGCTGCGCAGTTCGCACAGTTCGCCGATCATCGCCTTCAGGCCGGTGGCGCGGATCATCGTGCCGTAGGCCTCGGCGACCTTGCCGATGCGCACCACGTTGGGCACGCGCGCCAGCGCCGCGATCAGCGGGTCCTGTTGCGGCACCGGCGCGGCGACCGGTTGCAGGATGGTGCGCTGCACGCTGCTCATCGCGCGCCTGCCCGGGCACGGCATGCGAACGTCGCTGCGAGCGCGCGGCGGTTCATTCGCTGTGCTCCGCGCCGTACTCGGCGCCCGACAGCGCGACCCGGATCGCTTCGATCTGCTGGGCCACGCCGGCGCGCACTTCGCCGACTTCCGACACCACCACGCAGCTGAGCTTGTCCAGGCTTTCGTCGTCGACTAGTTCGATCACCCCGACCACCGGATGCGCCTGGCGCACCAGGCCCAGGCCCTTGGCGACGTCCTCGCGCACGCTTGGATGCACGCGGATCAGCAGGAACTGCTCGGCCTGCGCGGCCTCGACCGCGTGCATGACCAGCGGCGGCACCACGCTGCGCGCGTCGAATTCGGGCGAGATCCGCGCGACGATCGCGCAGGCCAGTTCGGTGACGCGGCTGCCGGCGTCGGCGAGCACGCGCGCGCGGCGTTCGTTGAGGTCGGCCAGCTGCTGCGCCATCTGTTGCTGCGCGCGCGCCAGGCCTTCGGCGAACCCGGCCGCGTAACCGGCTTCGCGCGCCTGCTTGATCTCGTCGCCGGCCTCGGCGTACAGCGCGTTGACCCGGGCCAGGGTCTGATCGAGTTCGCCGATCGCGTTCCACTGCTTGGCCGGCACGATGGTGCCGGCGACCGCGCGTTCGAATTGCTTGCGCTCGAACACCACCACCGTACCGGTGGCGCGCTGCGGTTCGATCCGGCGCGGACCGTCGGTCAAACCCGTGCCCGCCGTGGCGGACGCGGAAGACGACAGGTCGGCGGAGAGCGGATCGGCGTGCATGAATGTCCTTGGGTGAGTGCGATGACCGGCGGCGACGCGGCGGCTCAGGCCGCCAGCGGTCTGGCGCCGTGGTGGCTATGCAGGCGTTCGACCGTGTCCGGCGGCAGGTGCGCGACCAGCGAGGAGGTCGGGTCGTGCAGCGCGCGCGGCAGCAGCAGGCGCGACCAGTCGGCCAGGCCGGGGTCGCGGCGCTCGGCCCACAGCCGCAGTTCGGCGCGGCCGCGGCGGTCGAGCAGGTCCAGCATGGTGCGATCGTCGGGATCGCGCAGCGCCGCATCGAGTTCGGCGTTGAGCTGCGCGCCCAGTTGCGCCTGGACCTTGCCGTCCCAGACCAGGCTGTCGAGCGCGAGCAGATAGGCGTTGTCGAGCGCCTGCTTGAGCCGGCGCACCGGATCGCGCCGCACTTCGGCGCGGATCGCCGGCGCATAGGCCAGCGCGCCCAGATCGCGCACCAGGCGCTCGACCCGCGCCCGCGGCCAGCGCAGCGCGGCGGCGCCGAAGCCTTCGCCGGGTTGCGGCGCGAGCAGGGCCGGCGCGTCGCCGCTGGCGAGCCAGCGGCCGAGCAGGCGACGGCCGAGCGCGCTGTTGCGGGCGGCGGCGAGCAGTTCGGGTTCGATCCGGTCCGGACCGCTCCCGTGCCAGCTCGGATCGACCTCGGAGAGGATCGTCCGCAGCGCCGCCGTGCCGCTCATCCGTTCCAGACCCCGCTGCGTGCGTTGGTCGGCGCGGCCGCGGCGGCCGGCGCGAAGCGCGAGCGCAGGCGGCCGAAGAAGAACGCCACGATCGCCAGCACCACCAGCACGCCGGCGCCGATGATCACCGCGCTCAGGTCGATCGAGCCGATCACCGCGTTGAGCGGACCGCCGGACTGATGCGCCTTCGGCGGTGCGGTCACGGTGAAGAACTTGACCGTGACCTTGTTGACGTCGTCCAGGCCCTCGACGCTGTCCTTGACGAACACTTTGATGTCGGTTTCGCGGTCGCGCAGGCTCTGGCCGGGGCGCTCGAAGATCAGCACCGAGGCCGAGGAGTCCTGCACGTTGCCGCCGAGTGGGTCGCGGTCGGGCAGGGCGATATGCACGCGCGCCTCGACCACGCCGTCGATGCGGGTCAGGGTGCGCTGCAGTTCCTGCGACAGGCCGTACAGATAGCGCGCCTTTTCCTCCAGCGCGGAGGAGGCGAAGCCTTCCTTCTTGAACACGTCGCCGAGCGAGCTGTACTTCGCGCGCGGCAGGCCGCGCGAGGTCAGCACCTGCATCGCGTAGGGGATATCGCCGCGGTTGACCATGACCTCCCAGCCGGTCTTGCTCGGCGAGGGATCCTTTTCGGCCGGAATCCCCGCATCGAGCAGGGCCGCCATCAGTTCATTGGCCTGTTGCTCGTCGAGCTGGCTGTACAGCGGCGTGCGCGTACAGCCGACGATCAGCAGGCAGGCCAGCAGGGCCGCCATGACTCGTAACGCATTGAAGCCTGACGCCCTACCCATGCATCCCCCGTGGTGATTGCGTAGCGATTGCGAGCGAGCGCTCAGGACTGCTGACGGAACAATTGCTGGATGCCGTCGGAAGTGCGGTTGGCGACGTTCGAGGTGAGCTGCGAGGTGAACATGAACTGGTGGCAGCGCATGGTCATCTGGATCATCTCGCCCGAGGTCAGATCGGCGCTGTTGGCCGACATGGTCTTGGTCGCCGCGTCGATCTTGTCGGCGCCGCCGTTGAGATTGTCGAGCGCGGCCAGCACGGCGCGGGTGCCCTGCGACATTTCGGTCGGCGCGGCTTGCGCGGGCGCGCCGGCCTGGGCACCGCCGGAGGTCGGCGAGGCGCCTCGGTCGAATGCGGCGGCGAACTCGCGGATGTCGTAGGCCGACGCCTGCGGCGACTGCGCCGGCGATGCGGCGGCCGGCTGGGCGGCTTCGGCTGCGACTTGAATGGCTTCGATCATGGCCCTTTCTCCTGGAGCGTTGGGTCCGAACGAACAACAAATTACGGCTGGCGATCAAAGTAACGACGGTGCGGTGCGCGGTGCGATGGCGGCGCTTCGACGCAGCCGGCGCCCGGACCGAGATCCGGGCGCCGCGGCAGGAAGCGGCGACGTCGGGCCGCGCCGCGCCGTCAGTTCTTCGACGCCAGAGTCTTGAACGCGTCGCCGATGCTGTTGATCGAGGTCGAGGCGTTGTTGGAGATGAACTGCATGCGCAGGCTCTCGGAGGTCAACGCGATCATCGCCGAGGGCTGGTCGTTGCCGCCGCCGATCGAACCCGACAGTTCGGTGATGCGGCCGGCCTGGCTGTCCAGGGTCGAACCCCACGCCTTAGCCATCGCTTCGAACCAGCTGCCGCTGCCGCCGCCCGCGCCGCCGCCGGCGGAGACACCGCCGCCGCCACCGTTGGACGAAGCGCTGGCGTTCTTGCCGTTGCCGACGGTGTTGCTCTTGTTGACATCGGCGATGAAGCTGGTGACAAGGCCGGCGGTGCCGCCGGCGTTCGGATTTACCGTATTGCTCATGACGTCTCTCCTGCTCGTTGCGGCGTGGCCGCTGAATGGCGTGGAACAACGGATGAAGCGGAACTCTGAATGCGGCATTGCATACGGTCCAGTACGGACCTAAAGCGGATGCATGGTGCCGATCATGGATTTAATCGGTGATACACACGTGAAACCAGCTAGTGCTGACCCGGGGGTGGTCGGGATCACTCACGCCTCCCGGCCGGCTTCGCGGGCGCCTCGGAAACACTGAACGGGTTGTCGCTGCGCTTGTCCGCCGGCGTCGCGGGCGGGCGGGCAGCGGGCGTGGCGGCCGGGCTCACCGGCGCGACGGGCGCGGCCGGGGTGGCGTTGGTCGCGGTCGCGGTCGCGGTCGGTGCTGTGCCCGGCGCGGCGGCCGGCACGCCGCTGGCGGCCGCGGCTGCGGCGGCCTGCTCTTCGGCGGTCAGCGGCTGCGCCTTGAGCTGGTCGGTCATCCCGGTCAGCTTGTTCAGCGCCCAGGCCTTGTCGCCGATCGCGATCAGGCTGCGGCCATCGGGCATCACGTCGCCGACCGCGTACTCGTGGCCGTCGACATCGATCACGTGCGGGTTGGCGCCGCCGCGCACGATCTGCACTATCCGGGTCGGTTCGGCGCTGACCGGCGCCTTCTTGACCTCGGGCGCGGCCACGGTCGGCCCGGCCGGATGGCCTTCGTCGGCGAGATTGCGCGGAATCACCCGGCGCACGCCGTTGACGTCCTGCATCGCCCGCGACGCCACCGCGCGCTTGAACACGTCCTCGTTCTCGAACCGGCCGATCACTTCGACATCGCCGTTGCCCAGGTAACGCGTCTGCGTGGTCAGGCCCTGGCTGCGCAGCACTTCGCGCACGTCGCCGGCGATGTCGTCGCCGGTGCGCAGGTCCAGCCGCGCCTCGACTTCATCGGTAACCAGGCGCTTGCGGATCATCTCGCGCACCGTGGCGTCCTTGACCGTGCCCGACAGCACCAGGCTGCCGTCGTCGTTTTCGACCAGGCGGCCGCCGGCGATCGAGAATTCCTTGATCAGCGGCTGGACCACTTCTTTGGGCGTGGGCTTTTTCTCGAAACCCGGCATCACCGCCGCGGCGATCGCCACCGACACCAGCGACAGCGCGGCCAGGCCGGCGATCAGCGGCAGATGACGCATCGAGGATTTCGCCGGTTTGGCCAGCTCGCCCATGTTCGGCAGCATCGTCGCCCAGCCCGGGTCTTCGGCGGCGCCGACCGCGATCGACGCGCCGCCCATGTCGACGCGCTGCATCGCGCTCAACTCGGCCGGATCGCCCGGATTCAGGGTCTGGCCGTCGATCGTCAGCGGCGCATCGAGCGCGCGCAGCGACACCGTGCCGCCCATGCGGGTCAGAAACGCGTGACGCGGCGCGACGCCGGGATCGGACAGCACGATGTCGCAGTCGCCGCTGCTGCCGATCAGCACGGTTTCCTGCGCCGACAACGGCCGGCTGGCGCCGGTATGCAGGCCGGAGACCACACGCAGCACGCTGATCGCGGGGGTGATGCGGATTTCGCTGCGCGGGATCTCGCTGCGAGCGTCGGCCTTGGCGTCGAGCGCGCTCTTGCCGGCGTCGCCGGCAGGCGCCGCGCCGTCGGTCGGGGTGACCGGACCTGAAGTGTTCGGATCTTCGTCGATGGACATGGCGGACTCCTGTCTCAGACGCCGCCGCGGCGGGCGGCGTATACGGTCGGGACGCGCGTGGCGCGCGGGCCGGACGACCGGTGCATGGGGGAAGGACGGCGGAGAAGATTCATCGTCTGGGCTCCTCAGGCATTGACCTGGCCTGCCTGCACGATGCGCAGGTCAGGTGCGAGTTCCTGATAGGACAGCACCGGCAGTTCGAAGAAATCGATCTCCAGCAGCTTGCGTAGATGACGGCGAACATCCAGTGAACACAACAGCACCGGCTTAACGCCTTCAGCTTGGCGGCCCAGATGCGCGCGCACCTCGCTGCCCAGGCGGCCGGCCAGTTCCGGCGAAATCGCCAGCTGGGTCGCGCCGCCGGCCACCCGCACCGATTGGCGCAGGCGGTCCTCCAATTCAGGATGGATCAGCAGCACCTGCATGGTGCGGTCGCTGTCGGCGTAGCGATCGGCGATTTCGCGCTTGAGCGCCACGCGCACGTATTCGGTCAGCAGCACCACGTCCTTCTCGCGCCCGCCGACATCGGTGATCGCTTCGAAGGCGTCGCGCAGATTGCGGATCGGCACGCCTTCCTCGACCAGCCGGCGCAGCACGTCGGCGACCCGTTGCGGCGCGACCACGCGCAGCATTTCCTTGACCAGGTCCGGGTAGTCGCGCTGCATCTTGCCGAACAGGTTCGAGGTCTCCTGGATGCCGATGAAGCTGCCCATGCGCCGTTCCAGCGCCGCGCGCGAATGCTCGATCACCGTGGTCAGGCCGTCGCGGATATCCGCGCCGGCCTGACCGGTCCACTCGCCCGCCAGCGGCGGGAAGAACCCCGGCAGCTTGGGCGCGTTGGCGTCGCCGAGCCGGGCCGGACGGAACTGCGCGTTGGGCGACAGCCGCCCGAACGCGATGCGCGCGCCGAACGCGGTCAGGCGATAGCCGCCCAGGCCGTCGCCGTTGTCGAGGTCGGCGGCGATCTTGATCACCGGCACCGGCAACGGCACGCCGTACTCGTCGCGCAGGCGGCGCGCGACGTCGACGATGCGCTCGCGGGTGAGGTTTTCGCCGAACGCGGCCGCCAGGGTCGGCGACAGCTCCAGCTGCAACGGCGCGGGCGGCGCGATCTCGTCTTCGTTGACGACTTTCTCGTCGATGCCGCGCTCGCCCTCGGGGACCTTGAACGCGCGCCGCAGCACCGCCGAACCGTGGCGATAGCGCCAGGCGGCGAAGCCCAGCAGCACGATCGACAAGGCCAGGAACACCAGCTTCGGAAAGCCCGGCACGAAGATCATCAAGAACGCGAGGCAGCCGGTGATCAGCAGCACGCGCGGTTGGCCGGTGACCTGGCGGGTGATCGATTCGCCCAGGTGGCGGTCGTCCTCGTCGCCGGCGGTGCGGGTCACCACCAGGCCGGCGGCGATCGTCGCCAGGATCGCCGGAATCTGCGAAACCAGGCCGTCGCCGATGGTCAGGATGCTGTAGGTGTGGGTCGCGTCCGCCAGCGGCATGCCCTTCTGCAGCACGCCGATGGCCAGGCCGCCGAGCAGGTTGATGATGATGATGACGATGCCGGCGATGGCGTCGCCCTTCACGAACTTCATCGCGCCGTCGAGGCTGCCGTGCAGCTGGCTTTCGACCTCCAGCAGGCGGCGCTTCTTCTTGGCCTCGTCCTTGTCGAGCATGCCCGCGCGCAGGTCCGAGTCGATCGACAGCTGCTTGCCGGGCATCGCATCGAGGGTGAAACGCGCGGCGACCTCGGCCACGCGCTCGGCGCCCTTGGCGATGACGATGAACTGGACCACGGTGATGATCAGGAACACCACGAAGCCGACCACCAGGTTGCCGCCGGCGACCAGACTGCCGAAGGTTTCGACGATGTGACCGCCGTTGGCCTCGAGCAGGATCGAGCGGGTGATCGCGATCGACAGCGACAGCCGGAACAGCGTGGTCAGCAGCAGCACGCTGGGGAAACTGGAGAACGCCACGGGCGTTGGGATGTACAGCGCGATCAGCAGCAGGCCGAAGCCGATGGCGATGTTGATCGCGACCAGGGTGTCGATGATCGCCAGCGGCAGCGGCAGGATCATCACCGCGATGATGGTGACCGCGCCGATGGCCAGGATCACGTCGCTGTAACCGGCGCGGCGACGCGGAAGCGTGCCGGGCGGCGCGGCCATCAGGGAACTCAGCAGTGCTCGCATTCGGTCAGCCCCACATCCGGTTGCTGGGTGATCGGGCATGGGTTCGGGCATCGACGATGCGGCGGGGCCGGGATACCGCGCCGACACGCGCAGCGGCGATCGCGCCACGCCGCGGCGTCAAGCCGCAGGTTGCGATCGTCGTCGGGTTTGCGCTGTATCGAACGCTGAAAGCAGTCACTGCTCTGCCATGTACCCCTGAGCACCCACGCATGGCGCTGTCCTCAAACACGATGCCGGTTCGGACGGCCGATACTAAGTGTTAAGTGTCACCTGTTGTGTGAACGCAAACGTTGTTGTGCGTGATCTGCACAATCACGTCGCCTTGATCCCCGAGGCTTACATTCGCGCTCATCCAACGCTGTTTTTGTGAACTCGTGCGCAATTGCGTGATCGCGTTCGACTAACGTAAGCGCGCAGCGCTCAGGATTCGTGTTCGGTCGAAGCTGCGACGGCCGGCACAGAAGCAGTTGCGGTTGAAACCATCGCGGCAACCGCCGGCGCGATGTCCGCGGGGTCGAGTTCGGCGATCAGGTTCAGCGATTGCCCGGCCACGCCCACCGCCAGCGCGCGTCCGCTGCGCGTGCGCAGCACGACGATACGTTCGCGGGGGCCGACGGGGAGGATCTGCAGGATCGACAGCGGCGCATCGCGCCCGCTCAACCCGTGGCGCTTGCGCAGGTAATGCAGCACCGCGAGCAGCGCGGCGATGACCACCGCGACCGGCAGCAGGATCGAGATGAACTCGAAGAACATCGAAGGCGGTTGCGCGGCGGCCGCCGCAGGCGCCGCGGGCTTGGCGGCGGCGAACGCCGACAACGGCGCGCAGGCCAGGACGGCGGCGCAACGGATCAAGGAACGCGGCAGCAGGGGCAGTATCGGCATGGTGAGTCAGTGCGGGACCGAGGATCGGAGCGTGGGAACGAACGCGCGCGGGGCGCGGCCCGTCGCGGCGACATACCGTAACAGCCCGGCGCCCCGGCACGCGCGATGCCATCGCGAACGCAGGCGGCTTCACGTCGCCGGGCCGCGCGCCATGGCATGGATGTGAGCATGGGCAATGCCAAGACCACCCGCACCGGCCAGCGCGCCGCGCAGCTCCCGGCCGCGATCGACCCGTCCGCCGGCCTGCTCGGCGCGGTGCCGTTCGCCTGCGCGATGTTCGACGCCGACGGCGCCCTGATCGCCGGCAACGCGCGCTACCGCGAGGAATTCGGCGCGCTGCCCGAACACGCCCGGCGCGATGCGCTGCTGGCGCTGCTGCAGGGCGACAGCGGCGAGGGCAACGATCCGCGCGAGGTGTTGGCGCCGCACAGCGGCCGCTGGTACGCGCTGCACTGGGGCCGCGCCGAGCACGCCGCCGCGCCGGTCGAGGTGCTGACCGCGGTCGACATCAGCGAACGCATCGAGACCCTGGACTCACACAAGAACCGCCAGGAAAAACTGCTGTTCACCTCGCGCCTGATGTCGGTCGGCGAGATGGCCGCGACGCTCGCGCACGAGTTGAATCAACCGCTCGCGGCGATCATGAATTATCTGAACGGAAGTCTGCGCCTGGTCGAACAGGCCGGCGGCCCGGTCCAGGTCGAACGCGCGCTGCACGCCGCGCGCACCCAGGCCGAACACGCCGCGGCGGTGATTTCGCGAGTGCGCGAGTTCGTGCGCGCGCGCGAGCCACGGCGCGACGCCCACGAGCTGAGCCGGATCGCCGACACCGTGCTGGAGCTGCTGCGGCTGGAAGCCGAGCGCTTGCAGCTGCGCATCGACCTGGGCCTGCCGTCCAACCTCGCGCCGGTGTTCGCCGATCGGGTGATGATCGAGCAAGTGCTGCTGAACCTGGTCAAGAACGCGATCGAGGCGATGCGCGAAATCCCCGCGGCGCGGCGCGAATTGCGCATCGACGCGCGGATGAACCTCGACGACCAGGTCGAAGTGCGCGTGTCCGACCGCGGCGCCGGCCTGAGCCCGGCCGAACAGGACCAGCTGTTCTCGCCGTTCTTCACCACCAAGACCGACGGCCTGGGCATCGGCCTGGCGATCTGCCGCTCGATCATCGAATACCACGAGGGCCGGCTGTTCTTCGAACCGCGCGAAGGCGGCGGCAGCGTGTTCGGGTTTACCTTGCCCCGCTATGAGGCTCGTACTTGATGCTCGCCCGCGGATATCGTCGGCGCCCGGCCGCGGAGTCGCCAAGCCGATCCGGTGCAGGTCGATCACAGATGACAAAGGTCACCATCGCGACGGCCGCCCGCCGGGTTATACCGTCGCGTTCGCTGAAACTCATCGGGATGCGGACGCAGGCGATGAGGCCGGCCACCTGTTCATGTGCTGCAACACCCGATTCGCCGCGAAGGATCCGCCTGTGACCCAGCCCATGCCCAAACGAGCGTCGTACGCGCCGCGCAAACCGCCGCGGGGCGCGCGACCGTGTCGAGCCCGGTGGCAGCGGCCAGGAGCGCATCGCCGATGACCGAAGCACGCATCTACCTGGTCGACGACAACGACGGCTTTCGCGAATCCACCGCGTGGTTGCTGGAAACGGCCGGTTTCGAAGTCCAGGCCTACGCCTCCGGGCCGGCGTTTCTGGACGCCTATGCCGGCGAGCGCCACGGCACCCAGCCGTGCTGCCTGGTCTCCGACATCCGCATGCCGCTGATGAGCGGGCTGCAGTTGCAGGAAGAACTGCGCCGGCGCGGGATCGGCCTGCCGCTGGTGTTCGTGACCGCGCACGGCGACGTGCCGCTCGCGGTCGAGGCAATGCGCAAGGGCGCGTCCAACTTTCTCGAAAAACCGTTCAGCGACGAGGCCGTGATCGATGCGATCCGCGCGGCGATCGTCAACGCGCGCAACCACGCCGGCAGCGAGGCCGGCGACGACCGGCTGGCCAAGCTCAGCCCGCGCGAGCGTCAGGTCATGGACCTGGTGGTGGCGAGCAAGCCGAACAAGATCATCGCCGACGTGCTCGGCATCAGCGTCAAGACCGTGGAGCTGCATCGATCGAACATGATGAACAAACTCGGAGTACGCTCGCTGCCCGAGCTGATGAAGGTGGCATTGGGCCATGGATGAATCGCACAGCCCGATGACGGGGCATGACAGTTATTCCGAAGCCGCGGCGCAGGCGCCGGCCGGATCGATCCGCGGCCGGGTGCCGTCGCTGCCGCTGTGGCAGGCGCAGGCGCTGTGCGGGTTGTTCGGCGCCGCGCAACGCTGGCCAGTGCGCGACGGCGGCTGGCTGAGCTTCGCCCAGGCCGGCGCGATCGACGGCGAAGTGGTCACCCTCGAAGGCGACGGCGCGCGGATCAAGCTGCAGCTCGACAGCGGGCTGGCGATCGATACCGACACCGGCCTGCACTGGAGCGACTACCAGGGCCGCTCGCGCGTGCTCGCCTGGAGCCTGGCGCACGAATCGCAGCTGGTGCGGCTGAGCCAGGCGCTCGACATCGCGCTGATCCCGGTGGTCGACGACGGCAACACCTCGCTGCACAACCTGCAAACCCACAACACCGCCAGCCTCGACGGCCTGTGGCTGGCCTTCACCATCGCCGACGGCGGCGGCCAGGTGCGCGTACGCGGCCATCTGCGCATCCCGCCGGGCTGGGTCGAACGGCTGTTGTTCCGCGCCGAAATCTTCGAACGTGCGCGCGACGACGACTCCGGCGGCTACCGCGACTGGACCGATCTGCCGGTGCCGATCGCGCTGCGCTGGCTAGGCCCGCAACTGCGCCGCGCGCAATGGCGCCAGCTGCGTCCCGGCGACGTGCTGGTGATCGGCAACTACCAACGGCCGCCGCCGGTGCAGGCGCAGGTACCGGGCTATGCCTGGCCGCTGCTGCCGGTCGCCGACGGCTGGCGCATCGACGGCCCGCCCTTGACCCTTTCCACGCATCAGGAGACTTCCCCGATGAGCGACACCGACGCCGCGCCCGAATCGGCCGAACCCAACGCACCGGAGGTTCCGGTCCGCCTCGAATTCGACCTGGGCCGGCTGGAATGCCGCTACGAGGACCTGGCCGGCTTCCAGCCCGGTTACGTGTTCGCGCTGCCCTCGCGGCTGGAAGGCGCGAACGTGGTGATCCGCGCCAACGGCCGCGACGCGGGGCGCGGCGAAATCGTCGCGGTCGGCGACACCCTGGGTGTTCGCCTGCTCGCCTGGAGCTGAACCATGGATTTCAGTTCGTTCTCGCCGGCGCTGGTGCTGATCACGGTGGTCAGCCTCGCGCTGGCGCCGTTCGTCGCGGTGATGGTGACCTCGTTCACCAAGATCGTGGTGGTGCTCAGTCTGCTGCGCAACGCGCTCGGCCTGCAGCAGGTGCCGCCGAACGTGGTCATCAACGGTCTGGCGATCGTGCTGTCGATCTACGTGATGTATCCGGTGATCCTGGAGACCCACGACGCGATCAACGCGCGCATGAGCGGTACGACCGTGGCCGCGGCGACGCAGGGTCAGCCGCCGGGGACTGCCGCGGCGACGACGCCGGGGGCCGCGACGACTGCGACCACGCCGGCACCGGCTGCCGCCGCGGCACCGGGCGCCGCCCCCGCTGCGGCGACTCCGGCCGCGACAGCGACGGTTCCGGCCGCGCCGACCGCCGCGCCCGCGACGACGACGACGAACACCGCCACCGCGCAAGCCGCAGCACCGGCCGTCGGTGCGAGACGACCGGCTGCGCCGTCGGCCTTGCTCGGCGGTACCGGCAAGATGGACACCACCCGCCTGCTGCAGATGATGGACGCCGGCAAGGAGCCGTTGCGCGGCTTCCTGATCAAGCACTCCAGCGACGCCGAGCGCGCGTTCTTCCTGCGCAGCGCGCAGCGCCTGCTGCCGCCCAACGCGCGCGCCGACATCAGCGTCAACGATTTCCTGGTGGTGATCCCCGCGTTCACCGTCAGCGAACTCACCGCCGCGTTCCAGATCGGCTTCCTGATCTTCCTGCCGTTCCTGATCATCGACCTGGTGGTGTCGAACATCCTGCTGTCGCTGGGCATGATGATGCTGTCGCCGACCACCGTGTCGCTGCCGTTCAAGCTGCTGCTGTTCGTATTGATCGGCGGCTGGGCCAAGTTGGTGCATGGTTTGGTGTTGACTTATGGCGGGTGAGGCCGGGAATCGGGAATGGAGAATCGGGAATCGTAAAAGCGGGCGTCATCGCTTTGCCGATTCACCCTCCACACCCGATGCCCCGCTTTTCCGATTCCCGATTCCCGATTCCCAATTCCCGGCAGCACGCTAATGGGCGACATGCTCGAAATGACCAAACAGGCGCTGTGGCTGACGCTGCTGCTGTCGGGCCCGCCGGTGGTCGCCGCCGCCGTGGTCGGGCTGGTCGTGGCCTTCATCCAGGCCGCCACCCAGCTGCAGGAACAGACCTTCGCCTACGCGATCAAATTCACCGTGATCGTGGTGACCTTGTTCGTGACCGCCTCGATGATCGGCGGCACCCTTTACACCTTCGCCGACCGCATCTTCCTCGATTTCCCGGGCATGGTCCGGCACTGATGCGCGGCGGTTCGCTCGCGCGGCGCGCACGCCGATGAATTTCGATTCGGTCGGCAACATCATGCTGGCGCTCGGGCTGGTGCTGCCGCGGGTGATCGGCGCGTTCATGATGTTGCCGCTGATCACCAACGAAAACATGCCGCCGCTGGTGCGCAACAGCTTCATGGTCAGCCTGGCGATCATCGCGATCCCGGTGGCGATGAACGGAGTGCCCTTGAACGAGCTGGGCACGTTTTCGTGGGCGCCGATCATCCTCAAGGAATTGTTCATCGGCGTGTCGATCGGGTTTTGCTACGGCATGGTGTTCTGGGCGATCAGCGCCGCCGGCAACGTCATCGACACCCAGGTCGGCATGACCCTGGCGCAGGTGTTCGATCCGATCCAGGGCCACCAGGCGTCGCTGCACGGCAACTTCCTGTCGCACTTCGCCTCGTGGCTGTTCATGGCCAGCGGCGCGTTCCTGGTGTTCCTCGACCTGCTGCTGTCGAGCTATGCGATGTGGCCGGTGAACTCGTTCTTCCCGAACCTGCACCAGGCCGGCATGGAGTTGTTCGTCGGCCAGTTCAGTTACCTGATGACCGCGCTGCTGGTGCTGGCCGCGCCGGCGATGGTGGTGCTGCTGCTGATCGACCTGTCGTTCGGCCTGGTCAACCGCTTCGCGCCGCAGCTCAACGTGTTCACCATCACCATGCCGATCAAGGCGTGGCTGGCGACGTGGATCATCCTGTTGATGCTGGGGGTGTATGTGGAGATCGTGCTGGATCGGCTGGCGGATAACCGCGGGCTGCTGGATGCGTTGAATCGGGTGTTTGGCGGTTGATCGATCGGTAGGTGCGCGAAGTCCGCAGCCGTTGTTGTTTCGCTTTCGCTGTTGCTCCCGCCGTTGCTGTTGCCCCATTTGGAAAAGGGGGCGAACGGCCGCGAAGCGGACGTGGGGGATTTGCTTTTGCTTTTGCTCTTCAGCTTCTAATCCGAAACAGCAAAAGCAAATCCCCCCTGGCCCCCTTTTTCAAAGGGGGGGACCCCTTCGGTTGGGGGAACTGCGGCGGGATCGCGCTTAGTTTCGGAGGCAGGGCGAACGACGCGAGCGGCTCTGCGTCGACCTCACTCCAACGGCGGCGGCAACTCCGGCGCGCTGGTATCGCCGTCGCGCAGACGGCGCACGGTCTCGGCCCAGTGCAGCACCTCGGCCACGGCTTCGAAGAATTCGTTGCCGATGTAGTCGTCCAGCTCCACATGCTCGTGCAGCCCACGCGCCAGTTGCACGTTCTGCAGGATCGGCACGCCGGCCTCGGTGGCCGCGCGCTTGATCTCTTCGGCCAGGTAACCCTCGCCCTTGGCCACCACCACCGGCAGGTCGGTGGTGCCGTGCTCGTACTGCAGGGCGATGGCGATGTGGGTGGGGTTGGTCACGACGACATTGGATTGGCGGACGGCATTGAGCATGCTCTGCTGAGACCACTCCTGATGCAACTGCCGGCGCCGGCTCTTCACGTACGGGTCGCCCTCGCTCTCCTTGACCTCCTGCTGGATGTCGCGCCGGCTCATGCGCAGTTGCTTGGTGTAGGAGAACTTCTGGTACCACACGTCGATCGCCGAGACGAAGAAGAACACGAAGATCGTCCAGATCACGATCCGCACCAGCCCGTACCAGATGCCCGAGCCCATCGCCTCGGCCGGCGCGTACGGCAGCATCATCAGCTGGGCGAGCATCTTGTAGATCACGAACACGCCGATGCCGATCAGCGCCGAGCTTTTCATCACCGACTTGACCAGCTCGACCAGGTTGTCGACCGAGAACATCTTCTTGAGCCCCTCGGCGGGGTTCATCTTGTCCATGCTGGGCTTGACCTTGCCCAGGCTCAGCACCGGCCCGACCTGCAGGAACTCGATCACCACGCCCAGGAACACCGCCATCCCCAGCAGCGGCAACGACAGCCACAGCAGCGTGTCGAACGCGGTCGCGCCGACCTCGCGCAGGGCGTCGCCGAAGGGCTGGTTGATCGCCTTGAGGCTGGTGTCGAACAGCAGGATCATCTTGGCGCGCATGAAGTCGAGCATCATCCAGCCGCACACCACCCAGCCGAGCATCAGCACGGTGCTGGTCAGCTCCTTGCTCTTGGCGACGTTGCCTTCCTTGCGCGCGTCGCGGATCTTTTTCTGGGTAGGCGGCTCGGTCTTGTCGGCGCCCTGGTCCTTCGCCATGCGCGGCCCTTGCAGCGAGGGGAAACCGAGGCTAGCACGCGTCGTGCGGGGTGGAAGTGGCGAGTGTCAGCAAACCGCTGGCCACGGGTAGCGCGGTATCCTCAAGCCGTCCCGGCCGCGAACCTCGCCGCCCGGGCCAGTTACCGTGAAGCCGGGCATGAACCGCCCCGGCCCACCTAGGGTCACCCCGAGTTGGCCGAGTCACCCCCCGGCGCTACATTCCTTCCATCCCCCCGACTTCACCCGTGACCCGCCCCGCATGAGCAGCATCGGCCCCGACTCGCGCATCGACCGCACCGGCTTGGACAGCCAGGCCGCGCTCGAAGCCCTGCGCGGGCGCGAGACGACGCCGGACCAGCCGATCCAGCACGCCTCGCCGGTCGCCGAAGCGGTTCCGGCCCATGCCCCGCCCGCGGTCGATGCGGGCGAGACCGTGCTCAACGCCGACGCCTGGCGCGACGTGCCCGCGGGCGAGCGCCTGCTTTCGGGCGACAGCGGCCTGGAGCGCGAACTCGGGTCGATGGACCTGTCCGCCGCAGCCGATCGCGGCGCCGACGCGGTGCTGGATTCGCTGACCGCCTGAGCCCGGCGCGGCACCCGTCTCATCCGCGCGACCGCCGCCTGCACGCTGCCGATCCTCGCGCCTGCGCTAGGCTAGCCGTCATCGCCGCCACCCGCGTTGTTCCGTGAACGATACCGCTCCCTCCGCCGAAGCCCTGCGCACCGGCGCCGATCGCCTGATCTCGGCGCTCGCCGCGCACAGCGACCCCGAGTACCGCCTGACCGTGCTCAAGCGGGTCGTGCGCCGGCTCGGCGAGGACCGCTATCCCTTGTTCATCCGCCTGCTCGGCGTGGTCGCCGAAAGCGACGATGCGCGCGCCCAGCGCCTGCTGGCCGACACCTTCGGCACCGCGCTGCGGCGCATGGACCTGCCCGGCGGCGCGCTGAGCTCCTGGGGCGCGACCCGCCTGCCCGACGCGAGCGGGCCGGTCGCGGTCAGCGCGCTGTCCGGGCATTTCTTCGGCGCCACGCCGCGGCGATTGCTCGGCCCGGTCGAGTACCTGACCGTGTGGCATCTGCAACGCACCCAGCGCACCGCGCTGGGCGCGGCGACCTTCCGCAGCGCGCTGTCGCATCTGGTCGCCCTGCTCAACCGCAGCGAAGACGCGCGCACGCTGTACCCGCAGAAGCTCGCCGCCGATGCGCAGAACGAACTCGAGGGCGCCTACACCCGCGCGACCCGCGAACGCCTCGCCGCGATCGCCGCGGCCTGGCGCGACGGCAAGTCGCCCGACGCGGTCGCGCAGGCGGCACTGGATACCGACGATGCGCCGCATCCCAGCGGTTGGGTGGTGCGCGATCTTTGAGGCCGATCGGCGCGGCGTGTGAGCGACGCGCTGTATCGATAGCGAGGGCGGCGCTGGGTAGCGACGATGCGCCGTATCCCGGCGATCGAGCGATGCACGATCTATGAAGCGAACCGGCGCAGCGTGCAAGCGACGCGCTGTATCGATAACGAGGGCGGCGCTGGGTAGCGACGATGCGCCGTATCCCGGCGATCGAGCGATGCACGATCTATGAAGCGAATCGGCGCGGCGTGCAAGCGGCGCGCTGTATCGAGATCGAGGGCGGCGCCGGATAGGGACGATGCGCCGTACCCCGGCGGTTGAGTGGTGCGCGATCCCTGAAGCGAACCGGCGCAGCGCGCAAGGCGCGCGCTTTGTCGGCATCGATGTTCGCGATCACGTGCCAACGAAGTATTGACGCGTCGCTTGCATCGAAGTGACTGGGCGATGCGTCCGAACTGATCGAACGACGACGCACCGCGGCCCGTCGATCGGCTGGTCCCGCCGTATCGCAACCCCGCCGCCGAAATACCCTCGACGCCATGCCTGCGACACTCGGCCACATCCGCCGATCCCGCGCCGATGCTGCAATGCCGCTTTCCGCATCGACGAGGTGGCCCGTGCCCGACCGCCCCACCGCTCTCGCCCGCCTGCCGCGTTCGTTCGCGCGTCGGCGCCTGCTGACCGGCCTCGCCGCGGCCACCGTGCTGTCGGCCTGCGGCGGCCGCAAGCCGCTGTCGCTGCACGGCATCGACCTGAGCGGCCGCGATTTCGGCAAGGACTTCCGCCTGCTTGATCCCGACGGACGCGAACGCACGCTCGCCGATTTCCGCGGCAAGCTGGTGCTGCTGTTCTTCGGCTTCACCCTGTGCCCCGACGTCTGCCCGACCGCGCTGACCCGCGCAGTGCAGATCCGCAAACTGCTCGGCCGCGATGCCGAGCGCCTGCAGGTGCTGTTCGTCACCCTCGACCCGGAACGCGACACGCCGCCGGTGCTGCGCGCCTACACCCAGGCCTTCGACCGCAGCTTCCTCGGCCTGACCGCCAGCCCCGAGCGCATCGCCGAAACGGCCAAGGCCTTCCGCGTGATCTACGCCAAGGTGCCGACCGGATCGACCTACACCATTGACCATTCGGCGCTGAGCTACGTCTACGACGCCGACGGCGTGTTGCGCCTGGCGCTGCGCCACGAACAGAGCGCGCCCGACTGCGTGCACGACCTCCGCCAGATTCTGTGAGCCTGCAATGACGATGACCCAACCGATCGCCGCACTGATCCTGTCGCTGGCCCTGTCCGGCGCCGCCCATGCGCAAGTCGCGGTGGACGCGCCGTGGGTGCGCGCGAGCGTGCCACAGCAGACCGCGACCGGCGCCTTCATGCGCCTGACCGCGAGCCGTGACCTGCGCCTGATCGGCGCGCGTTCGGATGCGGCGCAGACCACCGAAGTGCATGAGATGGCGATGCAGGGACAGATGATACGCATGCGCCAGGTGGCCGCCTTGCCGCTGCCGCGCGGACAGGTGGTCGCGCTCGCACCCGGCGGCTACCACGTGATGCTGATCGGCCTGAAGCGGCCGCTGAGCGCCGGCGAGCAAGTGACGCTGACCTTGGTGTTCGAAGATGCGGGCGGCAAGCGCAGCGAGCAGACCGTGCAGGCGCCGGTGCGGCCGTTGGGTGCGGGCGGGCCTTGATCGCGAGCTTGAATACTCAAACACCGAAAACCCGCGAAGCCGCGAAGTCTTTTGTGGGAGGGGCTTTAGCCCCGATGCTTTTCGATCAGATTGCGATGAATCACGACAGTCGGAACGAAAAGCGTCGGGGCTAAAGCCCCTCCCACAACAGCCAGCACGCGTGCCGCCTGGCGGCTACCTGTAGGAGCGGCGCAAGCCGCGACCGCGAATCCGCACCGACGACGCAAGCCGCTATCAGACAATCGTAGCAACCACCCTTCAGACAGCGACGACGCAATCGGCCGCATGGCGGTCGCGGCTTGCGCCGCTCCTACAGGTAGCGCTCGCTGCAACGGCGGATCGGGCGAGATGCGCAGCAAAGAGGCGAGCGGCCACGCGAGAAACGCGTCGGTCGCTACTCAGCCTCTCAAGCCAGCTCGGACGCAGCGAAGTTTTTTGTGGGAGGGGCTTGAGCCCCGACGCTTTTCGGTCAGATTGCGATGAATCACAACTATTGGAACGGAAAGCGTCGGGGTTGAAACCCCTCCCACAACAGCCGGCCCTCGTGCCACTTGCCTGGCGGCTACCTGTAGGAGCGGCGCAAGCCGCGACCGCGAATCCACACCGACGGCGCAAACCGCTGTCAGACAATCGTAGCGACTACCCTTCAGACAGCAACGACGCAATCGGCCGCATGGCGGTCGCGGCTTGCGCCGCTCCTACAGGTAGCCCTCGTCGCAGCGCCGGATCGGGCGGGATGCGCAGCGAAGAGGCGAGCGACCACGCGAGGAACGCGCCACCGGCGACTCACAACCCGATCGAACTGCGCTCCGGCCCCGGCCGCTTGCCGAGCTTGCGCTGCAGCGAGCGCCGATGCATGCCCAGCAATCGCGCGGTCGCCGAGATGTTGCCGCCGGTGTCGTTGAGCGCCTGCTGGATGTGCTCCCACTCCAGCCGCCGCAGCGGCGTCATCGTGTCCGGCGCGATCGGCAGGGGCGATCCGTCGTGCGGTTCCAGGCCGAGCGCGGCGAGGATGGCGGCGACGCTGGCCGGCTTGGGCAGGTAGTCGTCGGCGCCGCGCTTGATCGCGTCGACCGCGGTGGCGACGCTGGCGTAGCCGGTGACCAGGACGATGCGCATGTCGGCGCGCAACTCGCGCAGCGGGCGGATCAGTTGCAGGCCCGATTCCGCGCCGAGCTTGAGGTCGACCAAGGCGAAGCCCGGCGGTTGCGCGAGGGCCAGGTCCAGCGCCTGACGCAGGTTGGCGGCGGTGCGGGTCTCGATCCCGCGTCGCGCCAGGCTGCGCTGCAAGGTCGCGGCATAGGCCGCGTCGTCGTCGACGATCAGGCCGCCGGCGGTCGGGCCGCCGAGAACGGGTCGGGCAAACATCGATGCGTTCATGCGCGGCATCCTAAACCCGCGGGCGCGCGGCGGCACTGCGGCAAACTGCCCCAGGACAAAGTGTCCAGGGGTGTGGTTGGCGCTGGTCCTCACCCCGGCCCTCTCCCGCGAGCGGGAGAGGGAGGGGATGCGCGGCGGTTCGACGATATGCGGGTAACGCGGCTCGCCAAATCGGTAAGGCGCGTTACTGACCCTTGTTGTCGACGCGTGTCACTGGCGCTTGCAGTCCACCACCTGCTCCGCATCGGTTCCGTAGGCGACCTCATGCAAGGTGATCGACGTCCCCTTCGATGCCTGCAAACCGAACGGCACGATCAGCTTGCCCATGTCCGCGCCGGCCGCGCGCACGCACTTGAGCGGCACGCCGATGCGCTGCCATTGCCCGCGCGGAAAGCCGCGCAGGATCTCGCCGAATGGAACCTTCGCTTCGCACTTAGGCCCGCACGCGGCGAGCAGGTTGGCATCGCCCGCGCCGACCGCATCGACCTTCAAGGTGATCAGCAACTGCACATCGCCATTGGTTTCGCGCACCAGTTCCAGCGGCGCGTCGGCGACCCATTCGACCTTCGCGTCGCCCTTCCAATCGACCCGCCACGCATCTTCCTGCGCCTTGTAGTCGACCGCCGACACCGCGATCGCGCCGTCGGCGGACGCCAGCGGCGGCTTGATCGCCTGCGACGGCTTGCCTTGCGAATCCACCCGCAAGGTCCATCCGCGCGGCAACGCGCCCCGGCCGAGGAACTGCATCGAACGCTGGTCGATATCGGCCGTGCCCGGGTCTTCCGGCAATACGCCGACCTTCGCGTCCTTGGCGTAAGTCAGGCCATAACCGAACGCGAACTGCGGCGAGTAGTCCTTGTCGCCGACGTTCGCCACCTGCACCGCGGTGCGCGGCCACGAGTACGACAGCTTGCCCTTGAAGTCGTGGGCGATGCCGCCGCGATCGTTGCGCAGCAGCACATCGGCGATGCCGGCGCCCTCCGAACCGGGCAACCACGCGGCGACGAACGCGTCGGAGGCGTTGATCTCGCGATTGACCCACAACGGCCGGCCCGACAACAACACGCTCACCACCGGGATGCCGTCGGCCTTGAGCCGCTTGATCGTCTCCAGTTCGGGATTGCGCGTCGGACGAAACGCGAGCGTGCGCAGATCGCCCTGGAATTCGGCATACGGGTCTTCGCCGTAGACATAGATCGCGACGTCGGGCTTGTCCTTGTACTTGCCGTCCACTGCCAGTTCGGCGTGGCCGCCGGCGGCTTCGATCTGTTCGCGCAGGCCGGTCCAGATCGACTGCGCATTGGGGAAATCGGACGGTTTCAGGCCGGTTCCCTGCCAGTTCAAGGTCCAGCCGCCGGATTGCTTGGCGATGTTGTCGGCGCCGTCGCCGAGCACCAGCACGCGCTCCTTGGGCGAAATCGGCAGCACGCGGTTGTCGTTCTTGAGCAGCACCAGCGACTCGCGCACTGCCTGGCGCGCGATCGCGCGATGCTCGGGACTGCCGAGCAGCTCGAACTTGCCGCCCAGCGGACGCTTGGACGGCGCGCCGGCTTCGAACAGGCCCAAGCGCAGCTTGACCCGCAGGATCCGGGTCACCGCATCGTCGAGCCGGGCCATGCTGATCTCACCGCTTTTCACCTGCTTGAGCGCACTGTCGTAATAGCCGCGCCAACTGTCGGGCGTCATCAACATGTCGACGCCGGCGTTGAACGCAGCCGCGCAGTTTTCGTTGCTGCATCCGTCCAGCTGGCCGTGCGCGTTCCAGTCGCCGATCACGAAGCCGTCGAAACCCATACGCTGCTTGAGCACGCCGGTCAGCAGATCGGCATTGCCGTGCATCTTGCGGCCCTGCCAACTCGAGAACGAGGCCATCACTGTCTGCGCGCCGGCCTTCAACGCCGGCGGATAACCGGCGCCATGCACGTCGCGCAGTTCGTTTTCGCTGATCTTCGCATCGCCCTGATCGCGGCCTTCGAAGGTACCGCCGTCGGCGAGGAAGTGCTTGGCCGAGGCGATCACGTGCGAGCCGTCGAGGAACTGCTTCGTGCCGACCTTGCCCTGCAGGCCTTCGATCGCCGCGGCCGCATAGCTGGCGACCACCCGCGGATCTTCCGAATAGCCTTCGTAGGTGCGGCCCCAGCGATCGTCGCGCGGCACGGTCAGGGTCGGCGCGAAGGTCCACTCCATGCCGGTGCTGCGCACCTCGGCCGCGGTCGCCGCGCCGATGCGGCGGATCAAGTCCGGGTTGCGGGTCGCGCCCAGGCCGACGTTGTGCGGGAACAGCGTCGCGCCGATCAGGTTGTTGTGGCCATGCACCGCGTCGATGCCGAAGATGATCGGGATCGCGACCTTGCCGTCGCTGGCGTCCATCGATGCGTTGTAGAACTTGTCGGCGATGTCCAGCCATTCCTGCGGCGGCGCGGCGTAATTGCCGCCCGGCTCGGAAATGCCGCCGGGTTCGGAATTGCCGCCGGCCAGCACCGAGCCGATGTGGTACTTGCGCACGTCCTCGGGCGTGGCGCTGTTGATGTCGGCCTGCACGATCTGGCCGACCTTCTCCTCCACGCTCATCTTCGCCAGCAGCGCGGCGATCCGCGCTTCCAGCCTGGCGTCGCGCGGGATCGGCGCCTTCAGCGCCGGCCAGTGGGCCGGATCGATCGTCGCCGCGTCGGGCTTGACCCCGTCGGCGGCCGCCACCGGCCCGCACAGCAAGGCCAGGGCCAGGCATCCGGACAGCCGCCGGCGCGCCGGCCAGCGGCTTTGGATCGATGGAATGACGGCGGACGCGTGGCCGCGGGTGGATGCCTTCATGCAGTGCTCCTGGTGACCGTAATGACGATATGCGCCATAAGCCGATGCGGCGTTGCGCGATGGATGGCAGTATTGGCCGCGCGATCTGGCAAAATACGCAGAACACGCGACAAGGGAAACGACCGGCTATGCGGGTTCGCATCGAAGATGTGGCGGAAGCGGCGGGCGTGTCGATGAAGACCGTCTCGCGCGTGCTCAACCAGGAACCCAACGTCAGCGAGGAAACGCGCAAGCGCGTGGAAGCCGCGGCGCGCAAGCTCCAGTACCGGCCCAACCCGTCCGCGCGCAGCCTCGCCGGCCAGCGCTCGTACCTGGTCGCCTTGCTCTACGACAACCCGTCGAGCAACTACCTGATGGAAGTGCAGGCCGGCATGCTCGATGCCTGCATCGCGCACCACTACAACCTGATGCTCGCGCCGGTGACCTACGGCGAGCGCAAGTTCGTGGCCCACGTCGACGAGATCATCCAGCACTCGCGCGCCGACGGCCTGGTGCTGACGCCGCCGCTGACCGATCACCCGGGGCTGATGAAGCGGCTCGGCCAGCTCGGCATTCCTTACGCCAACATCTCGCCCAAGCTGCGCGGCGGCCGCATCGGCGTGGTGCTCGACGAGGAGCGCGCGGTGCGCGAGATGATGGCGCACTTGGTGTCGCTGGGGCATCGCCGCATCGCCCACATCAAGGGCCATCCCGAGCACGGCGCCAGCCAGTGGCGCTTGAACGGCTACCGCGACGGGCTGGCCGCGGCCGGCATCGAGTACGACCCCAGCCTGGTGATCGAAGGCGACTTCCACTACGACACCGGCGCGATCTGCGCCCAGCGCCTGCTGCTGATGGACAACCCGCCGACCGCGATCTTCGCCGCCAACGACGACATGGCCGCCGGCACGATCCGCACCGCCAGCGAAATGGGCTTGTCGATTCCCGGCGACGTGTCGGTGTGCGGTTTCGACGACACGCCGATCTCGCGTCAGATCTATCCGCCGCTGACCACGGTGCGCCAACCGACCCGCGAAATGGGACGCCTGGCCACGCACGAACTGTTCAAGCGGATCAAGGCGCCCGACGGCGGCCAGATGATCACCGCCGGTTACGAATTGCAGCTGCGCCAGTCGACCGGCCCGGTCGGCAAGGGCCGCGCGCCGCGTCGACGCTGAGGCGTCGCGTCGGCGGACAGCGCGCACGCCCGCTGCGAAAAAGCCTTGCGCAGCTGCGCTGAGTACGGCGCGCCTGTACGCGGACGGCGCGGTCGCGACCGACGTGGACGCGACCTGCCTGGACGCGAACGTTCGCGCCGCCGCCTTCACCAGAACAGCGCGTACAGCGCGATCAGGATCGCCAGCACACCGACCGCGGCGATATTGAACGACGGCGAAGTCGCAAAGCTCACCCCGTCGCCCTGGATGCGGTCGCGGCCGGCGCCCGACGGCGTCGCCAGCGACACGATCACCGCCAGCGCGGCCGCGAGCAGGAACACCACGCCGACGCGATTGACGAACGGCAGCTCCGGCCAGGCGAACTTCAACGCGAGCGACAACAGGAACGAACCCAGCGCCGCGGCCAATGCGCCGGCTTCGTTGGCGCGCTTCCAGAACAGGCCGAGCACGAAGATCACCACGATGCCCGGGGTGAAGAAACCGGTGTATTCCTGGATGTACTGGAAGCCCTGGTCGAAGCCGCCGATCAGCGGCCGCGCGGTCACGATCGCGATCGCGATCGACACCGCCGCGGCGATGCGGCCGACCCGCACCAACTGCTTCTCGCTCGCCTGCGGCTTGTACTTGGCGTAGAAATCCAGGGTGAAGATGGTCGCGACCGAATTGATCTTCGACGCCAGCGAAGCGACGATCGCCGCGACCAGCGCCGCGAACACCAGGCCGAGCACGCCGCTGGGCAGCAGCGTCATCATCGCCGGATAGGCATCGTCGGAGCGTTGCAAACCCGGCGCCAGCATTAGCGCGGCGATGCCCGGCAGCACCACGATGATCGGCAGGATGATCTTGAGCCCGGCGGCGAACACGATGCCCTTCTGCGCCTCGCGCAGGTCCTTGGCCGCGAGCGCGCGCTGGATGATGTACTGGTTGAAACCCCAGTAGCTCACGTGCATCACCCACAAGCCGCCGAGCAACACGCCGATGCCGGGCAGGTCCTTGTAGTGCGGATTGTCCGGCGACAGGATCATCTTGAAGTGGTCCGGATGGGTCGCCATGAGCTTGTTGAAACCGGCCAGCACGCCCGCGCCGTCGCCGATCTTGCTCAGGGTCAGGCCGGCGACCATGAGCCCGCCGAGCACCAGCAGCGCGACCTGCACGATGTCTGTCAACGCCACCGCCTTGAGCCCGCCGTACAGCTGATAGGCGAGCGCGAACAATCCGAGCAGCGCCAGCGCCAGCATCTGGTCCATGCCGGTCACCTGCGCCACCGCGAGCGAACCCAGCCACACGATCGAGGTCAGGTTCACGAACACGTACAGCCCGAGCCAGAACACCGCCATCAGGGTGCGGATGCGGTTGCCGTACCGCTCCTGCAGGAACTGCGGCATGGTGTAGATGCCGTTGCGCAGGAAGATCGGCAGGAAGAACTTGCCGACGACCAGCAGCGTCGCCGCCGCCATCCATTCGTAGGAGGCGATCGCCAATCCCAGCGCATAGCCCGAGCCCGACATGCCGATGATCTGTTCGGCCGAGATGTTGGCCGCGATCAACGACGCGCCGATCGCCCACCACGGCAGCGACTTGCTGGCGAGAAAATAGTCCTTGGCGGTTTTCTCGTGGCCGGCCTTTTCGCGCGAGACCCATTGCGCGAGGGCGAACACGCCGGCGAGGTAGACCAGGACGATGATGGTGTCGAGCAAGGGAAGTTTCATGGAACTCCGCGGGGTGTGGGCGGTGTTGCGGATGGTTTATTGCCTGTTGTTTGTCGTTTGTCGTTTGTCGTTTGTCGGGCATTGAATGTCGCTTCGAATCTCTCAATTCGTCATTCCCGCGAACGCGGGAATCCAGCGACTTTCGTGCGGCAGCGTCAGAGTCACTGGATTCCCGCGTTCGCGGGAATGACGTCTTGGATAGACGCCGGAATCTCGTTGTCGCGCCGTCCCCGCATCGTCAGGCGCAACAACAAACCCCCGCCGCCCCGACCCCCGCACCATGGGGGTGTGCGCGGATCGAAGCGGCGAAGCCGGACGCCTGCGGGCGGCGATCAGAAATTCCAACGCACCCTCATGCCATAGCTGCGCGCATCGTTGAGGAAGCGCACGTTGACGCCTGAGCCGACCAGCGCTTTCTGCGACACGTCCTTGTTGGTCAGGTTGCTGCCCCACAGCTCGAAGCGCCACGCGCCGTCGAGGGTGGTGAAGCCGGCGCCGGCGTTGATCTGGGTAAAGCCCTTCTGCTCGTCCGGGAAACCGGCCGTGGCCGCATCCTCGATCCGGTCGACCGTGCCCTGGGTGTCGCGCAGGAAGGTCACGTCGCGATCGTTGTACTGGGTCAGGAAGAACGAGGAGCGATAGGCCGCGAGCACCTGCCAGTCGAAGGTGCCGCGGCTGAAATCGATGGCGTGTTGCAGGCGCGCGTTGAAGGTGAACTTCGACGACAGCGGCAGCTCGTTGCCGGTCAGGTCGATCTGCGAGGTGATGCCGCCGTTGCCGAAGTCCTGGCTGCGCACGTCGGCGACCACGCCTTTCTTGATTTCGGTCTGCAAGTACAGGGCGTTGAGGTCGAGGGTGAAGCCGCCGCCGAATCGCAGCCGGCTCTCGGCCTCGATGCCGTACAACTCGGACTTGCCGACGTTGCGATTGACCAAAGCGAAGCCGGTGGCTTCGCCGTCGGGATTGAACGCGATCACGGTCAGGTCCTGGAACACCTGATCGGCGTAGTCGTAGTAGAAACCGCTGATGTTGAAGGTCGAGGTGCGGCCGAGGAATTCGAAGCTGTTCTTCGAGCCGATTTCGAACGCGGTCAGTTCCTCGGGCTTGTACGTCTCCGGGATCGCGTTGACGTCGAAGCTGTCGTTGAAACCGCCGGCCTTGTGGCCGGTGGAAACCGTCGCGTACAGCAGGTTGCGATCGCTCAGGTCGTATTCGAAGCCCACCCGCCAGTCGAGGAAGTCGAACGCGCTGGAGCCGTGCTGTTCCGACGGAATGCCGAGTGCGATGAAGCTGTGCTGGCCGTTGGCCGGGCAGTCGACGGTGTTGCCGCCGATATCGGGGCGATCGATGCAGGTGCCGTTCGGACGGCTGCCGTCGACGATGCCCTGCAACTGCTGCTGCATGGTGTCGCGCGCGCCGGCCTGGACGATGCCCTGCAACAGGAAGCGCGCCATGTCGGCATTGCTGGTCAGGCCGGTGGTGTTGAAATTGGGCCGGTCGAGCAAGGTCGGCTTGAAGCCTTCGGTGCCCAATCGGGTCTGGAACACGCCGCCGTCGCCGCCCAGGCCGATGGTCCAGTTGCCGCCGATGCCGTCGCGCGACTTGCGCTCGTCGGTGTAGCGCAGGCCGCCCTTGACCCGCAAGCGCTCGTTGACGTCGAAGGTGCCGTCGCCGAACGCCGCCCACGACTTGCCGTCGACATCGGGCATGGTGAATTCGGTGCCCGAGTAGAACGCGCCCTTGTCGGTCAGCGACATGAAACCGACCTGCTGCTTCTCGTGGAAATAGAAGCCGCCGGTGGTCCAGCGGAAACGCGCGTCGTCGTCGGACGACAGGCGCAGTTCGTGGGTCTGCGCCTGCGAACGCGCCTGCAGGTAGTTGGTGTTGAAAACGTCGTAGTCGATACCGCCCGCGCTCGCCGGCGCGCCCGGCGGGCGCAGGCTCAGATCGCGGCCGGGCCAGGTGTTGCCGACCGAACCGGAGTTGATCTGGAAATAATCGACGTCGCGATAACTGCCGTTGTATTCCAGGTTCACCCCGCCGAAGTCGTAGCGCACCGTGCCCTGGAAGCCCCACAGCTTGTTGTCGACCTTGCCCTGCACGCCGCGGTACACCACCGACCGCATGTCGATGTCGTCGGGCTTGAAGCCGGCCTGCGCGGCTTCGAACACGCCCGCGCCGGGATAGCCGGTGCCCAGTTCGCGGCCGACGTCGAGCATCGCGAACACCGACAGCTTGTCGTCGGGTTCGTACAGGAACGACAGGCGCCCGGCGCTGTCGTCCTGGATGCCGGCGGGTTTGAGATGCTGGTACAGGCCGGCGTTCTTGAAGCCGGCTTCCTTCTCGATGTGGTAGCCGGCAAAGCGCAGCGCGGCGTAGTCGCCGAGCGGGAAATTCAGCGCGGTCTCGTAGCCTGTCTGATCGCGGTTGCCGACTTCGCCCTGCACGTAGCCGCTGAAATCGCCGCCCAGTTCGGGCCGCTTGGTCACGATGTTGAGCGTTCCGGCCAGCGCATTGCGGCCGCGCAGCGTACCTTGCGGGCCCTTGTTGATTTCGACGCGTTCCAGATCGTAGAACATGCCGCCCAGGCCGCGCGGCCGCGGGATGTAGGCGCCGTTGACGTGCGGCGCCGCACCCGGATCGCCGAGTTCGGTGTTGTTGGACGAACCCACGCCGCGGATGAAGACTTCGGTCGCGCCCTCTTGATTCGCGATGCTCAGGCCGGGCACGGCGACCTGGAGCTGGCGCAGTTCGTTGTTGATGCCCAGGCCGCGCAGATCGTCCTGCGACAACGCCTGCGCGGTGCCGGCGTACTTCTGCAGGCTCTGTTCGCGGCGTTCGACGGTGACGATCACCGAATCCAGGTCGGTGGCTTGCGTGTCCGATGCGGCTTTCGTATCGGCCGGCGCGGCGGCGTCCTGGGCGGCGGCCTGCCCGGCCAGCAACACGGCGAAGATCGCGAAACTCAAGTTCGAACAGCGCGCGCGCGCCTGCTTGGACACCTTCATCAAAACGTCCCCTCCCGGTGTCGGCTTGCAGGCCGATCGTGTTGTCGTGCTTGAGAGCAACCCAGACCCGAGCGCGCGCATGCGCAGCCGGCCGGTAGCCGTGCGGGAAGCTTGTAGCGCGGCCATGACAGCGCTGTCAACCGAAAGACACCGATGCGGCGATGCAACATGACCGCGCGAAACAATCACGAGCGCGACGCGGTGGCGACATCGGCCCCGCCGGAGCGTGATGGCAATCACGCGCGTTGCGCGTTCATGCGCGCACAGCGTGTTTTCGACGCGCGGCGCGCCATGGTGCCCGCGACGAAAGTCGGCATCGATGCGCGCGACTGAGCAGCGCCGTCGTCATCGCATTGCGTGAATCGGCGCGTGCGCGATTGCGCAATGCATCAAGGGATTGCGCGGGGCCGGATCGTATACGGATGCGCGAGATCGCTGCGCGCTCGGTCGCGCGAGGTCGCAGGCGATCGGCGCGACCCGGGCGATGCACAAAGAACCCCGGCCGAAGCCGGGGTTCCGTGGTACTGCGCGCGAGCACGGACCGGACTTACGGAACCGCGTCGGTCGCCTTGTCCGCGTTGAGGATGCCCGAGCCGATCGCCGGGTTCTGCACCGACGGGAACGGCGTTATGTTCGCGGGCGCCTTGATGATCGTCTCGATCTGCGCCGGCGTCAGGCTCGCGCCGCCCGGCTTGGACTTCATCAGCGCGACCACGCCGGCCACGAACGGCGCCGCCATCGAGGTGCCGCTGTAGTTCACGTAGGTCGGCGAGCCTATCGTGGTGGTGCCGGTGTTGAGCGTCGACAGGATGCTCGCGCCCGGCGCCGCCACGTCCACCGACGGTCCCCAGTTGGAGAAGCTGGCGCGCACGCCGGCCGAGGTGGTGGCGCCGACGTTGATCACGTTGGCGCAGCTGGCCGGCTGGAAGTTGGCCGCGTTGGCGTTGCTGTTGCCGGCCGCTACGACCACTGTCACGCCGCGCGTCAGGACCGCACCGTTGATCGCGGTCTGGAAGGTCGAGCTGCACACGCCGCTGCCGCCCAGGCTCATGTTGATGACGGTGGCCTTGTTGGCGCCGACCGACGGCACGCCGGCGACCGTGCCGCCCGAGGCCCAGGTGATGCCGTCGGCGATATCGGCCAGGCTGCCGCCGCACTTGCCGAGCACGCGCACACTCAGCACTTTGGCCTTGAACGCGGTGCCGGCGACGCCGACCGCGTTGTTGGTCACCGCCGCGGCGATGCCGGTCACGTGGGTGCCGTGCCAGCTCGACGGATTCGGGCTGCAGAAATCGCCCGGATCGCTCGGATCGCTGTCGCGGCCGTTGCCGTCGGCGGCGGCGGTGACGTTGCTGATGAAGTCATAGCCGAGCGGCGAGGTCAGGTTGGCGGCCAGATCCGGATGGCTGGTGATGCCGGTATCGACCACCGCGATGATCGTGCCCTGGCCCTGATAGGTGTTGTCCCAGGCGGTGTTGGCGCGAATGCCCCAGGTGCCGCTCAGGCCGAACTGCGAGGGATAGTTGGGATCGTTCGGCGTCAAGGCGACGGTGAACCACGAATTGGGCTCGATGTATGCCACGTCGGGATTGGACGCGATCTGCTGCATCAATGTGGTCGCGGCGACGACGTCGAGCGGACGGCTGACTTCGATCAGCTCGCCGCCGGTCGAGACCGGACGTACGCGCTTGATGGTCAGGTCTTTCTGGCCGAGCGTGCGCACGGCGGTGTCGAGCTGACGCTGCAGATCCAGGCTCTTGGGCGTGCCCGACTTGTAGGCGACGATGAAACCGGCCACCGGCCGGTCGGGATCGAGACTGGTGAGATTGACGCGATCGGCGGCGAATGCCGGCGCGGCGGCGAGAACGGCGACAGTGGCGAGCGCAAGCAGGTGCAGACGAGGCTTGAGGTGCGAAGACATTGCGAAACTCCCGTGAGGTTTCGTTGGCCGCAGGTTGCGGCGGAACCGTCCTGGTCCCCATCTCGCGATAGAGCTGAATGACTGTCTTACGCGAGTGCGTCCGGACGTGTCGGCGGACAGCGCTATGTCCGCGTTACGCAGCCTAGACGGGAATATTTATTCGACAACTCATAAAACGTTATTCGTCACAAGCGATTCGTTGATGCGGGTCATGGATTGCACTTCGTTTTTATCGGTGTGTGCATTGACTACGCCACTTTCGTATGCGTCTTCGTCGCGCTCCATCGTGCGCGGACTGCATAAGCGATTCGCATCGATCAAAAGTAACTGCGACGGCGGATGTGAAATGCGCAACCACGCGATCGCACACGCGGCGGCGGATGCAACCGATAGTGGCAAGGCAATCGCGCGCTGCGTCGATCGAAGCATGCGATCCGTCGCCGCCGGTGAACCGTTCGCGCTGCGAAGTCGTTTCCACGCGCGCGTGTCGGCGCGTGTCGCCGCTCGCTCTCGACGGCCGCCACCGGCCGGAGTAAGGTCGGCAGCGAGCGCATCGCCGCGGCCGGGCGAACCCGTTGGTTCGCCGCCTTATCGAGTCTTGTCATGAACGCCGCAGCCCAACCGCTCCAGCCCTCGCGGGCCGGCAGGCCCTTGCCTGCCCAAGACAACGAGCTTGCCAGGCCGCTCGCCACCGCGCCTGCCGAGCTGGACACCGAGCAGCCGCTGCCTGCGGCCATGGGCCATTGCCTGCTGGTCCACGGTTTCCTCAACACCGAGGAATGCGCAGCCCTGATCGATGCCGCCGAAGCGCGCGGTTTCGTCGGCGCCGGCAGCGACTATCCGCCTTCGTACCGCAACAACGATCGCCAGGTGCTCGATGACGATGCGCTCGCGCGTCGTCTGTTCGAACGCCTGCGCGCGTACGCGCCCGAGCGGCTGGTCGATGCCGACGGCGCCGGCTGGCGCCTGCACGCGCTCAACGAACGGCTGCGCCTGTGCCGCTATCGGCTGGGCCAGCGCTTCAACATCCATCAGGACGGCGTGCATCACCGCGGCGCCGATGAGCGCACGCGCCTGACGTTCATGATCTATCTCACCGACGGCGAGGCCTTCGACGGCGGCGACACCGTGTTCTATGCGCAAGGCCCGCAAGGCGGAGCCGACGACGCGCCGCCGGTCGTCGCGCGAGTGCGGCCGCGCGCCGGCCTGCTGATCGTGTTCGATCATGCGCTGTGGCATGCCGGCGAAGCGGTCACGCGTGGGGTCAAGCACATCCTGCGCAGCGATCTGTTGTACCGGCGCGAGCGGCCGGCGCCGGTTGCGGCACCGGCCGCGTTCTCACCGGGCCACGACGGTTATGTGTGGAGCCTGGCGCGCCTGCGCGACGGGCGCATCGTCAGCAGCGGGCGCGATGCGGCGATCCGGGTATGGTCGCCCGAGGGCGCGCTGCAGGCGCGACTGCTCGATCATCGGCAGTCGGTGCTGGGCGTGTGCGAAGTCGGCCGCGATCGCTTGGCCTCGGTATCGCGCGATCGCAGCCTGCGCTGGTGGGATCTGCGCCGCGGCGAGTGCGTCGGCGAAGTCGCCGCGCACGATGCGGCGGTGCTGTCGCTGCTGCGGCTCGACGACGGGTGGCTGGCCAGCGGCGGCGCCGATGCGCGCATCGCGTTGTGGTCGCGGGACGGTGAGCATGTCGGCGACTTGCGCGGTCATCGCGGTTGGGTGTGGTCGTTGTGCGGACTCGATGCGGGGCGTCTGGTCAGCACTTCGGAAGACGGCGAACTGCGGTTGTGGGATGCGCGGTCGCAGAGCTGTCTGGATGTGTGGAGCGGAGCGACGCCGCTGCGCAGTGTGGATGCACGAGTCAATCCGCCGTCGCGCGGATCACTCGCGACGCATTGCGTCGCGATCGGCGACATCGCCGGGCGGGTTCGGCTGCTCGAACTGCACGGCGGTCGCTTCGTCGCGGTCCGCGATTGGCAGGCGCACGACGCGGCGGTGCGCCGGGTCCGCTGGCTGGACGACGGTCGGTTGGTCAGCTGCGGCGAGGACGGGCGTGTGCGGCTGTGGTCGCTCGAACGCGGCGGAGTGATCGCCGAACGCCGGCATGCGAACTTCGCCACCGATGCGATCGAACTTGCCGATGGGCGGCTGCTCAGTTGCGGCTACGACGGCGAGTTGCGGTTCGATGCGATGGATTGAGTATCCACGTCGCTGAGGCGGCGCGTCGATGAGCCCTCTCCCGCTTGCGGGAGAGGGTAGGGTGAGGGTCCACGACCGTGTTACGCCTTCCTCATTTCATGCATTCCCTCACCCCAACCCCTCTCCCGCACGCGGGAGAGGGGCTTTGAAGCGGCAGGCGTGACGCGTGTGGCGACGATCAGCTTTCGTACGCCGTCTCGCCATGCGTGGTGATGTCCAGGCCTTCGCGCTCGGCTTCTTCCGGCACGCGCAGGCCGACCACCAGCTTCACCAGCGCGAACGCGATCACCGACACCACGCCGGACCAGACCACGGTGATGCCGATACCGAGCGCCTGCACGCCGACCTGCGCGGCGATGGTGTCGTTGCCCGCGCCCAGGCCGAAGCCGCCCAGCGACGGCGAACTGAACACGCCGGTCAGCAGCGCGCCGATGATGCCGCCCAGGCCATGCACGCCGAACACGTCGAGCGCATCGTCCGCGCGCAGCAGACGCTTGAGGCCATGCACGCCCCACACGCACACCGCGCCGGCGATCGCGCCGATCGCGATCGCGCCGAACGGACCGACCGTGCCGCAGGCCGGGGTGATCGCGACCAATCCGGCGACCACGCCCGACGCGCCGCCGAGCATCGACGGCTTGCCCTTGATCACCTTCTCGACCAGGCTCCACGCCAACGCCGCGGCGGCCGTCGCCAGCAAGGTGTTGAGGAAGGCCAGCGCCGCGCCCGCGGTCGCTTCCAGGTTGGAGCCGGCATTGAAGCCGAACCAGCCCACCCACAGCAGCGACGCGCCGATCATGGTGAAGGTGACGTTGTGCGGCTTGATCGCCTCGCGCCCGTAACCCACGCGCTTGCCGACGAAGTACGCGCCGACCAGGCCGGCGACACCGGCGTTGATATGCACCACCGTGCCGCCGGCGAAATCGATCGCGCCCTTGGCGAACAGGAAACCGTCCGGCCCGTACCAGACCATGTGCGCGATCGGCAGGTAGGCGAAGGTGAACCACAGCGCCGAGAACAGCAGCACCGCCGAGAACTTGATGCGTTCGGCGAAGGCGCCGACGATCAGCGCCCCGGTGATCCCGGCGAAGGTCGACTGGAAGGCGATGAACACGTATTCGGGCAGCGACACGCCGGCGGTGAACGTCGCCGCCAGCGATTCCTTGTTGACGCCCTTGAGGAACAGCTTGTCGAGATTGCCGATGAAGGCATTGCCGCCGTTGAACGCCAGCGAATAACCGTAGACCACCCACAGCAACACCAGCAGCGAGAACACCGCCAGCACCTGCATCAGCACCGACAGCACGTTCTTGGAACGCACCAGCCCGCCGTAGAACAAGGCCAGGCCGGGTACCGTCATCAGCAGCACCAGCAGGGTCGAGGTCAGCATCCAGGCCACGTCGCCTTTGTCGACGACGGGCTTGGCCGCTTCGGCGGCGGCCGCGGCGTCCTGCGCGTGCGCCGGGCTCAGCGCCAGCAACGCGGCGAGCGGCAACGCGCTCCAGGCCAGGGTTCGCAACGCCCGCTCGCGCGAGCGGGGGTCGAGCATCGTTTCGTATTTCATGTCGTCTCTCGCAGGCGTGGAGTCAAAGGGCGTCGTCGTCGAGTTCGCCGGTGCGGATGCGCACCGTGTTCTCGACCGGCAGGACGATGATCTTTCCGTCGCCGACCTTGCCGGTGCGCGCGGCGTTCTGGATCGCTTCCAGCGCCGCGTCGAGCAGGCTGTCGGGCACGGCGCATTCGATCTTCAGCTTGGGCAGGAAATCGACGACGTATTCGGCGCCGCGGTACAGCTCGGTGTGGCCCTTCTGGCGGCCGAAGCCTTTGACTTCGGTGACGGTGATGCCCGAGACGCCGACTTCGGTCAGCGCCTCGCGCACCTCGTCGAGCTTGAACGGGCGGATGATCGCAATGATCAGTTTCATCTCGCAGCTCCGTGGTTCGTGATGGGTGGATGCGGTGCGGGCGCGGTCAGAACGCCTTGCTCACCGTCAAGGTGAAGGCGTCGTCGGCCAGGAAGTTGTTGTGGGCGTTGGTGTACAGGGCTTCTTCGGCGTCGGTGCTGCTGTACGCCGCCGCGATCGACACGCCGTTTTCGAAGCTCTTGGTCACCCCGAGCTTCCAGTCGGTGTATTCAAAAGCCTTGTTGTGCTCGATCCACTGCTTGCCGCCGTGCAGGTTGAGCGTCCAGGTCGGCTGGAAAGTCCAGTTGAGGTTCGCGTCGAGGTAGCCGCTGCCGTCGGAATCGGCATAGCCGAACAAGTCGGTGACCGAATACGAGTACTTGAGTCCAACCGACACCGTGTCGCTGGGCGCAAGCGTGCCGCCCAGGTAGATCTCGGTGGTGTTGGGGCTGTTGAAGCCGCCGGGGTAATCGCCGGGGTAGTAGTAGGTCAGCACGCCGACGTCGTAGGAGAAGATCTCGCCGGCCTTGCCGCGATAGCCCAGATAGCCGTCGAGTTCCAGGCTGCTGGAGATGTCGTCGCCGACGACGACCGTGTCGGACAGCCAGCTGATGTTGCTTCCCCAGGCGCCGACGTAGAAACCGCTGTCGTGCGCATATTCGATACCGCCTTGCAGAGCAAGCTCTTGGTTGGTCTGCGAGACCCCGCGGAAGAGGTAGTCCGAAGTCAGGCTGATCGAACCGGTGGTGCCGGCTTGCGCGTTGCCGGCCGCGATGGCGGACAGCGCGAGCGCGGCAACGAGCGCGGCCTTGAATCCGATGACGGTCAGGCCAGCGGGATTCGCGCCGACGGATTCGGCATTGACGCCCGTGGTCGCCTTGGCGACGGCATAAGCGTATTCAGTCTTGAGATGAGACGACATGACGCAGGCTCCTCATAAGCGGTGGCCCCTCCCCGGTCATTGCTGCGATGTTGCGCTGCGATTCGTGCCTGGCTCGAACCGGAGCTGGACGCGCGGTCGGACTCTGCGGTCCGCGCCTGCGTCTTGGATGTGTCCTCCTGCGTGTGCGTGGTGGTCGATGCGGTGGTCGTGCGCGCGGGAACGGCTTGGGCTCTCAGTGGCTTGGGTCGTGTTCCTGGTTCGCGCGGGTGCTTGGGACGTGTCTCGTTTTTGTCGTCTTGCTTGCCTTGCCGAAGTGCTTTGCGTTTCGTGTCGCGGGTTTTTCAGGCAAACACGATCCCGCGACGGCGGCCGAAGCGCGTCGTCGTGCGCGGTGGGCGCGTGGCGTCGCCCGTGGTGGAAGTTTTCGTCCCTGGAAGCGACACGGCCCGGAGCGTTAGCCCCGGGCCGTGTGCTGGTTCATCGCATGTCGCGCATCGCCGTCTCGCGCCGCCGCGTGGCGTCCCGCCGCGCCGCATCGAAGCGGCGCGGGCGATCGGGACGGCAGGCGGGTGGCGGGAAGGCGAAGTGATTCATGCGATCAGACTGCGTAGTACATCTGGTACTCAAGCGGGTGCGTCGCAGCGCGGAACTTGGTCACTTCCTGCATCTTCAGCGCGATGTAGCCGTCGATGAAGTCGTCGGTGAACACGCCGCCGGCCTTGAGGAACTCGCGATCCTTGTCCAAGGCTTCCAGCGCCTGGTCGAGTGAATGGCAGACGGTCGGAATGCCCTTCTCCTCTTCCGGCGGCAGGTCGTACAGGTCCTTGTCGCTCGGCGCGCCCGGGTCGATCTGGTTCTTGATGCCGTCCAGGCCGGCCATCATCAGCGCGGCGAAGGTCAGGTAACCCGACTGGATCGGATCGGGGAAGCGCATTTCGATGCGGCGCGCCTTCGGGTTGGCCACGTACGGAATGCGGCAGCTCGCCGAACGGTTGCGCGCCGAATAGGCCAGCATCACCGGCGCTTCGAAGCCCGGGACCAGACGCTTGTAGCTGTTGGTGCCCGAGTTGGTGAACGCGTTGATCGCGCGCGCGTGCTTGAACACGCCGCCGATGTACCACAGCGCCATCTGCGACAGACCGCCGTAGCCGTCGCCGGAGAACAGGTTGACGCCAGCCTTGGCCAGCGACTGGTGCACGTGCATGCCGCTGCCGTTGTCGCCGACGATCGGCTTGGGCATGAAGGTCGCGGTCTTGCCGTTGCGGTGGGCGACGTTCTTGATGACGTACTTCATCGTCAGCAGTTCGTCGGCCTTGGCGACCAGCGAGTTGAACTTGGTGCCGATCTCGCACTGGCCGGCGTTGGCGACTTCGTGGTGATGCACTTCGACTTCGATGCCGACCTGCTCCAGCGTCTTGCACATCTCGGCGCGGATGTCGTGCAGCGAGTCGAGCGGGGCGACCGGGAAATAGCCGCCCTTCACGCCGGGACGGTAGCCGCTGTTGCCGCCTTCGTATTCCTTGCCCGAGTTCCACGCGGCTTCTTCCGAATCGATATGGAAGAAGGTGTGGCCCATCTCATTGGCGTAACGCACCGAGTCGAAGATGAAGAATTCCGGTTCCGGACCGAAGAACGCCTGTTCGGCGATGCCGCTGGACTTCAGGTAGGCCTCGGCGCGCTTGGCGACGCCGCGCGGATCGCGCGTGTAGGCCTGCATGGTGGCCGGGTCGAGGATGTCGCAGGTCAGCACGATCGTCGGATCGGCGGTGAACGGGTCCAGGAACGCGGTCGAGGCGTCGGGCAGCAGGATCATGTCCGACTCGTTGATGCCCTTCCAGCCGCTGATCGAGGAGCCGTCGAACATCTTGCCGTCTTCGAACAGCGCCGGCTCGACGATCGACTTGGGGAAGGTCACGTGGTGCTGGACGCCACGCATGTCGGTGAAACGCAGATCGATGAATTCGACCTTGTGGTCCTTGACGAGCTTTTCGACGTGTTCGAGGGACATGGTTGTTCCGGTATTGGGAGTCGGGAAGGGGGAATCGTGCAACGCGAGGGCGTTGGTGCCGCCTGCATTGGGTATAAGCAAGCGGCGTGCCAACTTTTATTTATTCCTAACTAACTGATAAAAAAGTGATTTGTTTATCCCGCGTCGCAGCATTGCACCTTTTTGGATCACTTCCCACTTGATTGGCACCAATTTAGTGCGATCCATCTTTCGGCTATCCTGACCCGCCCCGCGAAGTCGCCCGCGACTACGCCGATTCCCGACTCCCCATTCCCGATTCCCGCCTCCCCCAATGACCGACCTGCTAGCCGCCCTGCTTCTGGGCATCATCGAAGGCATCACCGAATTCCTGCCGATCTCCAGCACCGGCCACCTGCTGATCGCCCAGCACTGGCTCGGCCACCGCTCGGACCTGTTCAACATCTCGATCCAGGCCGGCGCGATCCTGGCGGTGGTGGTGATCTACTGGAAGCGGCTGTGGGGACTGGCGACCGGTTTCACCCAGCGCGACAACCTCGACTACCTGCTCAAGCTCGGCCTGGCCTTCGGCCTGACCGCGGTGCTCGGCATCGCGGTCAAGAAGGCCGGTTTCACCTTGCCCGATCACGTCACCCCGATCGCCTGGGCGCTGGTGCTGGGCGGCGTGTGGATGGTCGCGGCCGAGCATTTCGCCGCCAAGCGCGCCGCCGCCCTGGGCGAGCGCAGCGAGATCACCTGGACCGTGGCGGCGCTGGTCGGCATCGCCCAGGTCGTGGCCGGGGTGTTCCCGGGCACCTCGCGTTCGGCCGCGACGATTTTCATCGCCCTGCTCGCCGGCACCACCAGCCGCGCGGCGGCGACCGAGTTCGCGTTCCTGGTCGGCATCCCGACCATGTTCGCGGCCAGCGGCTACGAGCTGATGCACGTGATCGGCACGCCGGCCGCGGCCAATGAAGACTGGAACGCGCTGGCGGTGGCCTTCGTCGCCTCGGCGGTGACCGCCTTCATCGCGGTGAAGTGGCTGTTGCGGTATATCCAGAGCCATCGCTTCACCGCGTTCGCGGTCTACCGCGTCGCGTTCGGCGCGGCCCTGTTGCTGCTGATGCCCTCGGGCAGCTGAGCGCGGCGCCTTTGATCCCCGCATCGGAATCGCATCGATGAACGAACAAGACCGCCTCGCCGAACAGCAGTTGCTCGACTACGTGCAGTTGTCCGGCGCCGAGCGCTACGCCGCGTTCCTGGAGTCGGTCGCGCGCACCGGCAAGTTCTGGGTCGCGGTGTCGGGCGAATTCGTGCTGACCTTGTTCGACGAAGACGGCCAGGAGCTGTTGCCGGCCTGGCCTTCGGCGGCGACCGCGCGCGCCTCGCTCGTGCGCGCGCCGCAGTTGCAGGCCTACGCGCCGGCCGAACGCGAGTTGAGCGTATGGCGCGAGCGCGCCGCCGCGTCGATGATCGAGGCCGGCGTGGTGGTGGGCGTGTTTCCGAACGAGCGCATGCAAAGCGCGGTGGTCGATGTCGTGCAGTTGCTCGCGCATCTGGACGATGTGCTGGCCGATGAGGGCGAGCTCGACGGCGAAGACAGCGCGGAGGATGCCGCGGCCGAAACGGGCCTGGACCTGGAACGCGCAAAGCGCGAACTGGCCGAGAAATTCGCCAAGCCGCGCGAGTCGTGACCTGCGTCGGCGCCATGACGCGCGCCGCATCGCAGTTCACTTCGCGCTGGCTCGCGGCTGAATGCGCTCGACCCCGCTGCTGACCCCATCGCCGGTTCCGGTCCGTTGATCCAGTCTTCGCAACGCAGCACGGATCATCCCCGCCCATGACTACCTCGCGCCTCTCTCCTCGCCGCCCGGCCGCCCTGTGGGCCGCCGCCTTGTCGACCGCGCTGCTCGCCGCCTGCGCCGCGCCGTCGCACAACCGCGATGCCAACGCCAAGGACGCCGCCATGCCCAGCGAATCGGCTTCGCCCGCCGCCACCGCCTCGAACGGTTCGATCGACCTGGGCGGCTACCGCTGGACGGTGGAGACGGCGACCGACAAAGCCGGCAAGCCGATCGCGGTGCTGCAGCGCGAAGGCAAGTACGCGCTCACCCTGAGCTTCGTCAAAGATCGGCTCGGCGTGTCGGGCGGCTGCAATCACGTCGGCGCGCAGTACGCGATCAAGGGCGCGCAGTTGGACGTGAAGGAATTCCAGACCACCTTGATGGCCTGCCAGGACCCGCGCCTGATGCAGATGGACACGGCGATCTCGCAGCAGTTGCAAGGCCGCAACACCTTCGCGATCGAAGGCGATGCACCGCAGCCGCGTTTGCGCCTGACCACCGCCTCGGGCGACACCTTGAACCTCAGCGGCGAAGCGACCGCGGAAACCCGCTACGGCGGCGCCGGCGCGACCGTGTTCCTGGAAGTCGACGCGCAGCGCCGCGCCTGCCCGCATCCGCTGATCCGCGATCACCAGTGCCTGTGGGTGCGCGAGCGCGGCTACGACGCCAACGGCGTGGCGCTCAAGCCCGGCAACGAATGGCATTTCCTGTACCAGGACATCGAGGGCTACAAGCACGAAGCCGGCGTGCGCAACGTGGTGCGGGTGAAGAAGTTCCAGATCAAGAATCCGCCGGCCGACGCGCCGTCGGTGGCGTATGTGCTGGACATGGTGGTCGAGAGCGAGCTGGTGCCGCCGCCGAGCCACTGAGCCCGCGCGAACGCGTCGGCGCGGTCTGTCGCTCAACCTCGCCGCCCGGGTCCTCAGCGGCGACGCACCACGTAGGTGTTCGGCCAGGCGTCGTGGAACCCACGACGCTTGGCGGTCAACAACACCGCCAGCGCATCGAACGGAATGAACCGGCCCACGGTGCGCTTGATGACCTTGCGCCACCCCGGGGGGCGGCCGTGTTCGTCGACCACCCGGGTTCCCGTCAGCAGCTTGCCGATGGTCACGCCCCACAGCGCTTCCTGCGGGATGTAGTAGATCGACGCGCCCACGAACAACGTCATCAGCGTGTACGCGGCCGGGCGGTTGACAACCATTTGTCCGGGCCCCACCAGCCACGACAACAGCGCGTACTCGATCGAAAAGATGAGCAGGTTGATCAGGAAATAATCGACCACGAAGGTCAGCAGCCTGCGCCAGCGTTCGGCCGAGACCGGCAACTGCGTCGCAGCGGTATCGACCACGGGCGTGTGGGGTGCGCGGTAAGGATTTTCCAGCATCTGAGCTCTCGGGGCGGATCGAACGGGCGCATTGTCGGCGCTTGCCGCCGCGCGTGCGAGCTCAGGTTTTCTTCACCACCAAGGTGCCGGCCAGACTGTCGTGCCAGCCGCTGCGGCGTTCGCCCGAGAACAGCAGCGAGAACGGTTCGAACGGAATGAACCGGCACAGCGAGCGGATCATGGCCTTTCCCGGGCTGGGCGGGTTGCCGTCTTCGTCGACCACGCGGGTGCCGGTGGCGAGTTTGCCCAGGGTGACGCCGAACGCGCCTTCCATGATCGTGTAGTACGCGATGGTCGCGCCGATGCTGAGGAACATATAGGCGATCGGGTCGCGCGGGGCTGCGTGGAGCAGGCCCAGCACGAAGCCGTAGACGAAACCGAACACCAGCGAATCGATGAGGTAGTTGAGAAAGCGCAGGCCCAGCCCGGCCGGCTCGAGTTCGACCTCGTGGACGACCGGCGAGACCGGCGCCGCGTACGGATCGACGCTGCGCGGGACCACTTGGTAAGGATTGTGGTTGTCGTTCAAGCGTCGCTCTCCTTGCTGTACGCGGGCCGTTTACGCGGATGGGATGGCTCGGGAGGCGAACCGAAGCCCCTCGGCGAACAGCCGCTCATCGGTCCATGCAGACAGCGTTATACGCGCAAAACCGGCGGCGTCGAAGGGGCGTTGGCGGCCATCGGACCGACTGCGTGCCGCCGCCGACACGCGGCGGCACACGCCGCTCAGCGGCTGCGCACGACCAGGGTCTTGGGCAGGCGATCGTGCCAGCCGGAGATGCGCTCGTCGCGCGAGAACAGCAGCGAGAACGCTTCGAACGGGATCAGCCGGGCGGCGGTGCGGCCGAGCACCTGGCCCCAGCTCGGCGGACGGCCCTGTTCGTCGACCACGCGGGTGCCGGTGACCAGTTTGCCCAGGGTGATCCCGAACATGCCTTCCAACGGCACGTAATACACCAGGATCATCGTCACGCTGATCAGCACGTTGCGAAGCGGATCGGGTTCCTGCATCGCGGTCACCACCGCTTCGCCGCCGATGCCGACGTAGACCACCATCGCCGCGAACATCACCGCGTAGCAGGCCAGGGTGTCGATCAGGTAATTGATGAAACGCTGGCCGCGGCTGGCGGTGACCAACTGGGCGACGCGCTCGGCCCGGCGCACTTGCGCCTGCGGCGCGTGGTAAGGGTTCTGGTTGTCGTCCATTGCGCCGGTTTCCTCGTCGATGGCGTCGATTCTAATCCAGCGCGGCGGCGGTTCCGTGCGCGATCAGGTGGCTGGCGCGCAGCGCGGCCGCGGCATCGACGGTTACAGCGTGCGGGTCTGGCCGCCGTCGACATCGACGATCGCGCCTTGCATGTAACTGGCCGCGTCGGAGACGAGGAAGGCCACCACCCGGGCGATTTCGGCCGGTTCGCCGAAGCGCGCCACGCCGAGTTTGCGCGCCAGTTCCTGCGCGGCCTGGGCCGGATCGAGCGAGCGCTCGCGGGCGAGCGCGTCGATCCGCACCTGGGTGCGCTCGGTCGCGATCGAACTGGGATTGACCGCGTTGACCCGCACGCCGTCGGCGACGCCGCGATCGGCCAGCGCCTTGGTCAGATTCAGCAACGCGGCGTTGACCGAACCGCCGATCGCGAACTCGGCATTGCCGGTGCGTCCGCCGATGCCGGCGATGTTGACGATCGCGCCGCCGCTGGCGACCAGCGCCGGCCACGCGGCGCGGCACAGGCGCACCGCGCCGAAGAACTTGAGGGCGAAACCCGCGTCCCAGTCGGCGTCGGAAAACTTGAGGAAATCGCCGCGCGGGGTCGCGCCGGCATTGTTGACCACGACATCGAGGCGGCCGTAGTGCGCCAGCGTGGCCTCGACGATGCGCGCCGCGGCGGCCGGCTCGGACAGGTCGGCGTCGATCGCCAACGCCGGCTGCGGCAGTTGCGCGGCCAGCGCGTCGAGTTCGCCGCGCGAACGCGCGGCGAGCACGAGCGACAGGCCCTGCGCCGACAACTCGCGCGCGATCGCCGCGCCGATGCCGCGGCTGGCGCCGGTGACGATGGCGACGCGGTTCGCGCTCATGGGCTCAACCCTTTACCGAAGGATTGAGCGAATACGTCCCGTAGATCGACGCCTCGCCGAGCACGTGGCCGTGCATCGCGTTGAAGGCATCGGCGGCGGTGAAACGCGCGTCCAGCGGCAGATGCTCGACGTCGAGGGCGAAGATGCGGAAGAAATAACGGTGCAGGCGCAGGTCGTTGGGCGGCGGGAACGGGCCGTCGTAGCCGTACCAGTCGCCGGCCATGTCCGGATCGCCAGCGAACCAGCCGGTGTAATCGTTGATGCCCTGGCGCGCGCCGCGCGGCCCGGCCGGATCGCGCTTGCCGTGCGCGGTCACGCCGTCGCTGCAGCTGCCCGCGGCGATCTCGCGCACGTCGGCGGCGATGTCGGCGACCACCCAATGGATGAAGTCGGCGCGCACCTGATGCTCGGGAATCTGCACGTCGGCACGGCCGACCAGTTCGGGCACGGTCGGCACGTCCGGGTCGATGCACAGCAGCACGAACGAACGCGTGCCCTCGGGGACGTCGTCCCAGGCCAGGTGCGGATTGCGGTTGGGCGCGAAGCCGAAGCCGTCGGCGGTGGCCTGGCCGGCGGCGAACTCGGCCGGCAGGCGCTGGCGGTGCTGGAAGCTGTTGCTGTGGATGCGCATCGCAAAGGTCCTTCGATGGGTTCGAATCGCGTTGGGACGATCGAGTACGGCGGATGGAGCAGGGCCGATGGATTGGCCGATCGGATCCGGTGAACGGGTCCGGCCGGCTCGTCGATCGGCCCGGCGGCGAGCATCGCACTTGCGCGTGTCCGTGGATCGCGACCGGCCGCATCGCTGTGTTGCAGCGATGCGGCCCGGGCGGCGCTTTGCCGCCGGCGCGCGCTCAGGTGTGCGGATAACCCAGGCGGCGCGCGACCGGAGCCAGCAGCGCGAACGCCTCGGCCAGCGGCTCGGCGTACTGGCGCCAGCGACCGTCGGGCAAGCGCTGCGGCAGGCTCAGGCCGTTGGGCAGCGACACCTGCACGCGCAGCGCGTCGGCCAGGACCTGGGCGATCGCGGTCGGCTCGTCGCCGGTTTCGTCCAGCTTGACCAGCTTGTGCGGGAACAGATCGCCCTCGTGCAGGTCGGCGACCTGCTCCAGGGTCTGCGCCAGCCAGCGCGCGCCGTGTTCGGGCGAGGGCAGCGCGTACGGGGTCGGGCTGCCGTAGGCCAGCCAGTCCAGCAGCATGTCGCGCGGGTCGCGCACCGCGATCAGCAGCAGCGCCTCGGCCAGATACGGACGCATCGCGCGCAGCAGGGCGTTGTCCCACCACAGCAGCCAGTCGAACACCGGGCCGTCGCCGACGCCGCGCGCCGGCAGCGCCGCGCGGTACATCTTGACCAGGAACGCCGGGTCCAACGCGCCGCTGAGCAGTTCGTCGACCGAGCCGTAGCGTTGCAGCGGATCGCTCGGCGGCTGCGCGCCGAAGCGGTCGATCAGCAGCGGCGCGCCGACCGCGCCGAGCACCTGGCCGATGCGTTCGACCCGCGAACCCGGCGCGCCCCACAGCAGCAGGATGCCGCGGGTGCCGTCGGCGACCGGCGCCAGCGCCGGCCATTCGGCGCCGCCGCGCTTGCTGACCGGATTGAACGGCAGTCGCTGGTCGACGACTTCGGCGTGCAGCTCGGCCCAGGTCGCCGCGGCGGCCTCGGGCTGGTCGGCCAGGTCGAGGCTGCGGCCGAGCATCTGCCGCAGTTCGCGCTTGACCTGCGGGTCCACCGCCATGCCGATCAGGCGCTCGATGCGCTCGGCGGCGGCGTCGGGATCGCGCTCGGCCAGGTCCTGGACGATGCGCATCTCGGCGCGCACGTCGCCCGGGCTGAGTTCGACGATGCGGTGGGCGATGGCGACGGCCTGTTCGCGTTCGCCGGCCTGGTCGTGGACCGCCGCGCGCGCTTCCAGCGCGGCGATGTGGCCGGGCATGGCCTGCTGCCAGCGGTCGATCACCGCCAGCGCGGCGGCGTCGCCGAACGGCTCCAGCACCAGCCGCGCGCGCCACAGGTCGGCGGCTTGCGGGTGCTGGGCCAGCGCGGCTTCCAGGGCCCCGCGCGCGCTGTCGGTATCGTCCAGGCTGCGCCAGGCGGCGAGGATGCCGTTGAGCGTGCGCGGGTCGTAGGGATGTTGGTCGAATGCCGCGCGCAGCAGCGGCAAGGCGCGCTCGGGACGGCCGGCGTCGAGTTCCAGCTCGCCGGCCCAGCGCTTCACGCCGAAACCGGCGTCGTCGCGCTGGGCCAGGCCGGCGATGCGGTCGGCGGCGTCGCCGAAGCGCTGCTGCAGGCGCAGCAGGTCGGCGATCAGCAACTGCAGGGTCGGCTGCTCGGGATGACGCAGGGCCAGGGTGGTGAAGGCCTGCTCGGCGAACGCCAGATGGCCCTTGGCGAGGTAGGCGAAGCCCAGGCCGTGCAGTACCTGCGGGTCGTCCGGGGCCAGGGTGGAGGCGTGGCTGAGCACCGCCAGGGCGCGGTCGGCGTCGCCGCGACGCAGCGCGAGCACGCCTTCGATGGTGCTGACCTGCGGATGCTCCGGCGCGATCCGCGCGGCGGTGCGGCCCAGGCGCTCGGCCTCGTCCAGGTCGCCGCGCACGATCGCGAGCTGGGCTTTCATGATGTAGGCCGGGAACTGGTTGGGATCGAGCCCGATCGCGCGCGCGAGCGAGGCCTGGGCCTCGTCGAGCTGGCGGCCGTCGAGCTGCGCGCCGGCGCGTTCCAGGTACAGCTGGGCGTCTTCCGGGGTGATGCCGATGGCGCGGTCGAGCGCGGCCAGGGCGCCGTCGCGATCGCCGTTCAAGCGCAGCGTGGCCGCATGCAGGCGATGCGCGGTCGCGTCTTGCGGGTCTGCCGCCACCGCCTGTTCGGCGGCGCTCAGCGCCTGAGCCGCTTCGCCGCGGCGCATGGCATCGAGGATGGATTCGTACATTCGCGTGTGCTTCGGACTGGGTAGACCGCAGATTGTAGGGGGTCGGGCGCGGTTTCCCGGCGGATGGGGCTGGATTGGGCGGGTTGGTGCGGCGCGCGCGAAGAGCAAATCCCCCTGCCCCCCTTTTTCAAAAGGGGGGAGGCTTCGATGATTTTTCGCAGGGATTCGGGCCTATTGGGCCCGCAGGCTTGAAGCCACAGACTCACCGAAGCGACACTGCTGCAATCACCGAAGCCACCCCAAGACGGGTTCCCCCCTTTGCAAAAGGGGGGCCAGGGGGGATTTGCTTTTGCTCTGCTTTTGCCGCGTTCCCCACTCACCCAGCCGCCATCGTCTCCATCCGATCCGCGATCCAGCGCTCGGCGAACCCATCCAGATGCGCGTTCTCCAGGAACCCGCAATGCCCGCCCCACGGCGCCACTTCCAGCCGCGAATGCGCCGGCAGCTCCAGGTCGTTGAAATCCGCCACCGGGATCACCGGGTCGTCGACCGCCATCAGGATGCTCACCGGCACCTGGACCTGCGCCAGGCGCGCGCCGGCGACCGAATAGCCCTCGAAATAGCGCTCCAGGGTGCCGAAGTCGGTATGCCGCTCGACCATCCACTGGGTCAGCGGCCGCATGCTCAGGCCGAGGGTGCGGTCGTCGAAATCGTGGATGCCCGGAAACAGCGCGCGCTTGCGCGACAGCGATTCGCGCCATTTGCGCTCGAAGTACCACAGGTACAGCGGCAGGCCGGATTCCATCGAGGCCATGGTCCGGCCCGGATCGAGCACCGGACACACCGAGGCCACGTGGGTCAGCGGCAGGCCCGCCTGCGGCGCGCGCAGCGCCAGCCGCAGGGCGAAATTGCCGCCGAGCGAATACCCCGCCACCGACAACGGCCGCAGCGGGAAACGCCGAGCGATCTCGGCGGTGGCCTGCACCACCTCGTCGATGCGGTTGGAGTGGAACAGGCCTTCGTTGAGGTGGTGGGTGTCGCCGTGGTCGCGGAAATTCAGCCGGAACACTTCGAACCCGCGCTCGAGCAGGCGCGCCGCGGTCAGGCGCATGTAGTTGGAATCGGCGCTGCCTTCCCAGCCGTGCAGCAGCAGCACCAGGCCGCGCGCCTTTACCCCCGGCATCGCGCTGTGCAGGCCGTGCAGGCGCACGCCGTCGCCGGTTTCGATCAGATGCGGCTGGGTGTGCGCGCCGACCTGCGCCAGCCGCCGTTCCGCGTGCCGCCGGCGCAGCGGGCTGGAACCCAGCGCCGACTGCACGTGCGCATTGCGTAACCAGCGCGGTGGCGCGTAGTCGGCAGCGGTCAGCATGGTCTCAGCTCGCCATCGCCTCGATGATGCGCTGCCGCGCCAGCTCGGCGATGCGGCGGCGGCCGTCGGCTTCGCCGGGCGCGATCGGGGTCAGGAAATGCACTTCGGCCAGCCGCCCGGGTTCGCCGAGCAGGCGCAGGAAATTGGCGAAGAAGCTTTCCTTGTCCTGGAACGCGACCACCGCCTGGGCGTCGCCGTGTTCGCCATAGCGCAGCGCCACCGGCTGCACCGGCACGCCGGCCTCGACCGCGGCCAGGAAGATGCGCGCATGGAACGGGCCGATCTCGCCGCCGCCGCGGGTGCCGCCTTCGGGGAACACCCCGACCGAACGGCCGGCGCGCAGGCGCGCGAGCATTTCGTGCAGCACCCCGCCGAGCGATTCGGTGTTGCCGCGGTGATGGAAGATGGTCTCGCCGCGCGCGGCCAGCCAGCCGACCACCGGCCAGCTGGCGATCTCGCGCTTGGCGACGAAGCCCATCATCCGCTGGCTGTGCAGGATCTCGATGTCGACCCAGCTGACGTGGTTGGCCACGAACAGCGTCGCCCCGGGCAGCGGCGTGCCGACCCGGCGCAGGCGGAAGCCGAAGATCCGCATCAGCCCGGCCGACCAGGCGCGGATCAGACGGTGTTCCAGGGTTTCGGCGCCGATCGGCAATTGCGCGGTCAGCGGCGAGGTGAGCAGCAGCAACAGCGGCAGGTGGACAAGCACATGCCACATCAGCAGGGGCACACGGACGAGGTAACGCAGCGCGCGCGCGGTCTGCGCACCGGTAGGCGCGACCGCGCCGGCGTGGGGAGGCGGCGCATTCATTACGCGCACGATACCGAAGCGCAGTCGCAGCGACCAGCGGCGATTGCGACGGGGCCGGCGTTTGAAACGGTTTGGTGAAAATTTGACCGCTCGTTCGGGGCCGAGGCTGAACGAGGCGTGCGGTTCATTCGGGCGAGCAAAGAGCAAATCCCCCCTGGCCCCCTTTTTCAAAGGGGGGAATCTCCGACATGGATTCGTTGCAAGTGTCTGGTTGTGACGCAGCTTGAGGCGCCTTCAACCGCTCCGGGTGACATCGGATCGCCCAGATCACCGCGGCCGTTCCCCCCTTTGAAAAAGGGGGGCCAGGGGGATTTGCGCTTGCTCTCCCCCACCCAACCTCAATTCGAAGAAGACGACGCCGCCACCGCGCCCGCCGCGGCGCCGCGGCGATCGCGCAGGCCGACCTTATGCCCGGCCTGGGCGAAGTACAGGATGTACAGGTAGCACGGCACCATCAGCAGCACGAACACCAGCTGGAAATCCAGGTGCTGCTTGAGCACCGCGTACAGCTGCGGGACCACCGCGCCGCCGGCGATGCCCATGATCATCACCGCCGAACCGACCTCGGTATGCCGGCCCAGCCCGCGGATGCCGAGCGGGAAGATCGCCGGCCACATCATCGCGTTGGCGAAGCCCAACGCCGCCACGAACCCCACCGACACATAGCCGTGGGTCGCGAACGCGCCGATCGTCAACACCACGCCGAGCACCGCCGACAGGCTCAGATAACGCTCCTGCGAGATGAAGCGCGGAATCACGATCAGGCCGACCACGTAGCCGACCAGCATCCCGCCCAGGGTCAGCGAGGTGAAGAACTTGGTCTTGTCCAGCGGCAGGCCAAAGCTGTGGCCGTAGGTGCCGATCGCGTCGCCGGCCATCACCTCCACGCCGACGTAGACGAAGATGCACAGCGCGCCGAGCCACAGATGCGGGTACCGCAGCAGGCTGCCGCTGTCGCCGGCGCCGTCGGACGAGGAACGGTTGGCCTCGGCCGGGCGCAATTCGGGCAGCGGCGAAAACAGCACGCCGACCGCGAGCAGCGCCAGCAACCCGGCCATCAGCAGATACGGCCCGTGGATGCTGGAAGCGAAGGTATTGAGCAACTGCGCCTTGGTCGCCGGATCGGCGGCCTTGACCTGCTCGGCCAGATCGCCCATGCCGTGCAGCACCATCGTGCCGAGCACGATCGGCGCGAGGATGCCGGCGATCTTGTTGCAGATGCCCATCACCGCGATGCGCTGCGCCGCGCCCTCGATCGGGCCGAGGATGCTGATGTAGGGATTGACCGCGGTCTGCAGCACCGCCAGGCCCGCGCCGATCACGAACAGGCCGCCGAGCGCGCCGGGGTACCAGCGCTGGGTGGTGAACTCGCCGAACACCGCCGCGCCGATCGCCATCACCAAAAGGCCCAGCGCCATGCCGCGTTTCATGCCGGTGCGGCGCAGGATCGCCGAGGACGGCACGGCGAGGAAGAAGTACGAAAGATAGAAGGCCATCGGCACCAGGAACGCGCCGACCTCGTCGAGATCGAAGGCGAGCTGGGCGAAGGCGATCAACGGCCCGTTGAGCCAGGTGACGAAACCGAACACGAAGAACAGCGCGCCGATGATCGCGATCGAGCCCAGATACCGCGGCTGAGCGCTGGCGTTGGAAACCGACATGTGACTCCCCTCCCAGAGCAGCGGGGACCGCCCGCCACGTCTCGCAGTCATCCGGCTTGACCGGTACGACAAACGACCGCCCAACGTTGTCACAACTCCGCGGCCCACGCCAGCGCGGACGGTAAAAAAGCCCGGAAACCCCTGCCATACCGTGATCCACGGCGCGCGCGAGCATGTTGCGGCGCACCACAAAATGGCGCCGGAAATCCACGATTGCGCGACCGGATGGGCGTTTCTGACGACGCTGTTGACAACGTTGTCAAACCCGGAGCACTCTCGGCGCCGCCAGGGGAAACCGATGGGCAGCCGTGGAGGGCGCATGCAGTGGGACACGCTGTTAGGGGCACGGGTCGCAACGACGATCGTGCCGTGGGGACGCATCGCGAATGGACCGATCGACGCGCCAGCGTCGCGCCTCGCGCTGCGCCGTCCGAAGGGACGCGCATGAGCGCCGCGCCCAGGCTGAGCCCGGCCGCGAATGCGTTCGCGGGCACCTTCATCGCCGCCGATGTCGGCGGCACCCACACCCGCGTCGGCTTGGTGCGTCCGGGCAACGGCGGCGATTCGACCGTGGCCGTGCTCGCCCACCGCAAGTACGTGTGCGCCGACTACCCCAGCCTGGCCGCGATCCTGGCCGAGTTCATCGCCGGCAACGGCGTGGGCGTGGACCGGGTGGTGATCGCCACCGCCGGCGTCGTGCTCGACGACGAAGTGGTCAATTCCAATCTTCCCTGGCGCATCTCGCTGTCGCAGCTGCGCAGCGAGCTGGGCCTGCACGACGTGCTGGTCATCAACGATTTCCAGGCCAACGCCAACGCCGCCCAGTGCATGGCGCCGGCCGACTCGACCCTGCTCACGCCGGGCGTCGCCGACACCGACGCCAGCGCCGGCCCGGTGCTGGTGATCGGCCCGGGCACCGGCCTGGGCGCGGCGGTGCGCATTCCCTACGGCAAGGCCACCGTGGTGCTGCCGACCGAACCGGGCCATACCGCCTTCGCGCCGGGCAACGCGCGCGAAGCCGACATGCTGCGGCTGGCGCGCGAACGCGGCCACACCCACGTGCATACCGAATACTTCGTCTCCGGCCCCGGGCTGGTGAACATATACAGCGCGCTATGCACGCTCAGCGGCGTGGAAGCCTCGCTGCGCGCGCCGGCCGCGATCACCGAAGCCGCGCGCCGCGGCGAAGCGATCGCGCGCGAAGCGGTGCTGACCTTCTGCGCGCTGCTCGGCAGCGTGATCGGCGACCTGGTGGTGATCAGCCGCGCCCACGCGGTGTTCATCGCCGGCGGCATCCTGCCGCAACTCAAGGACTTCCTGCCCGACAGCGAATTCCACGCACGCATGCTCGACAAGGGCGTGATGCGTCCGGTGCTCGAACGCGTGCCGGTGCGGCTGATCGAAAACGAACGGCTCGGCGTGATCGGCGCGGCGAGCTGGTACCTGCAGCACCTGGCGCAGACGGCGGCCGACGCCGAGCCCGCGCCGCGCAGCCCCATGCAGTAAATGCGAGGCCGCCGCGCGCGCCGATCGCGGCGCGCGCGACATCGCGGATTCGCATCGAAGGCGGCAGTACCGCAACACCCCGGACACGGCGCTCGCCGCGACCGGACCGCATCAACGCACCCGCAGTCAAAACACCGGACTTGGCGACGAACCGGTTCCCCGGACGATCGCACAGCCATCACCGCCCGAGGGAGGAACAAAATGAAAGCGCGCAAGACCATCTTGTCTGCCAGCATCGTCACGGCCCTGTTGATGGGGCCTGGCCTGGCGTTCGCCCAGGACGCGGCCCCGGCCGCCGCCTCGCAAGCCACCGATCTCGACACCGTCGTGGTCACCGGCATCCGCGCGAGCCTTGAAAAATCGCTCGACACCAAGCGGGCCAACGTCACCGTGTCGGAGGCGATCACCGCCGAGGACATCGGCAAGTTCGCCAGCACCAACGTCGCCGAAGCCATGTCGCAGATTCCGGGCGTGACCCTGGATCGTCGCTTCGGCCAGGGCGAACGCGTCAGCATCGACGGCACCGATCCCAGCCTCAACCTGTCGTTCCTCGACGGCCATCCGGTCGCGCAGGCGATCTGGCTGTACGGCGAACAGCCCAACCGCGGCTTCGACTACACCCTGCTCGCGCCGGAAATCCTCGGCCGGCTGGAAATCATCAAGTCGTCGGAAGCGCGCATCACCGAAGGCAGCCTCGGCGGCACGGTGCTGATGCACACGCGCAAGCCGCTGGACCTCGACGCCAACTCGGTCGCAGGCTCGGTCAGCTACAACTACAGCGATCAGGGCAGCAAGGGCCGCCCGAGCGCCTCGGTGCTGTACAGCTGGAAGAACCCGCAGGAAAACTTCGGCGTCTCCGTCGCCGCGCAGCACTATGAGGAACAGGTCGACCGTCAGGGCCTGGAGATCTTCGGCTACGCCAAGGCCTCGACCTTCACCAACGCCGCGCGCGCCGGGCTCGACCCGAACGCGGAAGTGCCCAACTCGATCAACGCGGCCTGGTTCCAGCAGCACCGCAAGCGCGACAGCGCCGTGGTCAACCTGCAGTTCCAGCCGAACGATCAGTGGAACATCGATCTGCAGGGCCTGTACATCAAGGAAAATTTCGACAACTACAACCAGTCGTTGTACAGCTTCCTGACCTGGAACGACGGCACCGTCGGCGCGGTCAACCAGCTCGGCGACGCCAAGAACGGCGTGGTCACCAGCGGTCATTCCAACGCCAACGCCGATCCGCTCGGCGGCACGGTGATCTACGACAACAACGTGCGCGAGTCGGAAGTCGTCACCAAGGGCATCGACCTGCGCACCTCGTTCAAGGGCGATCGCTGGGGCTTCAAGGGCCAGATCGGCAGCAGCAAGTCGGACAACGAAAACCTGGCGCAGTACTTCATCGAGCCGGTCTACAACGGCGGCTTCAGCTGGGACATCAACCGCGGCATCAAGTTCGACAACCCCGACGCGGCCCGCAATCCGGCCAACTGGGGTCCCGCGGGCGGCCTGACCGACGGCTGGATGGGCAACAACGGCGTGTTCTCCACCGAAAGCAAGGACACCTACGGCCAGGTCGATTTCAATGTCGAGTTCGACAGCGCGATCAACAACCTGCAGTTCGGCGTGCGCCGCGCCAAGCATGAAGAGTCGTTCGAACTCAACATCTACGGCCCGGTCAAGCGCGGCACCCTGGCCGACGTCGGCACCATCGGCCTGACCGACATCCGCGGCTTCACCGCCGATCAGGGGCGTCATATCCAGGTCGGTCGCGGCAACGTGCTCGACTGGATCAAGAGCAGCCCGCTCAACTTCAGCGCGCCCGACGCGGCCGGCTTCCTCAACAACACCTGGGCGCTGGAACAGACCAACACCGCCGCTTACGTGCAGGCCGATTTCTCGGCCGGCGCCTGGCGCGGCAACTTCGGCCTGCGTTACGTAGAGTCCAAGACCGATGCGAGCGGCTTCGTCTACGGCGGCGCGCCGACCCTGACCGATCTGGCCAGCAAGTGGCAGACCAAGTCGAAGAAGGAAGATTTCGTCCTGCCGTCGTTCAACGTCGTCTACGACACCGGCAACGACGTGCTGCTGCGTTTCGCCGCGGCCAAGGTGATCGCCTGGGCGCCGTACAACCAGATGGTCAACAACACCTTCCTCAACGACACCACCTACAACGGCAGCGGCGGCAACGCCGAGCTGTCGCCGTACGAGTCGACCAACTTCAACCTGTCGGCCGAGTGGTACTTCGCCGAGCAGTCGGTGCTGGCCGCGTCGGTGTTCTACAAGGACATCGACAACTACATCGACAGCGCGGCCCGGATCGAGCGTCAGTACAACTCGATCCGCGACACCAACCGCGCGGTGTTCGACTCGACCCTGGTCGGTTTCCACGGCTGTACCGCCGACGGTTATTGCGATTACGACATCCAGCGTCCGCGCAACGCCGGCAAGGGCAAGGTCAAGGGCTTCAACGTCAGCTACCAGCAGCCGTTCGGCGACACCGGCTTCGGCATGACCGCGAACTACACCTACGCCGACGGCGAGAACAACACCGGCGATCCGCTGCCGTACCAGTCGCGCGACAGCGTGGCGATCAGCCCGTACTACGAAAAGGGCCCGCTGAGCGTGCGCCTGTCGTACAACTGGCGCAGCCATTACCTGGCCGGCGGTTACGTGGCCGGCGCGGCGCCGGCGAGCGTGGACGACTACTCCGAGCTGGGCGCCAGCGTGGGTTGGAAGTTCAACGACAACATGGGCCTGTCGTTCGACGCGATGAACATCCTCGACGAAGAGTACGTGCAGTACTCGGGCAGCAAGAACAAGCCGGTCGGCACGTACCACAGCGGCCGTCGCTACATGGCCGCGTTCCGGTTCAACTTCTGATCGGCTTGCGCAGATCGAAGCGATAGCCGCGCGTCGGCCGCAAGGCCGGCGCGCGGCACCGGCGGGGCGATCGCGCAATCGCCTCGCCGGTGACACCCGAAGCCCGGCACTTGCGTGCCGGGTTTCTTTGTTTGGGGGTCGGGATTTTGGCTTGGAGATTCGCAATTCGGGCCGCACATCTGCGCACGGGCGAACGCCTTGAAGTTTTTTTGTGGGATAGAGCTTCAGCCCCGACGCTTTCTTGCCAGATCGCCGCGTCGGATCGAAGAGCGTCGGGGCTGAAGCTCCCTCCCACAAAAGACCTCGCGGCCTTCGCAACTTCCCCACTCCGACTCCCACTCCGACTCCCACTCCGACTCCCACTCCGACTCCCGATTCCCGATTGTTGATAGCGATCGAACCGAATCACCCAGCACCATCGAAAGCCACGAAGTCTTTTGTGGGAGGGGCTTCAGCCCCGACGCTTTTGCCTCAGATCACCGCGCCGGACCGAAAAGCGTCGGGGCTGAAGCCCCTCCCACAAAAAACTTCATAGCCTCGCAATTTCTGAAATCCTGATTCCGAATCCCCAACCCAAGGCCCACGATGAAAACGCGCACGACCCGCCGCCTGCTCGCCGCCGCCGCCGTGGCCGCCGCGTTGATCGCGTGCCACAGCGCCGCACCGCGTGAGCAGGCCGCGCACGACGGCGAGCGGGCGAGCGCAACGCGCGACACCGACACCATCGCCGCCCATCGCACCGCGATCATCCCGCGCCCGCTCAAGACCCAAGCCCAGCGCGGCCAGTTCGAATTCGCTGCGAACACGCCGGTCCAGGTGCAGGCGGGCCAGGCCGGCGAACGCCGCGTGGCCGATTACTTCGCCACCAAGGTGAGGGCATTGCGCGGTTTCGCGCCCGTCATCGCCGAAACCCAGGCCGCATCCAACGGCGCGCGCAACGCGATCGCACTGAGCATCGATCCGGATCTGGCGATCGGCGAGGAAGCCTACGTACTCGACATCCAGCCCGACGACGTGCGCATCCGCGCGCGCACCGAGGCCGGCCTGTTCTACGGCGCGGTCAGCCTGTGGCAACTGCTCACCGCCGACGGCGGCCAGGGCGCGACCCGGATCGCGGCGCAGCGCATCGAGGACGCGCCCGCGTATCCGTGGCGCGGCATGATGCTCGACGTGGCGCGGCATTTCCGCAGCGTCGACGAGGTCAAGTCGGTCGTCGACCAGATGGCGCTGCACAAGCTCAACACCTTCCATTGGCATCTCACCGACGACCAGGGCTGGCGCATCGAGATCAAGCAATACCCGCGCCTGACCCAGGTCGGCGGCTGCCGCGTCCTCGCCGGCGCCAACGGCCGCGACGCGCAGGGCAGGCCGCAGCCGTACTGCGGTTACTACACCCAGGACCAGATCCGCGACGTGGTCGCCTACGCCGCCGCGCGCCACATCACCGTGGTGCCGGAGATCGAGATGCCGGGGCATGCGCAGGCCGCGATCGCGGCGTATCCGAACCTCGGCGTGACCGATGTCGTGCGCAAGGCGCCGCGGGTGTCGCCGGACTGGGGCGTGCATACCTATCTGTTCGGGGTCGACGATTCCACGTTCACCTTCCTGGAAAACGTGCTCGACGAAGTCGCCGGGCTGTTTCCGTCGAAGTACATCCACATCGGCGGCGACGAAGCGGCCAAGGACCAGTGGATCGCATCGCGAAAGGTGCAGGCCAGGATCAAAGCGCTCGGCCTCAAGGACGAGATGGCCTTGCAGAGCTGGTTCGTCGGCCGCATCGGCCAGCACCTGCGCACACACGACCGCATCCTGCTGGGCTGGGACGAAATCCTCGAAGGCGGCCGCCTGCCGGCCAACGCGACGGTGATGTCCTGGCGCGGCACCGCCGGCGCGGTCGAGGCCGCGCGCGAAGGCCATGACGTGATCGTCGCGCCCGATCGGCAGCTGTACCTCGACTACGTGCAGAGCGATCGCGACGACGAACCGCCCGGACGCTTCCCCGCCAGCACCCTGCGCGACTTCTACGAGTTCTCGATCGTGCCGGCCGAACTCACCGCGCAGCAGAGCCGGCACGTGATCGGCGCGCAGGCCAATCTGTGGAGCGAGCACCGGCGCAGCTTCCAGGGCATCCAGACCACGCTGTATCCGCGCCTGGATGCATTGGCCGAAGTGGTGTGGTCGCCGCCGGCCAGCCGCGACTGGAACGATTTCCAGCAGCGCCTGGCGCCGCAGCTCGCGCGTTACCGCGCTCAGAACGTGCTGGTCAGCGATGTCGCGTATGCGGTGTCGTTCAAGGTCGTCGATGGCGCCGACGGACAGCCGCGGCTGTCCCTGTCGAACCAGGCCGGCTTCGGCGAGATCCGCTACCGCACCGACGGCGGCCAGCCCGATCCGGCGGCGCCGCGCTATGAGCAGCCGCTGCCGGCGACGCCGCCGTTCGACCTCGTCGCCACGACCTTCTTCGACGGCCGTCCGCTGGCCGCGCCGCGCCGTTTCAGCGCGCGCGATCGGGCCGACCTGAGCCGTCGCACCAGCGCCGGCCTGCGCTCGTGCCGCGAGGGCTACAACCTGCGCCTGGAAGACGACGCCGCGCGCGACGGCAGCCGCGACGGCGCGCGCGCCGCGCTGACCGTCAACCTGATCGATCCGTGCTGGATCTATCCGGCGGCGTCGCTCGACGGCGTGGGCCGGATCGAGGTTCAGGTCGGCCAGTTGCCGTACAACTTCCAGCTCTGGCACGACACCGACAAGATCGTGACCCGCAAGGCGGTGCAGGGCGGCGCGCTGGAAGTCCGCCTCGACGATTGCAAGAGCGCGCCGATCGCGCGCCTGCCGTTGGCCGCGGCCAAGCGCTCCGACGGGATCACCACGCTCAGCGCGAACCTGCCGGCGCACAGCGGTCGCCACGACCTGTGCTTCGTGTTCGCCAGCGGCGCGCACGATCCGCTGTGGGCGCTGGATGCGGTGACCTTGCATCCGGGCGAGTAATTCATGTGTCTGACTGCAGCAGCGGCGTAAGCCGCGACCGCGACACCGCGATCACGACGGACCACGTCGCAGTTGCGATGTCGCGGTCGCCGCTCGCGCCGCTCCTACAGTGAAGCGATCGAGCCTCGCGCTTAACATACGCGAGAGCATGCTTTCTACGTGCCAACTATGCGTAATTTGGCGAAGTATGTGCGCCCGTTCATGGAACCGGCATTCGAGCGGTTAGCATATGAGCGCCATAAGGGGGATCCACGTACATGTTCACGCGTAATTTGTTGTTGGCCGCGGCACTCGCCGCCGCCTTGTTCTCCGGCGCCGCCGGTGCCCAGAGCTTGCCCAAGCCGAACGAGTTCTACTTCGACGCCGACGCCCAGACCACCAAGCCGGTGATCGCGGTGCGCGAAACCGGCGACGCGGCGACCGACCGCCTGGCCAAGATCCTCGAGCGCAAGACCCACGCGCCCAACGAAGCCGCCCAACTCGCCCATCTGGCGATGCAGGCCGGCCGCAACGACCTGGGCCGCCAGCTGTACGGCCGCGCATTGCGCGAAGTCGACGGCGGCAGCACGTTCTGGCGCGCGATCAACTGGAACTTCGCCTGGGACCAGTTCCGCGCCGGCGCGCCGGAAGACGCGTTCAAGCTGTGGGCCACGATCCACAACGCGCGCAACGTCAACGCCTCGTGGATGCCGCCGACCTACGCCCTGGTGCTGTGGACGCTCGATCGCAAGGACGAAGCGGTGCAGTGGTACGCCGCCGCGGTGCGCACCGAGCCCGACCTGTGGCGCACCAGCGCGCGCTACGCCGAACTGCTGCCCGAGTGGCGCGACAGCGAGCGCGCGACCCTGGCCGAAGTGCAGCAGGCCTGGGCCGCGAAGCCGCCCAAGTGGCCCTGAGCGCGCGCATGTGAATCGCGCAGGCACACGCAAGGTGTGCCTCGCCGCGGCATCCGCCCATGCGCGGACGCCGCACACCCGCTCCGAGAGCGTGACCGGCGGCCGATCCGTCGCCGGCCGCCGATCACGCCGGCCGCGCGTCGCACCGGCCGCTTGTCGCGCTTGTTCCCGTTGAACTCCCTACACGGCTAAAGTCGCCGTACGCGGCCGATGCGTTCGGCCTGTCGTTGCGCAGCGCGGCCGGGGAACTGATGTCCATATCGGCACTGAGCGTCCTGGTGGTCGAAGACCACGGCTTCCAGCGCCGCATGGCGCTGCGCCTGCTGTCGGAACTGGGCGTCACCCGCGCCTTCGAGGCCGCCGACGGCGCCAGCGCGCTGCGCCTGCTGGAGACGATGGCGCAACCGCCGGACGTGGTCATGGTCGACCTGGACATGCCGGGCATGGACGGAATCGAATTCATCGACCACCTCGCCCAGCGCCATCTGGCCCGCGCGGTGCTGGTGGTCAGCGCGCTCGACGCGGCGCTGCTGCACACCGTGCAGACCATGGCCCGCGCCTGCGGCCTGCGCGTGCTCGACGCGGTGGCCAAGCCGCTGACCAAAGCCAAACTGTCCAATGCCCTGACCAGCCTGCGAGAAACCAAGGCCGACGTAGACCCCCCGCACCCCGGCGAAATCCTCCCCGGCGCCGTCCGCGCCGCCCTGGCCAGCGGCGAAATCGTCCCGTGGTTCCAGCCGCAGGTGGAACTGAGCAACGGCCGGGTGATCGGGGTCGAAGCGCTCGCGCGCTGGCGCCGCGGCGACGGCCGGGTGATCCTGCCGCAGCATTTCGTGCCGGTGCTCGAACGCGAGGACCTGCTCGACGAACTGACCGAACGCATGCTCGCCCAGGCCTGCCGCTGGAAGCGCGACTGGGACCGCGCCGGCCTGCGCCTGAAGCTGTCGGTGAACGTGTCGGCCTCGACCCTGGACGACACCGGCGCCGCCGACCGTTACCAGCGCATCGTGCGCGAGGCCGGGGTCGACCCGGCCGAGATCGTGCTCGAACTCACCGAAAGCTCGCTGATGGCCGACGCCGCGCGCGGGCTGGCGGTGCTGGCGCGACTGCGGCTGAAGGGCTTCGGCCTGTCGATCGACGATTTCGGCACCGGCTGGTCGTCGCTGTCGCAGCTGTCGCAGGTGCCGTTCACCGAATTGAAGATCGACCAGGAATTCGTCGCCGGCGCCAGCCAGCAGCCGCGCAAGCGCGCGGTGGTCGAGGCCAGCCTGGACCTGGCGCGCAAGCTCGGCCTGGACGCGGTCGCCGAAGGCGTGGAAACCATCGAGGACTGGCAGATGCTGGCCGAACTGGGCTGCACCACCGCGCAGGGCCGGCTGATCGGCGACGCCGTGCCTGGCGAGGAACTGCCGGCCATGCTCAGCCGCTGGCGCCGGCCCGAGCACTGAGCCGCCGTGTTCGCCTGGCTCGATCGTTTCAGCATCCGCCACCAGCTGTGGGGCCTGTTCGCGCTGTTCCTGCTGGCCGGCGCCAGCGTGCTGCTGATCGACGAAATCGAACAGCAGCGCGCGCGCCGCACCCTGCAGACCTTGCAGGACGACGCCCTGCTCGGCCTGCGCCTGATCAAGACCATTTCCGACGGCTACGGCCTGGACGTGGTCGATACCACCTTCCGCGTGCGCAACGACCTGGTCGGCTGGGACGAGGGGCTGGCCCGGGTCGAAGGCGCGCAGCGCCGCATCGACCAGGCCTGGCTGCGGCTGCAGACCCTGCCGCACAGCGCGCAGGAAACCGAACAGTTGCACGCCGCCTCGCTGGCCCGCCACACCGCCGATGCCGCCGCGGCCGAGCTGCGCACGATCCTGCGCCACCGCGACCTGCTCGCGCTCGGCCGCTTCGCCGACACCCGCCTGTACCCGGCGATCGATCCGCTGACCCAGCGCCTGCAGATCCTGTCGGACCTGGAACTGAGCCAGACCGACGCGGTGGTGCGCGCCGACCTGGTGCGCAGCGAACAAGTGAGCCTGCTGCGGATCGTGGTCTCGCTGCTGGCGCTCGGACTCGCCGCGCTGATCGGCCGGCGCGTGCTGCGCAACGCCTCGCGCGGCATCGACCGGCTGACCTGGCTGGCGCGGCGCATGCGCGAACACGACTACACCGCCGAACCCGGCGAGCTGCCGTCGGGCGAACTGGGCGCGGTGATGCAGGCCTTCATCGACATGCGCCGCGACGTGCTCGGCTTCGAGACCGAACTGACCGGCCAGCTGATCCGCAACGAACGCACCCGCGCCGAACTCGAACGCCGCGAACGCTTCCAGGCCTCGCTGCTGGATTCGGCGCAGACCGCGATCCTGGCGGTCGACGGCGACGGCCGCTTCACCCTGGTCAATCCCTTCGCCGAACGCCTGCTCGGCGTGCGCGAGGCCGATCTGGTCGGACGCGAGTCGCTGCAGGCGGTGTTCGAACCGCGCGCGCTGAAGACCCTGGCCGCCGAGCTGAGCACGCAACTCGAACAACCGGTATTCGCCGACTGGACCGCGCTGCGCGAACTCGCGCGCGGCAACGCCGCGCCGCGCGAAACCCGCCTGCGCCATCGCAACGGTACCTGGGTGCCCGCGCTGGTCGCGGTCTCGCTCACGCGCGAGGGCGAGGACGACGCGCCGGGCCTGCTGGTGGTCGCCGCCGACCTGAGCGCGCTCAAGCGCCTGGAACGCGCGCTGCGCGCCAGCGAAGCGCGCGCGCAGGACGCCAACCGGGCCAAGTCCTCGTTCCTGGCGGCGATGAGCCACGAGATCCGCACGCCGATGATCGGCGTGACCGGGATGATCGAAGTGTTGTCGCATTCGCGGCTCGACGCCGAGCAGCGGCATGCGCTGGAGGTGATCCAGCATTCCTCGCAATCGCTGTTGCAGATCATCGGCGACATCCTGGATTTCTCGAAGATCGAAGCCGGCCGGCTGGAACTGGCGACCGACGCGGTCAGCCTGCCGGCGCTGCTGCGCGCCACGGTCGCGGGCTTCCTCGGCGCGGCCTCCAGCCGCGGCGTGCAGCTCAGTTGCCACATCGATGAGCGGATCGCGCCGGCGCATCACGCCGATGCGCTGCGGCTGCGCCAGATCGTCGGCAACTTCCTGTCCAACGCGGTCAAGTTCACCGAGCGCGGCATGATTCAGGTCGCGCTGGAGTACGAAGGGCGAGAGGTCTCGAATCCGCAGGCGGGCGGCGACGATGCGGCCATCGCGGAGTCGACGGATGCCGGCGCAAGCGATTCGACCTCCGCTTCGCCAGCCAAGTCCGCGTCGGACCAAGCCGTCCAGCCCGCCCGCGACCTGCTGTGCCTGCGCGTCACCGACACCGGCATCGGCATCAGCGCCGAACAGCAGCAGCGCCTGTTCGAACCGTTCAATCAGGCCGACGGCGACACCACCCGCCGCTACGGCGGCACCGGCCTGGGCCTGGCGATCTGCAAGCGCCTGGCCGAGTTGATGGGCGGCCAGATCAGCCTGCACAGCGAACCGGGCATCGGCACCACCTTGCGCCTGCGCGTGGCCCTGGCGCGCGCATCGCAGGCCGAGTTGAACGCCGCGCCGACGGCGTTACCGACGAATCTGGCCCTGGTGCCGCGACCGTTGCCCGACTTGGCCACCGCCGAACGCGAACGCAGCCTGATCCTGCTGATCGACGATCATCCGACCAACCGCCTGGTGATCGCGCGCCAGCTCGCGCTGGCCGGCTACGCCTGCGAAGCGGTCGCCAGCGGCGAAGAAGGCCTGCAACGCTGGCGCAGCGGCCGTTACGCGCTGCTGTTGTCGGACGTGCATATGCCCGGGCTCGACGGCTACGGCCTGGCGCGCGCGCTGCGCGAGGAAGAAGCGCGCGCCGGCATCGGCCGCGGCGACCCGCGCCGCACGCCGATCCTGGCGCTGACCGCTTCGGCCTTGAAAGGCGAGGCCGAAGCCTGCCTGGCCGCGGGCATGGACGACTGCCTGATCAAACCGATCGCGGTCGCGCGCCTGGCCGCGAGCCTGCGCCAGTGGCTGCCGCACACCGCGCCGAGCGAACCGCCGCCGCCGGACCTGCTCGAAGGCCACGACCGTATGCGCGTGCTCGATGTCGCGGTGCTGCGGCGCCTGCTCGACGACAGCGACAGCGGGGCGGGCGAGGTGCTCGACGATTTCCTCGCCGCGACCGCGCAGGACCTGGCCGACCTGCACCGCGCGCATCGCGACGGCGATCTGAGCGTGCTGCAACATTGCGCCCATCGCATCCGCGGCGCGGCGCAACTGGTCGGCGCGGTCGAATTGAGCGAAGCCGCCGATGCCCTGGAGCAGGCGGCGCGCGCGCAGGACTGGACCCTGGCGTTGCCGCTGCTCAGCGATGTGGAAACGGCGGTGGAGCGGTTGCGGCGATTGCCGCGGTAGTTGCGGCGGTCGCCGTTTGACAATGATTGCCGCGACGGTTGTTTTTTGACGCAAGTGATTGAGGTTGGCTTGGCGGGCGAAGAGCAAATCTCCCCTAGCCCCTCTTTGTCAAAGAGGGGGACCGCGATGCGGTGGCGGGGTGTTTCGTCGGATGTCCAAGCATTGCGTTGGAAACATCCGGCATATCGCTGAGGCAAGTTCGAACGAACAAAAGATTCGTCGCTTATGCAGCCGGGTTTCGGCAAGAGCGAAACATCGCTGCCGCCTCGAAAAACCCACCGCGACAATTAGCCCACTTTGAAAAAGGGGGCTGGCGCCTGCGCCACCAAGATCCAAGCGACGATCCAGCTGCGCCGGGGGATTTGCTTTTGCTTCCAGCGCACGCCCTCACTTGGCCTGCGCATCCTCAATCGCAATCTGATGCTCGCGCAGCCACTCGATCACCGCCTCGCGATCGCGACGGGTCTGCGCGTTGAGGATCTTCTCCGGGGTCATGAACATGAAACGCTGGAAGCTCGCGCCCTGCACATTGCGCGTGTTCGGACTGGCGCCGGCCTGCAACAACTCCAGCGCATGGCCGAATTCGTTGACCTTGGCCGCCTGATGCAACGGCGTGTTGCCCATGCGGTCGGGCAGGTCGGGCTTCGCGCCGGCCTTCAACAAGGCCTCGAAATTATCCGCGCGCTCGCCCATCAGTGCCGCCGCCAGCGGCGTCGCCTGGGTGACCGTGTTCGGCGTATCGGGACTCACGCCATGATCGAGCAGCACGCGCAGGTAACGCGGGTGATCGGCCATCGCCGCCAGATGCACGACGGTCATGCCGTCGTCGCTGCCCTGGGCCGGATCGGCGCCCGCGGCGAGCAAGGCCTTCATGCCATCGGTGCTGTGGTGGTACAGCGCCCACTGCAACGGCGTGACGCCCTTGGCGCCGCGCTCGTTGGGATTGGCGCCGGCCACGGCGAGTTCGCGCACGCGCGCGGCATCGCCGTCGGCGGCGGCCTGCGCCAGTTCGGCGGTACGCACATCGGTGAAGGCTTCGCTGGCTTGCATCGATCGGTTCCCGGGGCCTGCACACGCCGTGCAGACCGACAGCATAAGCAAGACGGCGGCGGCCATCACGCGCGAGGTGGTGCGATGCGGCTGGACGAGGCTCGGGGTCATGCGGGCGCCTTCGGAGTCGGCATCGCTGGATCCTAGCGCAGCGCCGGGAAGGGGGATGCGAAACGGTCGCGGCTTTCGGCGGGAGATGGGCCGCGCGTGCAGATGGCGAAGATCCGACTGCCTGTTCGGGTGGATGGGGAATGGCGGCGGGAGGCGGCTTTTCGCGTCGAAGCACCGGATCCCCGCGTTCGCGGGGATGACGGCTTGGAGAGACAGGACCGGCAGCTGGGAACGTTGCCGTGTGATGGCGACGCGGTGTGAAACGCGAAAGCGACTCGTGCGGAATGTTTCGTCGCGATGGAGCCCTGGATCCCCGCCTTCGCGGGGATGACGGCTTGGAGTTCGCACATGCTTCATAGGCCACAGCCATCGCGAAGCGCAGGTACCCCGAACAGCTATCGCAAAACCGCTTTGCGTTGCGCGGCCTGACGCCGGGCATTGAAAGCGGTTGGCGGTGGCGGTGGCGGTGGCGGTGGCGGTCGGACGATACGCTTGCGAAGCAAGGCTCTTCCTTCTCGCGTCCATCGCGCTTCCCAGTAAAAGCGGATGAATCGCCTGCTCAACCCAAGCGCGCTCGACGCACGCGCCCCGATCATCCGGCGCCGTGAGCCACGGCGCCGTCACGACTTGAACTCAACGTTGAATCTGGATCCGGCGTCGAACCTAAGCTCAACGCCGACTCAATCGAACCGGCTCAATCGAACGGATTGAGGAAGCTGCCGACATCCTTGACCACGTTGACCGTACCTTCGGCTACGTCGCCGGCGAAGTCCAACGTGGCCTCGGCAGCGGTGCCGAGCCCGTCGATCGCGGTTTCGGCCAGGTTGCCCAGGTCGTCGGTGCGCGCGCCGAGCCATTCGCCGCCGTCCTCGACCCAACCGGCGACGGTGTTGCCCGCGCCGTCCAGGCCGACGTATTCGCCGACATCGCGGATCAGCCCGCCGGTCAGTTCGCCGGCGCCCTGGAAGGTGTCGCCGGCCAGGTTGAACGCACCGTCGACGACATCGCCGGCCAGATTCACCACACCCTCGGTGACATCGCCGGCGAGCTTGAAGGTGCCGTCGACATAGCGGCCGTTGGCGTATTCGTTGTTGATCACGCCATCGAGATCGCCGCCGAAGTCGTAGCCGACATTGAACGCATCCACGCCGAGATCGACCACTTCCTGCAGACCGTCGCCGAGCAGATCGATGCCGGTTTCCGACAGGTCCTCGGCGGCGCGGTCGAGCAGGCCCAGCTCATCGCCTTCGATGCTCGGCGTCGGCGTCGGGGTCTGGGTCTTCATCGCCTCGATCACGGTGTCGGTGCCGTGCGCGGTGGCCGGATTGGCCCAGCCGCCGGGATGGGCGAGGTTGAGTTCATAGCCGACCGCGTCGGGCAGGCCGTTGATCAGTTCCACGCCCTGCTGCGCGCCGGTCAGCGGATCGCCGTCGACGTTGTAGCGGCGGATCTGGCCGTCGGCGGCCTGCTCGCGCGCCTCGTGCGGGGTGAAGCCCAGGTCGCGCAAGGTGTCGTTGCTCAGGCCGGCGGCGTTGAAGGTCACCGCGGTGTTGCCGGTGGCGAGCGCGGCGGTCGAGGCCAGGCCGCCGCCGAGCGAGTGGCCGGTGAACACCACGTTGTCGCCGAACGCGGCCTCGGCTTCCTTGGCCAGCGCCACCGCCTGCTTGTACTGGCTGGTGTTGAAGCCCAGACCCTGGCCGGCGTCGTTGACCAGGTCGCCGTCGCCGATCGGATTGAAGCCGTTGGTGCCGGCGAACGCGACCACGTACTGGCCGTCGCCGTTGGTGTAGACCGCGGCGCGGAAGCCGCTGCTGTCGACATCGAGACTCGCCGGGTCGATACCCGCGGGCTTGCCGTCCGGGCCCTTGAGGCTGGTCAGCTGATCGGGCGTGAGCCGGGTCCATCCGGCCGCGCCGGTGTTGGTGGTTTCGTACACGTCGCTGGACAGCTCGGCCAGCGCGGTGTCGATCTCTTTCTGCGGCTGCTGGCCGGCGAGCTGCTCGCTGAAGGGCTGCTCGGGCTTGACCTGCGCCGGCACCGGCACGTGCGGCGAATACGGCAGTTCCACTGGCGCGGCGACCGTGACCGGCGGCGCGACCACGGGCGGCGGCACGACCGGTTGCTGCGGTGCGTGCAGCAGGTTGTCGATGACGCTGGGCAGTTGCGCGAAACGCAGTACGGGGTTGGTGAAATCGCTCCAGCTCATCGGTGCCGTCTCCTGTGCTTGACGGTAGCGTATGGGGGGCGGATGTCTGGAAACAGCTGGTGGGTGCCCGAGCTAGGGTTTGCCCTAGGGGCGGGGATTAGGGATTAGGGATTAGGGATTCGGGATTAGAGATTGGGGATTGGGGATTAGGGCTCTGGGCTCGCGGCCCGTGGCTCGCTCGGGATGGACTCGGGTACGAAGGCGAAGGCAAGCGCAGGTCATCGCCCACTTTGAAAAAGGGGGCGCGCGCCCTGCGTCGGCACGAAGCCAAGTCAATCCAGCGGCGCGGGGGATTTGCTTGTGCTCGCAGCCCCCACAAAGACCAAGCAAGCCTGAAGTCGCGCAGCTCATCCAGCGCTGCGTAGCCTGTAACTAGCGTTAGCAAAAGCACACCCGGAGGGCGGCGCACATGGATGTGCGCCGTGCGCCACCGGGACAGGATGTCCCGTGTGGCGCATGCCTGCGTCTGCTCCGCACGCGCGGGCTCTTGATTCACAAAAAAGCGTTTTTCTTTGGTTACCTTTCTTTTGTCGCTTTTGACAAAAGAAAGTAACTCGGCCGCTTGCGGACGAAAGCCGTTGATCTTGCCTTCGGCCTCATAAGCTCTGGAGCTTCAAAGCTTTGAAGCCTTCAAAGCTGCAAGCAAAGTCAAAGGCTTCCGCCGCTGAAGCGGCGGGTCACTTTCTTTTGTCTAAAGCGACAAAAGAAAGGTAACCAAAGAAAAACGCTTTTTCTTGAATCAAGAGCCCGCACGATCGGTGCAGACGCAGGCATGCGCCACACGGGACATCCATGTCCCGGTGGCGCACGGCGTGCATCCTGCACGCCGCCCTCCGGGTGTGCGTTTGCTAACGCAAGTTACAGGCGCCGCAGCGCTGGATGAACTGCGCGGCTTCAGACTCAAGCCAGAGCATAGGGAAACGGCGAGATAGCGGCAGCGGCTACGAGAATGAGCGTAGCGCCGTCAAAGCACTCACCGCGCAGCGTCTTCCACCCCAATGTCATGCGCCCTCAACCAAGCCACCACCGCCTCGCGCTCGGCCCGCGCCTGCGGGTTGAGCTTGTCGTCCGGCAACTTGAACAAGAACGTCTGGAAACTCGCCCCGCGCAGATTGCGCGCATTCGGATTCGCGCCGGCCTTCAACAACGCCAACACCTGCCCCGACGCATTGAGCTTGGCCGCCTGATGCAAGGCGGTATTGCCCATCCGGTCGGCGCGATCGGGATCGGCCCCGGCCTTGAGCAAGGCGTCGAACTGGGCCTGATAGCGCGGCGCGGCGGCCTCCGACAATGGTGTCTCGCCAGTCTCGGCATGGGCGAGGTTCGGATCGGCGCGATGAGCCAGCAGCAGATCGAGGTACTGCGGATCGTTGGCGATCGCCGCGCCATGCACGGCGGTGCTGCCGCCCAGGCCCGGTCGCGCCGGATCGGCGCCGTTGTCGAGCAGCGCCTGCATGCCACGCGGGCTTTGCGCCAGCATCGCGTATTGCAGCAGTGTGAGCTCGCGCTCGCCGCGCGCGTTCGGGTCCGCGCCCGCGGCCACCAGCGCATGCACGCGCGCGGCGTCGCCGTCGGCGACGGCCTGCGCCAGTTCGGCGCTGCGCGGATCGGGGAAAGCCTGCCTGGCGTCCATCGCATCTCCTGAGCACGCCGCGCCGGCCAGGATCAGACAGATCGTCAACGCGGGAAGCGTGGCGGCGCGCATGCGATGGGTTTTACCACGCTCGCGATGCGAGACAGGCGCTCAGCGACCGCGCCGATGCCGTCAGTTCCACGGCTGCTGGGTCTGCATCGCTTCGATCAGCGGGCCGATCGCATGCAGCTCGCCCGGACGCGTGGCTTTGTCGGCGACGTACTCGGCGGTACGCCGGGCCATCTCGATCGGGTTCCAGGTGAACTCCGGCGCCTGCGGCGGATGCGGGTCGTCGAGGGTGATCTCGTGGCCCGGCGCATCCGGGATGCCGTTCAACAGCGGCACGTCTTCCTGCGCGGCGGTGAGGATTTCGCCGCCGACGTTGTAGCGGCGGATCTGGCCGTTCTCGGCGTCGTTCTTGACCGTCCCCGGGTCCAGCCCCAATCCGCGCAAGGTGTCGTCGTGGACGCCGGAGGCGTTGAAGGTGACCGCGGCGGTGTCGGTCGCCAGCGCCGCGGTCGCGGCCAGGCCGCCGCCGAGCGAATGGCCGGTGATGACCATGTTCTCGCCGAAGGCTTCCTGCGCATCGCGCGCGAGTTGCACGGCTTGGTCGTACTGCTTGGAATCCCAGCCGATGCCCTGGCGCGCGTTGTTGATCCAGTCCTGCACGTCGTTCGAACCGGCGAAGGCGACCACGTACTTGCCGTCGCCGTCGGTGTAGATGCCGGCGCGGAAACCGGTATCGGCATTCTCCAGCGAAGCCGGGTCGATCCCGGCCGCGCTGAGCTGCGCATCGTCGAGCCGATTCCAGCCGGCGACATGGGTGGTGGCCGGGTTGTAGACGGCCTCGGCGATCTGCGCCATCTGCAGGTCGATCGCCTGCGCATTCTGGCCGCGCAGTTGTTGATCGAACGAGGCCGGATCGGGCGCGGCGTTGGCCGCCGGGCGCTGCTGTGCGCTTACTCCCAGCAACTGCGGGTGATAGCTCGCTTCGAGCGTGTAGGGGCCGGCCTGCGGTTGCGCCAAGGCCAACGGTTGCGCCGCGGGCGGCAACGCCTCGGACGGATTCTGCCAATTCGGCTGTAGCTGGCTCGGCTGCAGTTGCACGCTCATCTGGCGCCACTCCCGGTCTCGTTGAGTCGAACCTACGCGGCCGTATGCACGCGCCACAACTGGGGCGGACCCGAGGCCGGCGCATTCAGTTGCGATCGTCGCGACTTCGATCGCATCGGCGAGCGAACCGATCGCGCAACCTCCGGCCCGGGCGGAACGGCCCATCGCTGCGTTATCTTCGGCCGTCACTTGGGAGAGACCCGCCATGCCGCCTTCGACCCACGCGCCTCGCCGCGCCCTTCGTCCCTGCTTGCATGCCGTGCTCGCGCTGGCCTGCGCCTTCGCGCTGCCGAACGCGGCCAGCGCGGCCGATCGCATCAGCGGCCAGCCGTTCGCGACCCGCAGCGAGGTGTACGCACCGCACGCGATCGCCGCGACCTCGCATCCGCTCGCCACCCAGATCGCCCTGGACGTGATGAAAGGCGGCGGCAGCGCGGTCGATGCGGCGATCGCGGCCAACGCCGCGCTGGGCTTGATGGAGCCGACCGGCAACGGCGTCGGCGGCGATCTGTTCGCGATCGTGTGGGACCCGAAGACCAAGAAGCTCTACGGCTACAACGGCTCGGGCCGTTCGCCCAAATCACTGACCCTGGCCGAATTCCAAAAGCGCGGGCTCAAGGAAATCCCGCCGACCGGCCCGCTGCCGGTGACCGTGCCCGGCGCGGTCGACGGCTGGTTCGCCCTGCACGAACGCTTCGGCCGCAAGCCGATCGCCGACGACCTCGCACCGGCTATCCGCTACGCGCGCGAAGGCCATCCGGTGCATGAGGTGATCGCGTACTACTGGAACGCCTCGGTGCCCAAGCTGTCGAAGTGGCCGGGTTTCAAGGAGCAGTTCACCCTCGACGGCCGCGCGCCGCGCGTGGGCGAGATGTGGAAGAACCCGAACCTCGCCAACACCCTGGAACAGATCGCCAAGGGCGGCCGCGATGCGTTCTACAAGGGCGACATCGCCCGCACCATCGACGCGTATTTCAAGGCGAACGGCGGCTACCTGAGCTACGACGACCTGGCCTCGCATCACGGCGAGTGGGTCGAACCGGTCAGCAGCAACTACCGCGGCTACGACGTGTGGGAATTGCCGCCGAACGGGCAGGGCATCGCCGCGCTGCAGATCCTCAACATCCTGGAAGCCTACGACCTGAAGTCGTACGGCTTCGGCAGCGTCGAGCACGTGCATCTGTTCACCGAGGCCAAGAAGCTCGCCTTCGCCGACCGCGCGCGCTGGTACGCCGATCCGGCGTTCGAGAAGTCCTCGCCGGTCGCCAAGCTGATTTCCAAGGACTACGCGGCGCAGCGGCGCAAGCTGATCTCGATGGACAAGGCGCTCAAGGAAGTGCAGCCGGCCACGCCCGCGCAGCTCGACCAGGGCGACACCATCTACATGACCGTGGCCGATGCCGACGGCATGATGGTCTCGTTGATCCAGTCCAACTACCGCGGCATGGGCTGCGGCATGGCGGCGCCGGGCCTGGGTTTCATCTTCCAGGACCGCGGCGAGCAGTTCGTGCTCAAGGAAGGCCATCCCAACTCGTTCGCTCCGGGCAAGCGGCCGTTCCACACCATCATTCCCGCGTTCGTGACCAAGGCCGGCAAGCCGTGGCTGTCGTTCGGCGTGATGGGTGGCGGCATGCAGCCGCAGGGGCATGCGCAGATCATGATGAACCTGATCGATTTCGGCATGAACCTGCAGGAAGCCGGCGACGCGCCGCGCATCCAGCACGACGGTTCGACCGAACCGGCAGGTCAGGCCGAGGCGATGAGCGATGGTGGCGAACTCGATCTGGAAACCGGATATCCGTACGAAACCGTTCGCGAGCTGATGCGTCGCGGGCACAGCGTGCGGTTTGCGCATGGGCCTTATGGTGGGTATCAGGCGATCATGGTCAATCCGAACGGGGGGTATGTCGGGGCGAGCGAGTCGCGCAAGGATGGGCAGGCGGCTGGGTATTGAGGTGAGGTTGGGCGACGGCTTAGATTTTGGTCTTGTTGTTGGTTTTGCCTGGGTTTTTGATTTTCCCTGGGTCGTTGGTTTTGCCTAGTTCTTTGCCGTTGTCTTTGCCTTGATCGTTGCCGTTGCTTGTCCGTTGCAGTTGCCTTCGCCGTTGTTTTTGCTCGTCATTCCCGCGAAGGCGGGAATCCAGGGCCTTTCGTGCGAGAACGCTTGAAGTCACTGGATTCCCGCGTTCGCGGGAATGACGACCTGGAAGGATGACGCTGAAGTCTCTGGATCCCCGCCTTCGCGGGGATTACGTCCTTGAAGGGTGACGCCAAAGGCTCCGGACGTTCGGCTTAGCCGAAATAAAACAGAGCCCGCGTTCGCGGGAATGACGTCCCCCGAAAAATGACGGTTTAGCCGAGACGGCATCGAAGCATCGATGTCACATCCATATCGTCACCCCTACTCCCCTACGAACACCGAAAAATTCTTGCACCCACCAAAACCCAAGCGCGAAGCTTTCGCGAATTCGCGCCCCCGCCCCGATTGCCCAGCCCATCGTATTGACAGCCCGCAAGCCCCTGCAGAACACTGATCCCGCATCGCGGTAACCACGATGCATTCCAGTTGCGCAGCCGCCACACCAGGGCCGCGCAGTCCGGGCCGAGGGGTGCTGCGACGGAGCCGACGCTCCGCCACGCTCGGTCCGCGATGCCGAAGCAAGGGCGCCCTCCCGATCAAGGAGGCGTCATGCCTGCGTTACGTTCCGAACCGCTCGATTCCGCGACGGCCACGTCGCCCGCCCATCAAGCCGCATCCACCGACGCCACCTCACCCGAGGCCGCGCACGCTTCGCCACCCTCACGCTTCGACCCGCCGCTGTCGATCGCCCTGGTCACCTCGCAAGTCCACCCCGAGATCGATCCAGACGACGAGGGCCTGGTCGTCGCGCTGCGCGCCCACGGCATCGAGCCCACCGCCTGCATGTGGAACGACCCGTCGGTCGACTGGGCCGCGTTCGATGCCCTGCTGGTGCGCAGCACCTGGGATTATTTCCAGCACTACACGCAATTCCTGCACTGGTACGCGCGTATCGCCGAACTCGGCGTCGCCATCGTCAATCCGCTGCCGCTGCTGATCTGGAACAGCGACAAGCGCTATCTGCTCGAACTGGCGAAACTCGACGTGCCGATCATCGCCACCACCCATGCGCGCGGCGGCGATATCGACGCGGCGCTGGCGTCGATGAGCGGCGAGGTCGTGGTCAAGCCCAGCGTCAGCGGCGGCGCCTGGCATACCGTGCGCGGCCGCATCGGCAGCGAGGAATTCGATCGCGCGCTGGCCGCGTTGCCGCGCGAACTCGACTATCTGATCCAGCCGTTCATGCCGCAGATCGTCGCCGATGGCGAGTGGTCGCTGCTGTTCTTCGGCGGTGTCTACAGTCACGCGGTGTTGAAGAAACCCGGCGCCGACGATTACCGCGTGCAGACCTATTTCGGCGGCACCGCCGACCTCACCGAGCCCGCTCCGTCGATCCTCGCCGCCGCGCGGCACGCGCTGCAGGCGGTGACGGCGCTGGGCTATCGCGATCAGGCCTATGTGCGCGTCGATGGCGTGGTCGACGAGGGCGTGTTCCGGGTAATGGAACTGGAGTTCATCGAGCCGTTCCTGCACTTCGCCGCGCATCCGCCGGCCGCGACCTTGTTCGCCGCGCAACTGGCGCAGCGTTGGCAGGCCTTGCGCGCGCCGGCGACACTGGCCACCTGAGCGCGTCCGCTCTCGCCGCGTCGCCGGGATCGGCGGCGCGGCGCGAACCGCTTCACCGAATCGAGCACAGTGCATGAACTCGCAATCCGATCAACTCCGCTCCGATCCGCACAACAGCGAACGGCTGTTTTCCTACGGCACCCTGCAGTTGCCGGCCGTGCAGCAATCCACGTTCGGCCGCCTGCTGCACGGTGAAGCCGACGCCTTGGTCGGTTATCGCCGCAGCATGGTCAAGATCGAGGATGCCGACGTGGTCGCCACCAGCGGCGAGGCGTACCACCCCATCGTCGAGGCGAGCGGCGATGCGCACGACACCGTGGCCGGCACGGTGTTCGCGATCAGCGCCGAGGAGCTCGCGCGCGCCGACGCATACGAGGTCGAGGATTACCAGCGCGTCGAAGCCGCATTGGCCTCGGGACGGCGCGCGTGGGTGTACGTGAAGCGCGACGCGTAGCCGTCTGCGGCTACGCGTTCGCAGGCGCATCGCGCAACCGCGGCGCCGCGCGCAGCAGCGTGCGCAGCGCGGGAATGCACAACACATACAAGCCCGCGCCGACCACCCACACCCAGCCGTCCCAATGGCGCGCGCCGATGACGTAGATCGCGCCGAACATCAGCGGACCGATCACCGCGGCCAGGCTGGCCAGACTCGTCAGCACGCCTTGCAACGCGCCTTGGCGGTCCTCGTCGGTCTGCGCGGTGGCCATCGACTGCAAGGTCGGCCCGCCGATGCCGCCGGCCGCGGCCAGCAGCAGACCCGGCGCGATCACCCAACTGCGCGTGGCGAAGGCGAACACCAGGTAGCCGGCGCTGTCGGCGACCACCCCGCCGAGCAAGGCACGCGCCTCGCCGAAGCGCTGGCTCGCGCGGCCGGCGACCACCGCCTGGAACAGCGCATGCACGATGCCGAACGCGGCCAGCGACAGCCCCACCGCGGTCGGGTTCCAGCCGAAGCGGTCGCTGCCGTAGATGGCCCACAAGGTGCCGGGCACCTGTCCGGCCAGTTGCATCGCCACGTACAGCCACAGCAGCGGGGTCAGCTGCGGCAGCCGGACCAGATCGTGCAGCGCGTTCCACGGCGCCAGCTCGCGCCAGGCGATGCGGGTGCTGCGAGGGCGCTCGGGTTCGGGCAGGGCGAACCAGGCCAGGGTCAGATTGATCGCCGCCAGCGCGGCGGCGGCCACGAACGGCGCGCGCAGCCACATCGCCCCGAGCAGGCCGCCGATCACCGGACCGGCGACGAAGCCCAGGCCGGCGCAGGCGCCCATCCAGCCGAAGCGCTGGGTGCGTTGCGCCTGACTGGAGATGTCGGCGATGTAGGCCGCGGCGACCGAGCCGTTCGCGCCGCTGATCCCGGACACCACCCGGCCCAGGTACAGCAGCGACAGCCACGGGGCGCAGGCCATCAGCAGGTAGTCGAGCACGCCGCCGGCCAGCGACAGCAGCAGCACCGGGCGGCGGCCGAAGCGGTCGCTCAGCGCGCCCAGCGCCGGCGCGCAGGCGAACTGCATCAGCGCGTACACCGCGGTCAGCGCGCCGGCGTGCAGGGCCAGGCTGCGTTCCAGGCCGAAGGATTTGAGCAACTGCGGCAGGATCGGCGCGATCAGGCCGATGCCGACGGCGTCGAGGGAGATCGTCAGCAGGATCAGGCCGAAGGCCAGGGAGGTCGGGTTGCGCACGGGGCATTCCCTATCAGTGATAGATTTTCGGAGATGCTAATCTATCGACGATAGAGAGATCAAGACCAAGGGCGCTCAATGAAGCTGCAACGCGAGACCGTGATCGCCGCCGCGCTGAAGTTGCTGAACGAGGTCGGCATGGACGGCCTGACCACCCGCCGCCTGGCCGACGCGCTGGGCGTGCAGCAACCGACGCTGTACTGGCACTTCAAGAGCAAGCGCGACCTGCTCGACGCGCTGGCCAAGGCGATGCGGGCCGAGCACGCGCCGGTCGACCCGGCCCACTGCGCCGATTGGCGCGACTGGATGGCGCGCGAATCGCGCGAATTCCGCCGCACCCTGCTCGCCTACCGCGACGGCGCGCGCGTCCACGTCGGCACGCGGCCGGAGCCGGGCGACTACGCCGAAAGCGAAGCCGAACTCGACTACCTCGTCGCCGCCGGCTTCGAGCCGCCCGACGCGGTGCGCGCGCTGATTTCGCTGAGCTACTACACCGTCGGCTGGGTGCTGGAGGAACAGGCCGCGACCGAGGCCGGCCGCGGCCCGGGCCAGGCGCTGGCCGCGCCGGACCCACAGCGCTATCCGCTGCTGACCCGGGCGCAATCGGTCCTCAACCAGAACGATACCGACGCCGACTACGAGTTCGGCTTGCGCGCGTTGATCGCGGGATTCGAAACCTTGCTCACGCGCGTGCCGGGCTGAAACCGGCGCGCGGGCTTTCCTTAGAGTCGCCTGCGCTACCCGCGTGCCGGCCCGGGCTCATCATCGATCGGGCGGGAAAATTCGGCGAAGTAGGCTTGCTGGAGATCGGGATGGTCGAACAGTTCCGGCCGCGGCATTGGATTGACGAATATCCAGTTCAGGACCTGCCCCTGCGCGGGCTCGCCCTGCGCGTAAGCCAGATAGCCGCCGCGGTACATGCGCGAGGCCCGCATTTCATCGCAGTGATCGACCAAACGGGCGGCACCCGCGGTTTCCAGAAGCGTGCGCCAGCTGTCCAAGGCCTGCTGCGAATCCGATTCGACACAAGCCTCTTCCCACAGGCCATTGCCCAGACCCACGGTCAAGGTGAACAAGGCCCTGGGATGGTCCATGTCGATGCAGCTGAGCTGCGGCCGCTGACGCTGCGCACCGTGCCACTCCCTGATCCAGTCCACGAACAGCAAGCGCATCGTCTTACCCCGAAGTTTCAGCCACGCAGGCTCAGTCCGCCGCGACCGTGCGCGTGCGCGCCCATTCGCGCAGCGATTCGACCTGCTCGGCCATCAGCACCGACAGCGGCCGGGTCTGCTTGAGTTCGGCGCGCAACTGGAAATCCGACAACGGCGTGTTGGCGGCGAGCGCGGCGTACATCGAGGCGACGATGGCCTGTTCGATCTCGGCCCCGGAAAAGCCGTCGCTGGCGCTCGCCAGCGCGTTCAGATCGAACTGCTCGGGCGTCAGGCCGCGCTTGCGCAGATGGGTGGCGAACAATTCGCCGCGCACTTCCGCCACCGGCAGGTCGACGAAGAAGATTTCGTCGAAGCGGCCCTTGCGCAACAACTCCGGCGGCAAGGCATCGATCTGGTTCGCGGTGGCGACCAGGAACAGACGCGATTTGCGTTCGGCCATCCAGGTCAGCAGATACCCGAGCACGCGCCGCGACACGCCGCCGTCGGCGTCGCTGCCGTCGCCGGCCAGGCCCTTCTCGATTTCGTCGATCCACAGCACCGCCGGCGACAACTGCTCGGCCGACGCGAGCGCCGCGCGCAGGTTCTTTTCGGTCTCGCCGTGGAATTTGTCGTACAAGGTGCCGAAATCCAGCCGCACCAGCGGCACCCCGAACCCGGCCGCGACCGCCTTGGCGATCATCGACTTGCCGCAGCCCTGCACGCCGAGCAGCAGGATGCCCTTGGGCGGATCGAGTCCCGGCGGCGCGTCGCCGCTGACGAACACCGCGCGACGCTGCTCGACCCAGCGCTTGAGCCGGCGCGCGCCGGCGACCTCGCTCATGCGCGCGCTGTCGTATTCGTAATGCAGATGGCCGGAACGGTTGAGCAGTTCGAACTTGAGCTTGGCCAGTTCGGGCAGATCGTCGGCGTTGAGCGCGCCGTCGCGGAAGATCAGGTGACGCGCGATGCGGCGCGCATCGACCGGATCGATGCCGCGCAGGTTGCGCACGATCTGCTGGACCGCTTCGCCGTCGACCTCGACCCGGCGCCCGCCGTTTTCGCGCGCGTAGTTCTCGGCTTCCTCGCGCACCAGTTTCAGCAACGCGTTGGCGTCGGGCAGGCGCGGGGTGTAGCGCACCGCGAGCGAATCCAGGTCCGGCGGCAGTTCCAGCTTGTGGCCGATCAAGACCAGCACATGCGGCTCGCAGTCGCGGCGCTGGGCGATCTCGCGTAGCTGGCGCTGGGTGCTGGCGTAGCCCAGGTACGGATGGGCGTCGAACAACAGGTAGATGCCGCGCTGGTCGGCGTCGCGAATCGCCTGCAGCGTGGTCGAGATGTCGGGCGCGACGTCGGTGCCTTCCTCGCGGTCCAGATCGACCCGGCGCAGGCCTTCGGTGATCGACCAGCGGTACAGCGCGCGCCACACGTTCATCAGCGCCTGCCGGAACAGTTCGACCACCCGCGATTCGTCGCGGGTCTCGATCACGATCAGCGGGGTGTTGGAGCGGATCAGCGCGGTCAGGTCTTGCAGGTCGCTCATGGGGCTGGGTCTTCCTTGGTGCTCACATCATAAGAGCAGTGAGTTCACAGGAGTGAGCAGCCAGATCGGGGCTGCACCGCTTGTTCGTCGATCTGCTGGCATTTGTTTCCGCATCGCTTTTTCTTGAAAGGAACAACAACAAAGCCGCGCCACCCCGACGACCACGCCCCCACCTACCGGGTTCCCCCCTTTGCAAAAGGGGGGCCAGGGGGGATTTGCTTTTGCTTTTGCTTTGTTCTTCCCAACCCCCTACACCCAAAGCCGTCTTGAGCCCGCGCCCGGCAACCGCGACCATGGCCCCACCGCACCCCGCGCTCACGACGCCCCTCATGGCCTTCGACGCGTTCGCCCTGGTCCTGGCCATGCTGGTCCTGGGCTACCTGTTCCAACGCCTGCGGGTCCTGCCCGACAACGCCGCGCAGACCCTGAACCTAGTGGTGCTGTACGTCTGCCTGCCGGCCGCGGTGTTGCGCTACGCGCCGCGCCTGCACCTGGAACCGGCGCTGCTCGGCGTGGCGGCGGTGCCGTGGCTGCTGCTGGGCGCGACCGTGCTGGTGGTCGGCGCGCTGTCGCGCTGGCTGAAATTCCGCCGCGACGAACACGCGGTGCTGCTGCTGACCGTCGCGTTGGGCAACACCAGCTTCCTGGGCTATCCGCTGACCCGCGCGCTGATCGGCGAACACGCCTTGCCGTACGCGGTGGTCTACGACCAGTTCGGCGCGTTCCTGATCCTGTCGACCTTCGGCCTGTGGGTGCTCGCGCGCTACGGCAGCGACGCCCGGCCGGGCGCCCGCGACATGCTGCTGCGCATCGTCAAATTTCCGCCGCTGTGGGCGCTGCTGATCGGCTTCAGCGTGATGCCGGCCGACCCGCCGAGCGCGATCGCCGGCGCGCTGCAGCGCCTGTCGGACGCGTTGTTGCCGCTGGCGATGCTGACCATCGGCCTGTCGGTGAAACTGGCCCTGCCGCGCGAGGAACTCAAGCCGCTGGCCTGCGGCCTGGTGTTGAAACTCGCGCTCATGCCGGCGCTGGCCTGGGCGCTGGTGCCGCTGCTGGGCCTGCACGGCGAGATGGCGCGCACCACCGTACTGGAGGCGGCGATGCCGTCGATGGTCACCGCCGGCGCGCTGGCGATCGCGCACCAACTGGCGCCGCGACTGGCCGCGGCGATGGTGGGCTATGGGTTGTTGCTGTCGTTGTTGACCTTGCCGCTGTGGGCGCGGGTAGGGGTGGGATGAGTGGACGCGATTGGGTGCGATTCGGCGCGGTTGCCGTGATGGCTGCGCACCTCGTCGCCACGTGGTTGCGCGCGCGTCCGCGCAGCGACTATTGCGCGACTGTCGCGACACGATCAGCATCGCGCCATCGATCGGTTACTCACGGACGCGGCGCGGTGCATGGACAGGGGCAATAAGGCGAGCGGCAGGCGATCGATGAACGAAGCGAAGCGCGCCGCTCGCCCGCGCTCGTGGCTGTTGCTGCTGTTGCTCGCGGCGGTGTGCGCCTGCGATCGCCCGTCGGGTGGGCAGGCAGCGAAGTCCGAGCCGCCCGCCCGCGCACCGGTCGCCGATTCCAACGCAGGCGCGTCCGCGCCGCCGCCGGACGCCGGCTCCAACCACGACGCACGTGGCAACAAGTCGCGGGACCGCGCCGCAGCCTCCCTGGAACAGGCGCACAGCGATTATCTGTCCGCGTTGCGGGTTCACTTGAAGACGCTCGCCGATCGCGGCGATCCGCACAGCCAGTTGCAATTGGCGTTGTTGCTGCCGCTGAGTCAGCCCGATTCGGTCTCCGACCAGTTGCTGGCGGCGCGCCAGCGCGCATTGGACAAGGCCGCCGCGGTATCGGGTCAGGAAGGCCTGGTGGCCTGGCTGCAAGCGATGGATTGCTTCGAACGCGAAGACTGCGACCTGCAGCCGGCGCTGTCGCGCCTGCAGCAGGTCGAGCCCGACAATGCCATGGCCTGGTTGCTGGCCCTGGAAGACGCCGCGCGTTCCGACGCCGACTCCGCGCAGCTCGACCGCTATCTGCGCTTGGCCGCCCAAGCCGATCGCTACGACGATCATTTGACCGACAGCGGTCGCGAAACCCAGAAGGCGCTGGAACAGGTGGCGATGCCGCCGATGACCTCGCAGGCCGAAGCCGCCTTGCGCAAGGCCGCCAAGCTGGACGGATCGACCCACCAACACGACGGCCACGCTCTGATCGTGGCGGCGCTGGCGACGCCGATGACATTTCCTCCCTATCGCGCCACGTTCGAGCTGTGCAAGCCGCAAGCTGTACGGGCCGAGTCGCAGCGTGCCGACGACTGCCGCGCGGTGTTGACGCTGATGGCCGACGGCGACAGCCTTCTCGCCCAGGCGATGGGCACCAGCCGTATGGTCCAGTTCGCCGCCGACGGCCGCGACGACGCGTATTGGCGCGAACGGCTGCGCGAGTCGCATTGGCTGCGCGAGAACTTCGCGCGATTCGATTCGCCGGCGATGCTGCGCGCGGTGCGCGAACTCGGCGAAGTACCGGCCGCGCGCGCCGAGCTGGAACGTCTGGGCGAGTCCCGGCCACCACCGGGCTGGCTGCCCGAGAGCGTCAACGGCCGCGCCTTGATCACCACCGGCAGGCTGCCGCCTAAGCCTTGATCCACGCAGGAGCTGGCGATCGCGCTGGTGCTGAGGCGATCGTGATCGCGCGTTCCATATGGCTTATGCCTGCATGAGTAATGCAAGACGAAACGTATCCGTCGAACGGTTTCGCTTAGCGCCATCGGCTTACCACTCTTGGCTTAACTCTCTTGACTTACGTTCTCTTGAATAAGCACCCAGTTTCGTTTCGCACGAAACATCCAGCGCTGCGAGGCATGTAACTCGCGTTAGCAAACGCACACCCGAAGGGCGACGCGCATGGATGCGCGTCGCGCGCCACCGGGACATGGATGTCCCGTGTGGCGCGTGCCCGCGCATGCACCGCACTTGCGGGCACTTGATTCAAGAAAAAGCATTTTTCTTTGGTTACCTTTCTTTTGTTGCTTTTGACAAAAGAAAGTAACTCGGCCGCTTGCGGACGAAAGCTGTTGATCCTGCCTTTGGCTTCAAAGGCTCTACAGCTTCAAAGCTTTTTAAAGCCGCAAGCAGGATCAAAAGCTTCCGCCACTAAAGCGGCGGGTAACTTTCTTTTGTCCAGAGCCACAAAAGAAAGTCACCAAAGAAAAAGGCGTTCCTGTTTCGAGTCAAAAGCCGCACGATCGGTGCAGACGCAGGCATGCGCCACACGGGACATCCTGTCCCGGTGGCGCACGGCGCACATCCATGTGCGCCGCCCTGCGGGTGTGCTTTTGTTCTCGCGAGTGAGTCGCCTCGCAGCGCTGGATGAACTGCAAGACTTCAAGCGAAAGCCGGATGGCCTCCCTGTAGGAGCGGCGCAAGCCGCGACCGCGAATTACGGCTACGGCGCAGGCTTCGAGGTTGTCGTGATGGCGCGGTCGCGGCTCGCGCCGCTCCTACACGGGCTTCGACGTAATCTCGTCGCCGGCATGCATCGGCCCCGAATCGGCCCGCCCCCGTCCGCAAGACCAGGCGACCACCGGGACACAGCGCACGAAGCTGCCCCTGCAGACACCCAACCGGACCGCCCCCAGGCCCCCACCCCCACCCAGTGATGACCCGGTCCACAGCCCCGGTGTACGCTGCGGCTTCCATCCGGAGGGAGCTCGCATGAAGACCGTGCTGGTGGCCAGTTCCAAGGGGGGCGTCGGCAAGACGACGATCGCCACCCACCTCGCCGCGCAGGCGGCTCTGGAGGGCCTGCGTACGGCCTTGATCGACGCCGATCCGCAAGGCTCCTCGACCCGCTGGGCGCAGCGCCGCTCGGTGCTCGAAAGCGCGGTGCTGGCGCTCGACGGCACCCGCCGCAAGGCCTGGCGCAAGCAGTTGCCCGAGGACACCCAGCGGGTGGTGATCGACGCCCCGGCCGGGGCCATGGCCGACGATCTGGAGAGCTTCCTGGAGTTCGCCGACGCCGTGGTCGTGCCGATCCAGCCCTCGACCCTGGACATCGAGGCCACCGTGCCGTTCCTCGATTCGCTGGCCCAGCACCCGCGGGTCCGCCGCGGCCAGCTGCGGGTCGGCCTGATCGGCAACAAGCTCAAGCCGTGGACCAACGCCTCCCAGCAGGCGATCGAGCTGCTGCGCGAATGGCCCTACCCGGTGGTCGCGCAGATCCGCGACAGCCAGGCCTACGTGGTCATGACCGCGCTGGGCAAGAGCCTGTTCGACTACCACTCCCAGCAGATCCGCGAGCATCAGGCGGACTGGCAGCCGTTGCTGAAGTGGCTGAAGAAGTGAAGCCGGGCGTCGGCCCGCCCTTCACATCGCCCCGCTACCCATCCGCCGCCCCGACAGGCATCCTTCGCTTGCGTTCGCGCACCTCCCTTCATCACTCGTAATCGGTCCCCCATGCGCGAATTGATCCTGCTGCGTCACGCCCACGCCGAGCCGGCCGCCAATGGCCAGGCCGACCTCGACCGCCCGCTGTCCGCCGAAGGCCTGGCCGAGGCCGAAGCCGCCGGCCGCTGGCTGGCCGAGAACAAACTGATCCCCGACTGCGTGCTGTGCTCGCCGTCGCGGCGTACCCGCGAAACCCTGGAAGCGGTGCTCGGCGCGATCGGCTATGTCGAACAGCGCATCGAGCCGTCGATCTTCGAGGCCACGCCGGGCACCCTGATCGCCCTGGCCGACACCCACCACGAAGCCGAGCGGCTGATGCTGGTCGGCCACAACCCCGGCCTGGAACGCCTGGCCGCGCTGCTGCACAGCGGCCAGTCGGGCGACTACCGCGGCATGCCGCCGGGCGGCGTGGCCGTACTCACGGTGCCGGCCGGCGTCAGCCTGGAGCCGGGTTCGGCCCAGCTCAGCGCCTTTTGGTGGCCGTGAGCCCAGCGGCGACGGCGCGGTCGCCCTGGCGGCGGCTGCGCCATCGGGCCGCGGTCGCCGCGGCGCTGGCCTGGGCATCGACCGCTGCGATCGCCGCACCGCCGGCCGCCGGCCCGTCGCACGCGCTCGAACAGCGTCCCGGCGAGGCCCGCTCGATCGAGACCTTCGACCCCGAACACACCCGTTTCAGTTTCGAACTGCGCACCCGCTGGGGCCAGAAGGTCACCGGCCAGTTCCCGCGCTACGACGGCGAACTCAGCGTGCTGGCCGACGGCCGCCACCAGGTGCGCATCCGCCTGGCCGCCGGCGCGGTCGTGGTCGGCGATTCCGAGCGCTACACCCGGCTCGCCCGCGGCGAGCGCTTCTTCAACGCGCCGCGCTATCCCTACATCGAATTCCTGTCCGAGCCGCACTCGCCCGACCTGGCCCGCACCGGCGGCGCGCTGCGCGGCCGGCTGACCCTGCACGGGGTGAGCCGCATGGAAACCTTCATCCTGATCCCGGCGACCTGCGCCAAGCCCGGCGAGGATTGCGACGGCATCGCCCACGGCAGCGTCAGCCGCGACGATTACGGGCTCGACGGTTGGCAACTCGCGCTCGGGGACCGGGTACGCTTCACCATGCAAGTGCGCCTGCAATCCACACAAAGTAAGCTCGCGCCGCCGAAGTCCGCCGTTCCCAAGCCCGCGCCGTCGAGGAATCCGGAAACCGTTCCGGCCAAGCCCCCGGAGCGTTAAGGAGTCACCCCGTTGAACCCCGTGTTGCGCGGCCTTGCGGCCCTGCTCGCCCTGATGCTGTCGGCCTGCGCCTCGCTCAGCCCGGCCCAGCGCGATCGCGCCAGCGCGATCGCCGCGGCGGCGCGTTCGCAGCAGATCGACTGCGCGGCCGCCGACGCCTGCGCCCAGCCCTCGCCGCTGCACGCGCTCGGCCGCCAGGCGCTGGCTGCGTCCACGCCCGAGCAGCCGCGCCACTACGCGGTGATCCTCGACCGCGGCCCCGACGCCCTGCTCGCGCGCATCAACCTGATCCGCAGCGCGACCCACAGCCTGGACCTGCAGACCTACATCTTCGACGAGGACGACGCCGGCAAGCTGGTGCTCGACGAACTGCTCGCCGCCGCGCGCCGCGGCGTGCATGTGCGCCTGCTGCTCGACCAGCTGGCCGCGCTGCGCCACATCGACACCCTGGCGGCGCTGTCGGGCGTCCACGTCAATTTCGAAGTCAAGCTGTACAACCCGGTGCTGCACCGCGCGCGCATCACCTACCCGCGCTACGTGCTGGCCGCGGCCTGCTGCTGGCGCCGGCTCAACCAGCGCATGCACACCAAGCTGCTGCTCGCCGACGGCCAGATCGGCATCTCCGGCGGGCGCAACTACCAGGACGACTATTACGACTGGGACGACGAGTACAACTTCCGCGACCGCGACGTGCTGGTCGCCGGCCCGGTCGCCGACGTCATGGGCACCGACTTCGAAGTGTTCTGGAGCGACCGCCGCAGCGTCCCGGTCGAACGCCTGGCCGACGTCGGCCAGCGCCTCATCGACGACGGCGTGCCGGCGCTGCCGCCGATCGAATTCGAACGCCCGCAGCGCGCCCAGGCCATGCGCGACGACGCCGCCGACAACGCGCAAATTCAAGAACGCCTGGTCGCGCACGCGATCCAGGTCGGCGCGGTGCGCTACATCTCCGACACGCCCGACAAGCACCGCGAGAACGCCGAAGCCAATGCGCTCGCCTCCGACTCGCTGCGCAACCTGATCACCCATTCGCGCGAAGAGGTGATGCTGCAGACGCCGTACCTGGTGCTGTCGAAATCCGCGCAGCAGCTGTTCCGCGGCCTGCACGACCGCCCCGACCGGCCGCGCGTGATCGTCTCGACCAACAGCCTGGCCGCGACCGACGCCTTCATCGCCTATGCGCTGTCGTACAAGTACAAGCGCCGCTACCTGCGCGAGTTCGGCTTCAACATCTACGAGTACAAGCCGTTCCCGGCCGACGCGCCGATCGACATCGCCGCGACCGGCGCGCAATTGCCCGACCTGGGCCTGGAGGGGCTGCCCGAACAAGACGACCGCGCCCTGCCGAATTCCGTGCAAGGCGCCGGCCTGGCCGAATCCCGGCGCGGCGAAGGGCCCGACCGCAACAGCGTGATCTACCGCCAGCGCTACCGGCAGCCGTTGGCGCGCGAGTACGCGGCGATCCGCTACGCGCGCCGACGCAGCAACGAACCGGTGCCGCTCAAGCGCGCCGGCGTGCGCATCGGCATGCACGCCAAGTCGATGGTGATCGACGAACGCATCGGCGTGATCGGTACCCACAATTTCGATCCGCGCGGCGATCACTACAACACCGAGAGCGCGGTGGTGATCGACGACCCGGTGTTCGCGCGCGCGCTGGCCGACAGCATCCGTCGCGACATCGCGCCGGCCAATTCGTGGGTGATCGCGCGCCGCGACAAGCCGCCGATCTTCTCCGGCCTGGAATATTCGATCGCGAAGATCTCCGAGCACTTGCCGCTGTTCGACCTGTGGCCGGTGCGTTACGCGACCAGTTACGAATTCGTCCCCGGCCCGGACTGCCCGTCGCCGCTGTACCGCACCGACCCGGGCTTTCGCGCCTGCTACAAACCGGTCGGCGATTTTCCCGAGGTCAACCTCGGGGTGAAGAGTCTGACCACGCGGATGTTCACCGCGTTCGGGGCGGGGCTGGCGCCGATTCTTTGAGGGGTGCGCGGCGCGTGGGTTTCCGCCATGGCGGCTCGTTCGTCTGATGCGCGTTGTGGTGATTTTTTGTTCGCGCCGTTGCAGGCGAACGGCGCGGCCGCTGCGGGAGCGCCGTTCCATGGGGATTTTCTTCGATCACAAGTCGCGATGCGGGAATGCAACGACGACGTTAGTCGCGTCGTTTCTGCGATGTCGCGAGTGCGCGATACAGCTGCGGTGCCAGCTGCGCAGTTGTCGTCATGTCGCGGTCGCGGCTTGCGCCGCTCCTACAGGTAGGCCATGCGGCTTCGGCTTGAGCTTGAAGCCACGCAGTTCATCCAGCGCTGCGAAGCCACTATCTCGCGAGAACAACAGCACACCCGAAGGGCGGCGCACATGGATGTGCGCCGTGCGCCACCGGGACAGGATGTCCCGTGTGGCGCATGCCTGCGTCTGCTCTGCACGCGCGGGCACTTGATTCACAAAAAAGCATTTTTCTTAGGTTACTTTTCTTTTGTTGCTTTAGACAAAAGAAAGTGACCCGCCGCTTCAGCGGCGGAACGCTTTTGATCCTGCTTGCAGCTTTAAAGGCTTCAAAGCTTTGAAGCTCTAGAGCTTTTGAAGCCAAAGACAAGATCAACAGCTTTCGTCCGCAAGCGGCCGAGTTACTTTCTTTTGTCAAAAGCGACAAAAGAAAGGTAACCAAAGAAAAACGCTTTTCTTTGAATCAAGAGCCCGCGCGTGCGGAGCAGGCGCAGGCATGCGCCACACGAGACATCCTGTCTCGGTGGCGCACGGCGCACATCCATGTGCGCCGCCCTTCGGGTGTGCTGTTGTTCTCGCGAGATAGTGGCTTCGCAGCGCTGGATGAACTGCGCGACTTCAGATTCGAGCCGAAGCTGCGTGGCCTCCCTGTAGGAGCGGCGCAAGCCGCGACCGCGACATCACAGCCACGGCGCAGACGCCGAGGTCGTCGCGACGGCCCCGCCGCCTGGGCGGCTCAAGACGAAAGCAAACCAGCCGCCGGCGACCTCGCGGTCACATCCCGCCCCCCACCTAGGTCTTCAGTCATGGGTGCGCAATTGCAACCCTCCCCGCCCCCGCCACATCTCTATTACCGAACCCGGCAGCCACGCTCCACCCACCCGCGGTACCCCCGGCAACACGCACCACCGGGGCATGACTAAAGGGGGATATGACTTCCGGCACATAGTTACTTCTACTTAGGTGTTGTAGATTACCAACACACCGAAGCACTACACCCCCACCACACAGGAAACGACCATGAACACCCAGACCGCCAACACCGTCACCACCACCACCGCGACCACCGCCCCGGCCGCCGCCCCGACCGCCCCGGTCGTCCGCCACATGCACCGCCAGCGCGACTTCGGCGTCGGCTACGGCAACAGCAGCGGCTACGCCAGCAACCGCAGCTACGCCAGCAACTGGGTCCAGCCGCGCTTCCGTTTCGCTTGATCGCGGACTGACCGTCCATGGACCGGCTGATTCCGGCAAGGACTTCCTCCCTCTCGTTCCCACCCGGACCGGCGCGCACCTCCGACCTCCCCCGCGCGCCGATCCGGGTCCTCTGAGACCCGGCCGTCCCCGATCACCGTTCCAGTAACGCGCCCCAGCAACACGCTTCATCAGCATCGGCGCCACCCACGCCGCACTTCAGAAGCACCGACCGACCGGCCACGACTGGCCCGGCCCGGCCATCGCCGCTATCGTGCAGCGATGAACCCATCCGACCCCGCACCCACCGCCGCGCGTCCACTGTTCCGCGGCACGACCACCGTCGACGACCTCAACCGGCTCTCGCGCAACACCGCGATGGAACCGCTCGGCATCGTCTTCACCGAGATCGGCCCGGACTACGTCCGCGGCACCATGCCGGTCGACGCCCGCACCCACCAGCCCTACGGCCTGCTCCACGGCGGCGCCTCGGTCCTGCTCGCCGAAACCCTGGGCAGCAGCGCCGGCAACCTGTGCTGCGCCGAGGGCAAGGTCTGCGTCGGCATCGAGATCAACGCCAACCACCTGCGCGGCGTGCGCAGCGGCACGGTCACCGGCACCGCCCGGGCGATCCATGTTGGCGGCAGTACCCAGGTCTGGGAGATCCGCATCGAGGACGAGGCCGGCAAGCTCGCCTGCATTTCGCGCCTGACCCTGGCCGTGGTACCCAAGATCTGAAGCGGCGAGTAGGCTAAGGTCCCGTCCGGCACGCCCAGCGCGCCGGCACCGCGCCCACCGCGAGGCTCCGTGCGCCGACCCACCATTAAAGATGTCGCCGAGCTGGCCCAGGTCTCGCTGAAGACCGTCTCGCGCGTGATCAACGACGAATCCGGCGTCCGCGCCCGCACCCGCGCGCGGGTGCACGAGGCGATCGCCGAACTGGAATACCGCCCCGACCCGTCCGCGCGCAGCCTGCGCAGCGCCCAGCCGTATGCGCTGGGCGTGGTCTACGACAACCCGAATCCGTACTACATCATCAGCGTGCAGAACGGCGTGCTCGCCGCCTGCCGCGAGACCGGCTACGGCCTGCAGATTCACCCCTGCGATTCGTCCTCGCCGTTGCTCGCCGCCGACCTGATCGACCTGGTCCAGGGCGCGCGCCTGGCCGGCCTGGTGCTGGCGCCGCCGATGTCCGAACGCAAGGAACTGGTCGCCGAACTGGTCGCCCACGGCATCCGCTTGGTCCGCATCGTCTCGGCCGCCGAAGACCCGAAGGACGGCTCGCCCTGCGTCTGGGTCGACGACCGCGACGCCGCCTACGACATCACCGAGCACCTGATCCAGCTCGGCCACCAGCGCATCGGTTTCCTATGGGGCGGCAAGTCGCATCTGTCGAGCTGGGAACGCTACAAGGGCTATGCCCAGGCGCTGGCCGACTACGGCATCGTCGAGGACGAAAACCTGGTCCTGCCCGGCGACTATTCCTTCGACGACGGCTTCCGCGGCGCGCGCCGATTGTTCGCGCTGCCCGACCGGCCGACCGCGATCTTCGGCAGCAACGACGAAATCGCCGCCGGCGTGCTGGCGGCGGCGAAGTCCTCGGGCATGCACGTGCCCTACGACCTGTCGATCGCCGGCTTCGAGGACAGCCCGTTCTCCAAGCAGTCCTGGCCGACCCTGACCACCGCGCGCCAGGCGACCGAAGAGATCGCGCGACATGCGGCCTATCGCCTGATCGCCGAGTTACGTCGCGACGGCGACCAGCAGTCCGAGTTGCCGGCGAACGAAGGCTTCAGCCCGATCCTGGTGGTGCGTGGTTCGACCGCGCCGCCGAGGCCGCTTGCGGGCGCGTAACCGGCGGCGAGCGCTTTTGCTTTTCCCCCCTTTGAAAAAGGGGGGCAGGGGGGATTTGGTTTTGCTCTGCGCTTTATCTGTTCAAGTAACGAAAGCGGTAAGGGGCAAAGCCAAAGGCAAGAGCCAAAGCAAATCCCCCCTGTCCCCTTTTTCAAAGTGGGGGGGGAACAGCAACAGCAGGGGCGACAGCTGTAACTCCTACTTAGTCACACAATCACGCAGTCACGCATCTACTCATCACTGCGTCGCTTACCCGCGCAACCCCACCGCCGCCCGCGCCAACGCCTCAATCTGCGCCCAATCCCCGGCCTTCACCGCTGCCGCAGGCGCCACCCAAGAACCGCCGACACAAGGCACGTTCTTCAACGCCAGGTACTCATGCGCGTTGTTCGCGCCGATCCCGCCGGTCGCGCAGAAGCGCAGTTCCGGCAACGGACCGCCCAGCGCCTTGAGCGCGCTCGCGCCGCCGATCGATTCGGCCGGGAAGAATTTCAGCTGGGTGTAGCCGTGCTCGAGCAGGGCCATCGCTTCCGACGCCGTCGCCGCGCCCGGCAACCACGGCAGGTCGATCTCGCGCGCGGCCGCGATCAAGCCCGGCGAACTGCCCGGCGACACCGCGAAGGTCGCGCCGGCCTTCAAGGCCTCGACGAAATCCGACGGCCGCCGCACGCTGCCGACCCCGACCGCCGCGCCCTCGACTTCGGCGGCGATCGCGCGCACCGCGTCCAGCGCGACCGGCGTGCGCAAGGTCACCTCGATCGCCGGCAGACCGCCGGCGACCAGCGCGCGCGCCAACGGCACCGCGTCGTTGAGATCGTCGATCACCAACACCGGCACCACCGGCGCGAGCGCCAATACCGCGGCGACGCGCGCTTGCAGATCCTGCATCGAACTCATTGCTTGGCTCCGGTTGGGTTTGGGGCGGTGATGCGTGGGTTTATGTAAAGCAATCCATTCAACCGCGCACGCGATGCGCTCATGAATGTCGCGAATCTCTCAAGTCGTCATTCCCGCGAAGGCGGGAATCCAGGGCCTTTCGTGCGAGAACGCTTGAAGTCACTGGATTCCCGCTTTCGCGGGAATGACGTTCTGAAAGGATGACGCTGAAGGCTCTGGATTCCCGCTTTCGCGGGAATGACGACTTGGAGAGATGACGCTGAAGTCTCTAAGTTTTCGGGTTCGCTGAAACAAGACAGGGATCGCTTTCACGGCATGACGAGAAAAAACTTCGCCGCGAAACTCACGGCCGCGCAGCCACCTCATCAATGTGCTTAAGCAGATCCGCCGGATCTTCATAAACCCGGAACGCACCCGCACGCTCAAGTTCCTCCTGCCCATAACCGCCCGACAACAACCCCACCTCGAGCGCACGCGCACGCCGCGCGGCGAGCAAGTCCCAGATGCTGTCGCCGACCACCACCGAATGCTCGATGTCGGCGCCGAGTTTGTCGGCGGCGGCGAGGAACAGGTCCGGATCGGGCTTGGCGTACTTGACCATGTCGCGGGTGATCACCACGCGCTGCTCCGGATCGACGCCGAGCGCGATCAGGTTGTGACGCGCGGTTTCCATGCGGCCGCTGGTCGCGATCGCCCAGGGGATGTCGTTGGCGGTCAGGTACGCGAGCAGTTCGACCGCGCCCGGCAGCGGGCGGATCTGGGTCGCCTGACGGCCGTAGGCTTCCGCGTGCAGACGATGCAGCCGCTCGATCCGCTCCGCAGTGATGTCGATCCCGGTCTCGCGCAGCAGGATGTTGGTGAACAAGCCGCCGCTCATGCCGATCTTGCGATGGATGCGCCAGACCGATAGCTCGATGCCGTCGGCGTCGAGTGCCTGCTTCCAGGCGAGCACGTGCTGATAGACGCTGTCGACCAGGGTGCCGTCGAGGTCGAACAGGAAGGTGGTGCGGGCGGGGGCGGGCATGATGGCGTCCGGGATTCGGGATTCGGGATTCGGGATTCGGGATTCGGGATTCGGGATTCGGGATTCGGGATTCGGGATTCGGGATTCGGGATTCGGGAAAAGGCTACGGCTGCGACGACTCTTTGGATCGTCATTCCCGCGAAGGCGGGTTCTGCTTTACTTCGGCGAAGCCAAACATCCAGGGCCTTTCTTGCGAGAACGCTTAAAGTCACTGGATTCCCGCTTTCGCGGGAATGACGTTCGGGTTGCATGACGCTGAAGTCTCTGGATTCCCGCCTTCGCGGGAATGACGGCTTGGGAGGTTCGCGGGCATACGCGGTAACGACATCGGTCAACTCTCCATCACCGAATCCAATCAACCAGACCGAACCGAACCGAACCGAGTCGAGTCGAGTCGAACCCAAATCCAAACCAATCAAAGCGTCAACGACCCAAACACCCCCGCGCCCCGATCCGCCGGCGCGGCGTAATCGCGGAACGCAGCGAACAACTCGCGCCCCATGCCGACGTGATGCCCGGACAGATCGGCCGTCGCGCTCTCACGCGAAGCCCAGTCGGCCGGCTCGACCACATTCAACGTCCCTTCGATCGCGTCGAGCCGCAGCACGTCGCCGTCGCGCAACTTCGCCAACGGCCCACCCGCCATCGCCTCGGGCGTGATGTGCATCGCCGCCGGCACCTGGCCCGACGCGCCGGACATGCGGCCGTCGGTCACCAGCGCGACGCGATGGCCGCGTTTTTGCAGCACGGTCAGGGTCGGCGTGAGCTGATGCAGTTCGGGCATGCCGTTCGCGCGCGGGCCCTGGAAACGCACGACCACGATCACGTCGCGATCGAGTTCGCCGCGTTCGAACGCCTGCTTCACTTCCTGCTGTTCCACGAACACCCGGCACGGCGCTTCGATCACCCAGCGATCCTCCGGCACCGCCGAGACCTTGATCGCCGCGGTGCCCAGATTGCCGCCGAGCACGCGCAGGCCGCCATCGCTGCGGAACGGTTCGGCGACCGGCCGCAGCACCGCGGTGTCGCAACTGGTCGGCGTCGACGGCACGTATTCGACTTGACCTTCGGCGCCCAGTCGCGCTTCGACCCGATAACGCGCCAGGCCATGCCCGGCCACGGTCTCGACATCGCCGTGCAGCAGGCCGTGATCGAGCAACTCGCCGATCAGATAGGCCAGGCCGCCGGCGGCATGGAAATGGTTCACGTCGGCGCTGCCGTTCGGATACACCCGCGCCAACAGCGGAATCGCCGAGGACAGCGCGTCGAAATCCTCCAGGCGCAGGTCGATGCCGGCCGCGGCGGCCATCGCGATCAGGTGCAGCAGGTGATTGGTCGAACCGCCGGTCGCGTGCAGGCCGATCACGCCGTTGACGATCGCCTTCTCGTCGACGATGCGGCCGATCGGGCGGTAGTCGTCGCCGAGCGCGGTGATCTGCGCGGCGCGGTGCGCGGCCAGCGCGGTCAGCGCGTCGCGCAACGGCGTGTTGGGATGGACGAAGCTGGAACCGGGCAGATGCAGGCCCATCAGTTCCATCAGCATCTGGTTGGAATTGGCGGTGCCGTAAAAGGTGCAGGTGCCCGGGCCGTGGTAGCTGCGCGCTTCGGCTTCGAGCAGTTCGTCGCGGGTGGCCTCGCCGGTCGCGTAGCGCTGGCGCACGCGCGATTTTTCGTCGTTCGGCAGGCCCGAGGTCATCGGCCCGGCCGGCACGAAGATGCCCGGCAGGTGGCCGAAATGCAGCGCGCCGATCAGCAGGCCCGGCACGATCTTGTCGCACACGCCCAGGTACAGGCCGGCGTCGAACATGTCGTGCGACAGCGCGATCGCGGTCGACATCGCGATCACGTCGCGCGAGAACAGCGACAGCTCCATGCCTTCGCGGCCCTGGGTCACGCCGTCGCACATCGCCGGCACGCCGCCGGCGACCTGCGCGGTCGCGCCGCAATCGCGCGCGGCGGCCTTGAGCAGATCGGGATAGCGTTCCAGCGGCTGATGCGCCGAGAGCATGTCGTTGAACGAGGTGACGATGCCCAGGTTGGGCGCGTAACCGCTGCGCAACGCGGCCTTGTCGCCGGTCGAACAGGCGGCGAAACCGTGGGCGAGATTGCCGCAGGACAGGCGTCGCCGATGCGGGCCGCCGCTACCGGCCGCGTCGATGCGGGCGAGGTAGGCGGTGCGGCGCGCGCGGCTGCGTTCCTGGATGCGGTGCGTGACTTGCGCGACGACGGGATGCAATGGGGTATTCACGTTTACTCAGTCGGTGCGAGGCCCCGTCCAACGAGGCCGAACAGTTCCCCCCTTTGAAAAAGGGGGGTTAGGGGGGATTTGCACTTCCTACACCTTCCGCAGAAGCAAAGGCAAAAGCAAATCCCCCCACGCCGCCAGGCGGCGTTGCCCCCTTGGATAAAGGGGGCGACAGCAAAGGCCGAAGTGGGAGGGGAGGGAACTCTGGCCTGGCTGTCGAGACACCCAATCGGGTTGCGGGCGTCAAATGAAACGCTTGGAAACGAAGGCGGATCTTTGATTCGAACGGATCACGGGCTCCAATACAGCGTCGGCGCCGACGGCGCGCCGCTCAACACCGAGCGGATCGGCAACACGCAACGCGGATCGCGTTGCGCGGTGTCGAGCACCGCGCGCTTCTTGTCGCCTTCGATATGCAGGTACAGCGCCGGCGCGGTGAAGATCGCGCTCAGGGTCAGGGTCATGCGCGGCTCGGGCATCGCCGCGGTGCGCACCGACATCACCGGCGCACGGCCGCGCGGTTGCAGGCCGATCTCGCGCAACGCCGGGTTGTCGTAGCCCAGGTCCGGGAACAACGAGGCCACGTGGCCGTCGTCGCCCATGCCGAGCACCGCGACATCCAGCGGCAGACCTTCGTTGGCGATCTTGGTCAGCACCGGCATCAACGCCATCTCCGGCGTTTCCGTCGGCCGGTACAACGGCAACAAACGCGCGACCGCAGCGTTGTGCTGCAGCAAGTTCTCGCGCAGCAGGCGTTCGTTGGAACGAGGATGCTCCGGCGGCAACCAGCGCTCGTCGATCGGCAGCACGGTCACCCGCGCCCAGTCCAGCGTCTGCGTCGACAGCGCCTGGAAAAACCGCTTCGGCGTGTTGCCGCCCGACAAGGCGATGCTCGCTTCGCCGTGACGGGCGAGCGCGCCGCGCAGATCGGCGGCGACCTGCTTGGCCAGCGCCTGCGCCAATTGTTCGCCGTCGTCGAACAGGCGCTCGTGCAAGGGCAGCGGCAAGGGTTCGATCACGGTCAGTCGCTCAGCCTGCATCTTCATGCCAGGTTCTCCCGTCGCGTTCAATCAAGGCAACCGCGGCGCTCGGGCCCCAGCTGCCGGCGGTGTAGGGACGCGGCGCGTCGGCGCTCGCGGCCCAGGCGGCGCGGATCGGATCGATCCACTTCCACGCCGCGTCGACTTCGTCGCGGCGCATGAACAACATCGGATTGCCGCGCACCACGTCCATCAGCAAACGCTCGTAGGCGTCGGCCTGACGGCCGCCGAAGGCCGCGGCGAAACTCATGTCCAGCGGCACGTGGCGCAGGCGCAGCCCGCCGGGGCCGGGCACCTTGTTCATCAGCCACAGCTTCACGCCTTCGTCGGGCTGCAGGCGCAGCACCAGCTTGTTCGGCGCCAGGCGGCTGGACGGGTCTTGTTCGGTCAGTTCTTCGAAAATCGAATGCGGCACCTGGCGGAAGGTCACCACGATCTCCGACACCCGCTCGCCCAGACGCTTGCCGGTGCGCAGGTAGAACGGCACGCCGGCCCAGCGCCAGTTCTTCACTTCGGCCTTGATCGCGACGAAGGTTTCGGTGAGCGACTGCGCGCCGAGTTCGTGCGCATAGCCCGGCACCGCGGTGCCGTCGACGGCGCCGGCCTTGTACTGGCCGCGCACGGTGGACTGGGCGGCGTTGCCGTTGACGATCGGACGCAGCGCGCGCAGCACTTTCAATTTTTCGTCGCGGATCGCATCGGCGGCGAGCGAGGACGGCGGCTCCATCGCGACCAGGCACAGCAGTTGCAGCAGATGGTTCTGGACCATGTCGCGCAGCGCGCCGGACTTGTCGTAGTACGGCGCGCGCGATTCCACGCCCACCGTTTCGGCCACGGTGATCTGCACGTGGTCGATGTGCTCGGCCTTCCACAGCGGCTCGAACAGCGCATTGCCGAAGCGCAGCGCGGTCAGGTTCTGCACCGTTTCCTTGCCCAGGTAATGATCGATGCGGAAGATCTGGGTTTCGTTGAACACCCGGCCCAGCGCGTCGTTGATCGCGTTCGCGCTGGCGCCGTCCTTGCCGAGCGGCTTCTCGACCACCACGCGGGTCTTCGGCCCGACCAGGCCATGCGACTGCAAACGATCGCCGACGATGCCGAACAGGTCCGGGCCGACCGCGAGGTAGAACACCCGCACGCGTTCGTCGCCGCTGAACTCGGCGGCGAACTCCGGCCAGCCGCCGTCGGAGCTCAGATCGAGCCGGCGGTACAGCAGCAGATCCAGAAACCCGTCGATCGCCGCGGATTCGCGCGCATCGAGGTTGGCGAATTTGGCCAGCGCCTCGCGCACCCGGCCGCGGTAGTCCGCGTCGCTCTGGGTGTCGCGGGCGATCGCGACGATGCGGGTGCCGGCGACGATCTGGCCGTCGGCATAGCGGTGGAACAGCGCCGGCAGCAGCTTGCGCAGGGCCAGGTCGCCGGTGCCGCCGAAGATCACCAGGTCGAACGGAGCCAACGGGGCGAGATGCGGCGCTTGGGAGGTTGTCGGCACGGTGTAGACGCTCATGGACGGGCTCGGACAGGTCTGGGTTTAACCATACCAGTAAAGATACCAGCAAGATACCACTTCGACAAATAGACAATAAATCAACGATTTATCTAGGTTTAGCACGGCTTTGTTGCCGCCAGTGGTCTACGACTGGTATCTTTTTGCCATGCAGTCCTATTTGCAAAGCGAGTTCCGCCGCCAGACCGACGCGCGCCGCGCACCGGCCTATCAACACCTGCGCCGGACCCTGCAGCACGCGATCGACAACGGCGAACTGACCGCCGGCCAGGCCCTGCCCGGCGAGCGCGAACTCGGCAAGCTGCTGGATCTGTCGCGGGTGACCGTGCGCAAGGCCATCGCCGGCCTGGTCGCCGACGGGCTGCTGGTGCAGCGCCAGGGCGCCGGCACCTTCGTCGCCGAACGCATCGTCAAATCGTTTTCGCGCCTGACCAGCTTCACCGACGACCTGCGCGCGCGCGGGCTCGATCCGCGCTCGACCTTCCTCGAACGCGGCGTCGGCGAGGTCACCCCGGAAGAAGCGATGGCGCTGAACCTGTCGCCGGGCGCGGCGGTGATCCGCTATTACCGCCTGCGCACCGCCGACGGCGTGGCGCTCGCGCTGGAACGCACGGTGGTGCCGCTGTCGGTGCTGCCCGATCCGGCCCTGGTCGAAAACTCGCTGTACGAAGCCTTCGCCAAGCTCGACATCCGCCCCGCGCGCGCCCTGCAACGGCTACGCGCGATCGCCTTCGACGCCGAACAGGCGCGGCTGATGAACCTGCCCGAAGGCGCGCCCGGATTGTTCATCGAACGCCGCACGTTCCTCGACGACGGTCGTGTCGTCGAGTTCACCCGATCCTTCTACCGTGGCGACGCCTACGACTTCGTCGCCGAACTGCAGAGCGAACCCACGCCGTGAGCACCCCCACCCTGCTGGACCCGACGAGCACCCGCATGTACGCCGAGGCGCACGAAGCCGGCGACGCGGTCGCGCGCCAATTCGCCGCCAACGCCGACAGCGTCGACGCCCTGGCCGAGCGCCTGCAACAACAGCCGCCGCGTTTCATCGTGACCTGCGCGCGCGGCAGTTCCGATCACGCCGCGACCTACGGCAAATATCTGTTCGAAACGCAGCTGGGATTGGTCACCGCCTCGGCCTCGCCGTCGGTGGGTTCGGTGTATGCGGTCCGGCCCAAGCTCGAAGGCGCGTTGTTCGTGGCGATCTCGCAGTCGGGCAAGAGCCCCGACCTGCTGCGCAACGCCGAGATCGCCAAGGCCGCCGGCGCCTACGTGGTCGCGTTGGTCAACGTCACCGATTCGCCGTTGGCGCAGCTCGCCGACACCGTGCTGGGCCTGCACGCCGGCCCGGAAACCAGCGTCGCGGCGACCAAGAGTTACCTGTGTTCGCTGGCCGCGCTGCTGCAGCTGACCGCGCGCTGGAGCAACGATGCGGCGCTGTTCAACGCCGTGCATGCCTTGCCCGATGCGCTGCGCGAGGCGTCGAAGCAGGATTGGTCGCCGCTGGTCGAGGGCCTGACCGATGCGCGCAATCTGTTCGTGATCGGCCGCGGTCTGGGCCTGGGCGCGGCCCAGGAAGCCGCGCTCAAGTTCAAGGAAACCTGTGGCCTGCACGCGGAAGCCTTCAGCAGCGCCGAGGTCAAGCACGGGCCGATGGCGATCGTCGGCCCCGGTTTCCCGGTGCTCGCCTTCGCCCAGGACGACGGCACCGGCGACGGCACGGTCGCGGTCGCGCGCGAGTTCCGCGCGCGCGGCGCGCCGGTGTGGCTGGCCGCGCCGGGCATCCATGGCGGCGACGCCCTGCCGCTCGCGCGTTCCTCGCATCCGGCGATGACGCCGCTGATCACCGTGGCGAGCTTCTACCAGGCGGTCAACGCGCTCGCGGTCGCGCGCGGCTACAACCCCGACCTGCCGCCGCATCTCAACAAAGTCACCGAGACGGTCTGAGGAACGCATCGCCATGTCCGTCACTGCCGGCGTCATCGCCTTCGTCAACGGGCGCGTTCTGAGCGAGCGCGGGTTCGAATCGGATCTGAGCGTGATCGTCGAGGGCGGGTACATCGTCGCGGTGTTGCCCGGGCCGGCGCCTAGCGGAACCCAGACGATCGACTTGCGCGGCGATTACTTGGTGCCCGGCTTCATCGACACCCAGGTCAACGGCGGCGGCGATGTGTTGTTCAACGATGCGCCCGATGTCGACGGCCTGCGCCGCATCGCCCAGGCGCACCGCAAGTTCGGCACCACTGGGATGCTGCCGACCCTGATCAGCGACGACGTGTCGGTGATGCTGCGCGCGATCGATGCGGTGCGCGAGGCGATCGCGCAAAACGTGCCCGGCATTCTCGGCATCCACCTGGAAGGGCCGTACCTGGCCGCCGCACGCAAGGGCGTCCACAACCCCGACAAGTTCCACACGCCCAGCGAGGCCGAACTCGATCAGATCGCCTCGCTCGAAGTCGGCAAGACCCTGCTGACTCTGGCGCCGGAACGTTTCGACAACGCCACCTTGCAGGCGCTGGCCGCGCGCGGTGTGCTGCTCAGCGCCGGCCACACCGCCGCCGATTACGATCGTCTGCGCGATGCGTTCGCTCACGGCGTCAGCGGTGTGACCCATCTGTTCAACGCGATGACCCCGCTCGGCAGCCGCGACCCCGGCGGCGTGGGCGCCTGCATCGAAGACCCGAACGCGTGGTGCGGGGTGATCGTCGACGGCGAACATGTCCACGACGCGTCGCTGCGCATCGCCATCGCGGCCAAGCCGCGCGGCAAGATCATCCTGGTCACCGACGCGATGCCGCCGGTCGGCGGCGAGCAGGACGACTTCGTCCTGTACGGCCAGACCATGACCTGCCGCAACGGCAAATGCACCACCGCCGACGGCACCCTCGCCGGCTCCGCGCTCGACATGGCGAGCGCGGTGCGCAACACCGTGCAACGGCTCGGCCTACCGCTGGACGAAGCCTGCCGCATGGCCTCGGCCTACCCGGCCGACTTCATCGGCCTGGGCCACGAACTCGGACGCATCGCGCCGGGATATCGCGCTGACCTGGTGGCGTTAGACGATAAGCTGCATGTGCGCGACAGCTGGATCGCCGGTCTGCGCTGAGCGGCGCTCAATCGTTCACACCCGCGCTCTCGTTCAAGCCTGCCTGCCGCGTTACATCACCCACCCGTGCTGTTCCCCCCTTTGAAAAAGGGGGGCTGGGGGGATTTGCTTTTCGCTCAAGCAGCGACGGCATCCAAGCAAAAAGCAAATCCCCCGCGCTGCAAACATTCACCTTGCCAACGAATAAACGCCGGGCGCCAGCCCCCTTTTCCAAAGGGGGCAAACCAACGCGCTTGTCCGGACAAAGCCGTCGACACCACAGCCACAAAAAAAGTCGCACCAACGAAGCGAATGCTTTTGCTGTTCCCCCCTTTGAAAAAGGGGGGCAGGGGGGATTTGCTTTTCGTTCAAATCGCGACGAGTTCCCAGCAAAAAGCAAATCCCCCGCGCCACAAACGCCCACCTCGCTACCGACTGAACGTCGGGCGCCAGCCCCCTTTTCCAAAGGGGGCAAACCAACGCGCCCGTCCGAACAACATGGTCGACATCATGGCCGCGCCATCACCTCCCACACCCACGAATAACCAAAGTAACGACACCCCAAGCGCATCAATGCAACCCCACCTTCCCCCTCATCGCCTCGAAGATCGCCTCGGTCTTGTAGCCCTTGCCTTCCTTGAACACCAACGGCATCCGCTCGATGGCGCCGGCATCGCGGGTCGGATCGCCATCGATCATCACGACATCGGCGCGCTTGCCCACTTCCAGACTGCCAATGCTCGCCTCTCGACCCAGATAGCGCGCACCGTTCAAGCTCGCCACCCGCACCGCCTGTTCGAACGAGAAGCCCGCCTCGACCATCAACTGAATCTGGCGCTTGCTCGCATAGCCCGGAATCACCCCGCCGTAACCGGTCGGATCGGTGCCGGCCAGCAACAGACCGCCGGCGTCGGCGAAGCGCTTCTCCCATTGGCCGAGCTTCGGAAACAACCGCGCCCATTCCCAATCGGCCGGCTTGGCCTGCATCGACGTCCAACCGGCCTCGTACTGCTCGCGCACTTCGGGCAGCAGCAACGACAACGCCGCCTCAGGCACCTTCGGCCGCCGCGCCACGAGCGTCTCGAACACCGGCAAGGTCGAGGTGATCGCGACCTTGCGCGCGACCAACAGATCGATCAGCGCGCGCATCTGCGGCGCGTCCAGGTCCAGATCGGCGAGCGAGCGGGTGATCGACGCAGGACAGGCGTCGGCCTGCTTGTCGGTCGCGAAGTCCGACGCGAACGCGAAGCCGTGTTCGAGATTGTCGATGCCCATCGCCGAGGCTTCGGCGAAGGTCACCGAGCACAGATGCGCGGTGACCTTGCGCGAGCGCCGGTGCGCGACCTCGATGATGCGTTGCAATTCATCGCGGCGGATGTGCATGTAGGCCTTGTACGAATCCACGCCCTCGTCGGCCCAGTAACTCACCGCGCGCTCGGCGTCGTCCGCGCCGTTGACCACCTTGACCGCCAGCACCGCCAATCCGGGGCCGTTGAGCAGCGGCGCGGTCACGTCCATGTCCGGCCCGGCGATCGCGCCGGCCTGGATCTGCGCGCGCATGTTGAGATCGGCGTACGGCAGCATCGCGCCGGCGGTGCGCAGGGTGGTCACGCCACCGGCCAGATACAGCGCCGGAAAGCTGTGCACCATTTCCGAATAGTTGCCATGCCCGGTCGGATAGAACATGTGCTCGTGCATCATCACCAAACCCGGCAACAAGGTCTTGCCGCGCGCATCGATCACGGTCGCGCCCTTCGGAATCGCGATACGTCCGCTCGCGCCCAGCGCGCGGATCTTTCCGTTTTCGACCAGCAAGGTCTGATCGCGCCGGATCGGCGCGCCGGTGCCGTCGACCACGTCGGCATGGGTGAAGGCCAGCGACGATTGCTCGTAAGCCAGGAACGGCGATTGGGCCGGCGCCTTCGCCGCGGCCGGCGTGGCCGCGGGTTTGGGCGGCTCGGCCGCGCCGGCGGCCACGGACAAGCACAACGACAACGCGAACACGATCGAACGACTCAAGTTCATGGCGGCTCCCCAGCCTGGCGCGAATGATCTGCTGCGAATGAAACGGCGACGGCCCGCGTAGCGCGTGCGTCCCGCAGTATCGGCCGTTCGCCGCGGCGGCATTTGTCCGTGCTTGGCGTGTGCGGAATGCACTTTCCTGGGTCAACGGGCCAAGTGTCTTCCTGCATCACTCGGCGCGTTGCGTGACCGCCTTGCTGGACCTGCTCTTCGCAGCGCCGAACAGGTTCGTCCCGCTATCCTCGGCGATGAACTGCGTCACCCGCGATGCATGGCCCGTCAACGCATCAACCCCGCATGCTGCGCCAGCACCCCGCGCGCGCTGTCGCGCCAGTGCGTTTCGCCCAGCACGACGTCGGCATAGGCCGCGCGCATCTGCCGCGCCACGCGATCGAACGGCATCGCGCCGATGCCGGCGCCTAGCGCGGGGCTGGTCAGCGACGCGATCGTGTCGGCGCGGCCGCGGTTGTGCGCGTCGATCGCGATCAGCGCGGCGCGGAAGGCCAGATAGACGTTGGTCGTGCGATCCACCGGCATCGGCACGCGCATGGTCGGCGCGCTGACCAGGAACGCGAACGCCGCGTGGCCGGTCGCCACCACGATCGCCTGGCCGACCGGCAGTTCGCCGCCGTGTTCGCTGCGTATCCGCGCCTGCACCGCGTCCTGCAGCTCCCAGCCGAAGTAGCGCGAATACAGCAGGTCGATGCCGCCGTCCATGAAACCGAAACTGTTGGCCGGGCTGAGGATCGCGTCGGCGGGCGCGTCGAGGATGTCGCCGACCTCGACCGTCGCTTCGGATTCGCTGAAAACCGCTCGCCAGGCTTGCGCCATGCCGGGGTCGAGGGTGCGCAGGTGCAGCGTCAGGGGCATGAGGATTCGGTTCCCGGCGTGGTGGGCGGTCGCTGCATCGATCGGCAAAGCCAGGGCGGGACAGGCGCGGCGGCGGCCGCGGAAGGTGCCCGGCCGGGCGGCCTTTCGTCCTGAAATTGCGACCATTTCACGGAAGTTTTATACCTTTCTGCGCTGCTGGTAGCACAGTACGCAACGGGTCGAGCAAATGGAGAAGCATGATGGGTGATCCCACCAGTCCCACCAATGGACACATGCCGCCGCCGAGCGGTTCGCCCACCCCGCCTGCGGCGGACGTGCGCCTGCAGCCGTTCGGCTTCCAGCTTCCGCAGTCGCAGTGGCCGGACATGTCCGCCACCGGGCCTTGGCCGCTGCCGTCCGCGCCGCCCACCGGGCCGGTGCCGGGCTTCCGGATACCGCCGTCGCAAGACCCGTTGAGCGTGCTCGGTCCGGGCCTGGGGCCGGCCGGCTTGACGGCGCCGGTCACCTTGCCCGGCCGGTCCGAAGGCTCGGGGATCGCCTGGTCGGGCAACACGCCGCTGTTCGGCCATTTTCAGCGGCAGACGATCGCCGGCCCGGACGGCAGCGTGACCTCGCTCGGCGCCACCCTCACCGATCCGCGCAACGGCGTGGTGTCGGGGTTCGCCGGCGCGAGCAACGGCCCCACCACCCTGGCGATCGGCGGCAACCCGAACGGTTTCGTGGTCGCCGGCAGCCGCACCGACGGCGTCGACCGGCTGTCGCTGGGCGTGGCCGGCAACCTGCAGACCAACACCTACACCGGCTTCGGCAGCCTGCAGTTGGGGACCAGCCAGCTGTCGGCGCTGTATTCGCAATCGCCGACCGGCAGCGTCGCGTCGCTGGACGCGCGCCACGAGCTCGGCGGCGGCCGCGTGCTCAGCGGCGGCATTCGCCATGACAGCGGCACCGACACCACCGGCTTGAACGCCGCGTTCAACGGCGGCCCGGGCGGCTTCAACCTCAGCACCGCGGTCACCCGCAGCCCGCAGGGGACCGGCGTGGAAGCCTCCGCGAGCCAGGCCTTCGGCACCGACAACTGGCTGCGCGTGGGCGCATCCGCCGCGTTCAATCCCGGCGGCGCCTACCGGTTCGGCCCGACCCTGGACACCACCTTGGCGCCCAACCTGACCGCGAGCGGCCGGCTGAATTTCGAGCGCGACCAGGGCGGGCGGCAGACCTTCGGCGGCCAGGCCGAGATCAATTACCGCGAACCCTCCAGCGGGGTGAGTTTCTTCGGCCGGGTCGCCACCGATGGCCGCGGCACCTCCGGCGTGTTCGGGCTGACGATTCCACTGGGCGGCGGCGGTGGCGGCAGCACCCGCGGCCTGCCGAGCGGCGGCGCGGAGTTCCGCCTGCCCGATCCGGCGCCGAACCGGGACGCGCCCGATCGCCGCAGCGCATTGGAACCGCGGACGCCGGTGGAAGGTCGCGCGCCGACCGGCCCGCGCACCGCGTCCGCCGGCGGCGATGCGAACGCGCTGCTCGACGGATTGATCGCCGGCGACCGCAACGCCCTGGACGCGGCGCGCAACCTGCCCGCGGGCCAGGACATGCGCCGGCAGGCGGTGGCCACGGTCGATCGCCAGGAGCAGCAGCAGGCCGCGCAGGCGCCCGAAACCCAGCAAGCGGTGCAGCCCGATGCGCCGTCGCGCGGAGCGCGCTCGATCGGCTAGGCGATGTCGGTGGAAATGCCGGCTCGGTGGACCGGAGCCGGCCGGTCTCGACCCGGATCGGGCGAGACGCTGCCGGTTCGGATCGGCCGATGCATGCGCACGGTGCGCTGCCGCAACGAAGCGGCGAAACTGCGTGTCGGTACGACGCGGGCTATCGCTGCGCCGGCGCGGGATCGCGCGCCAGCACCGCATTGAAGACCTCGACAACCGTCGCCGTCGCCACGCGCCGCTGGCCTTCGGCTACCTCGAACACGCGACCGGGCCACACACTGCCCGGATAGACCTCGGGGGTGAGGAACCACACCAACGCCTGCGCCCGTGCGCCCGGTTCGACCGTATCGGCGTCGATGAACTCATGCCGCACCGAGGTCCAGTAATCGGCGCGCACCGCGTAGGCCGGCGAGTAACCGCTGACGACCGCGCCCGTGCGCCCGCCGCGCTGCGAGGCGAGCAGTTCGAACCCTACCCGCGCATCGGCGGGGCGGTGATACGGGGCTGACGGCATCGTGTGGTCTTCACCGGAGTGATGGGCCATGCGCTCGCCACGGCGTCCGGTTGCGATGAATGGAACCGTCGCACGGTTCGGACCGCACGACCCCGGACCACACGGTAGCGCACCTCCCCATCGGCCACCGCCCGGACGCGCGCCGCCGCGGCACACCCGGTCCGCCTTTCGGCCCCAATCCCCGCGATTGCTATAATTCCGAGTCTTTGCTCGGTCCCCGGCGCGCCACCGCCGGCCCGGCCCGTCGCTGCACCGTCCGCCGAACGCCCCCGCCAGCCAACCCGCGGCACCGCCGCGAGAGCCCGCCATGACCAGCACCGCAGAACTCAGCTCGCCCTCGTCGGCGAATACCGCCCTGACCAACAGCGTCCTCGACCCGGACTACGGGCTGGAGCACAAGTACACCCGTCAGGAAGGCCGCATCTACCTGTCCGGCGTGCAAGCGCTGGTGCGCCTGCCGCTGATGCAGCGCCTGCGCGACCAGGCCGCGGGCCTGAACACGGCCGGCTTCATCTCTGGCTACCGCGGCTCGCCGCTGGGCGGGTTCGACCTGGAGCTGTGGCGCGCGCGCAAGCACCTGGAAGCGGCCGGGGTGAAATTCACCCCGGGCCTCAACGAGGACCTCGGCGCGACCATGGTCTGGGGCACTCAGCAGACCAACCTGTTCCCGGGCGCCAAGGTCGAAGGCGTGTACGGCATGTGGTACGGCAAGGGCCCGGGCGTGGACCGCACCGGCGACGTGCTCAAGCACGCCAACGCCGCCGGCACCAGCAAGTACGGCGGCGTGCTGGCGCTGGCCGCCGACGATCACGCCTGCCGCTCCTCGACGTTGCCGCACGGCTCGGAGGGCGAGTTCACCAGCGCGATGATGCCGATCCTCAACCCGGCCGGCGTGCAGGACATCCTCGACATGGGCCTGATCGGCTGGGCGATGTCGCGCTACACCGGCCGTTGGGTCGGCTTCAAGACCATCGCCGAGACGGTCGAGTCCTCGGCGTCGGTCGACGTCAATCCGCTCGCGCTCGACATCATCACCCCGGACGATTTCATCCTGCCGCCGGGCGGCCTGAGCATCCGTTGGCCCGATCCGCCGATGGATCAGGAAATGCGCTTGCACCAGTACGCGGTCAAGGCCGCGCAGGCGTTCGCCCGCGCCAACAAGATCGATCGCATCGTCATCGATTCGCCGAATGCGCGCCTGGGCATCATCACCACGGGCAAGAGCTACCTCGACGTGCTGCAAGCGCTGGAGTATCTCGGCCTGGATCAGCGCGCCTGCTCGGACCTCGGCATCCGCGTGTACAAGGTCGGCATGACCTGGCCGCTGGAACCGGTCGGCCTGCGCGCGTTCGCGCGCGGCCTCGACGACATCCTGGTGGTCGAGGAGAAGCACGCCTTCATCGAAAGCCAGATGAAGGAATCGATGTACAACTGGGACGGCGAGCGGCGTCCGTCGATCGTCGGCAAGTACGACGAAAGCGGCGAGTGGATCCTGCCGTCGACCGGCGAACTGACCCCGGCGCGCATCGCCGGCGTGATCGCGCGCCGCATCCAGCGCTTCCACGACAGCGAGCACATGCGCGAAGTGCTGCGCTGGATGGAAGAAAAGGAAAGCGAACTCGCCCTGCCGCGCGCCTCGTTCCCGCGCGTGCCGCATTACTGCTCGGGCTGCCCGCACAACACTTCGACCGTGGTGCCGGAAGGCTCGCGCGCGCTCGGCGGCATCGGCTGTCACTACATGGTGACGTGGATGGATCGCGACACCAACACCTTCACCCACATGGGCGGCGAAGGCGTGACCTGGTCGGGGCAGGCGGCGTTCACCGAAACCCAGCACGTGTTCCAGAACCTCGGCGACGGCACGTATTTCCACAGCGGTTCGCTGGCGATCCGCCAGTCGGTCGCCACCGGCGTCAACATCACCTACAAGATCCTCTACAACGACGCGGTCGCGATGACCGGCGGCCAGCCGGTCGACGGGACCTTGTCGGTGCCGCAGATCGCGCACCAGGTGCGTTCGGAAGGCGTGCACACCATCGTGCTGCTGTCGGACGACATCGCCAAGTGGAACAAGCGCGAAATCTTCCCGAGCGACATGGAGTTCCACGACCGCTCCGAACTCGACGCGGTGCAAAAGCGCCTGCGCGAGGTGAAGGGCACCAGCGTGCTGATCTTCGATCAGACCTGCGCGACCGAGAAGCGCCGCCGCCGAAAGCGCGGCAAGATGGTCGATCCGCAAAAGCGCGTCATGGTCAACACGCTGGTGTGCGAAGGCTGCGGCGACTGCGGCAAGAAGTCGTTCTGCGTGTCGGTGCTGCCGAAGGAAACCGAGTTCGGCCGCAAGCGCGAGATCGACCAGTCCAACTGCAATAAAGACTATTCCTGCGTGAACGGGTTCTGCCCGAGCTTCGTCACCGTCGAAGGCGGCGGCCTGAAGAAGAAGAAGGGCTCGGCCAAGGACCGCCTGACCGATCTGCCGATGCCGACGCTGCCGTCGCTCGACACGCCGTGGAACATCCTGATCACCGGCGTCGGCGGCACCGGCGTGGTCACCATCGGCGCGTTGCTCGGCATGGCCGGGCACCTGGAAGGCAAGGGCGCGAGCGTGCTCGACCAGACCGGTCTGGCGCAGAAGGGCGGCGCGGTCACCACCCACATCCGCATCGCCAAGACGCCGAACGACATCCACGCGGTGCGCATCGCCGCGGGCGAGGCCGACCTCGTGCTCGGCTGCGACATGGTCGTGGTCAACGACTACTGGGCGCTGTCGAAGGTGCGCGCCGGCCGCAGCCAGGTCGTGCTCAACAGCTACGAAGCGATGCCGGGCACCTTCACCACGCGTCCGGACATGCAGTTCCCGGCGACCGACATCGTCGCGGCGATCAAGCAGGCGCTCGGCGGACAGGACCCGCTGATCGTCGACGCGACCCAGCTCGCCACCGCGCTGCTCGGCGATGCGATCGCGACCAATCTGTTCATCCTGGGCTACGCCTGGCAGCGCGCGCTGGTGCCGATCACCTTCGATGCGCTGATGCGCGCGGTCGAGCTCAACGGCGCGGCGATCGAAATGAACAAGACCGCGTTCGCCTGGGGCCGACTGGCCGCGATCGATCCGCAGTCGGTGGCCGAAGCCGCCGGCGTGACCCGCAAGGTGCCGACAGCGGCCGAAGCCACCCCGCGCGACCTGCCGCATCTGGCGCCGGGCGAATGGGAAGGCAACGAATGGGGCGCCACCTCCGCGCCGCGCGCGACCCGCAACGAGGACGAGCTGCGTCATGTGCCTGCCAAGGCCGACGGCGACAACGTCGCGTTCCTGCCGCTCGACGATCTGCGCCTGTCGCGTTCGCTCGATGAGCTGATCGCGCGCCGCGTCGCGTTCCTGACCGACTACCAGGACGCCGCCTACGCCAAGCGTTATTCGGACTTCGTCGCGAAGGTGCGCAGCGCCGAGCAGACCAAGGCGCCGGGTTCGACCGATCTGGCCGAGGCGGTCGCGCGCTATTCGTTCAAGCTGATGGCGTACAAGGACGAGTACGAAGTCGCGCGCCTGTACACCAGCGGCGATTTCCAGCGCAAGCTGGAGCAGCAGTTCGAAGGCGGCTACAAGCTCAAGTTCCACCTCGCGCCGCCGCTGCTGGCCAAGAAGGACGCGCAGGGCCGCCTGATCAAGCAGGAATTCGGGCCGTGGGTGTTCACCGCGTTCAAGTGGATGGCGAAACTGCGCAAGCTGCGCGGCGGCACCTTCGACATCTTCGGCTACACCGAAGAACGCAAGATGGAGCGCCAGCTGATCGCCGACTACGAGCAGACGATCGGCGACCTGCTGCCGACCCTGGACGGCGGTAACGTCGACCTTGCGGCCGAGATCGCCGGCATCCCCGAGCACATCCGCGGCTACGGCCACGTCAAGGAAGAGCACCTACACAAGGCCAAGGCGCGCGAGGCGGAGTTGCTCAAGGAATACCGCAATCCGCTGCGGATCGTGCAGGCGGCCTGAGTCGCCCGGCAGCAACGAAAAACCCCGCGAAAGCGGGGTTTTTCGTTATCGGTTCCTGGACGGCGCCGCGCCGGCGTGGATACTGGGCTCGACCGTGTTGCGGGCGCCGCCATGAAACCGCCGATCTGCGAGCTTTGCCATCGCCGCAAGGATGTCTCGATCGTGGAATTCGCCGACTTTCGGCCCACCCCGCATCCTGCACTCGACCATCCCCATGGCCTGGAATGGTTCTGCGCCGAGCACCTGCAAGCCGCGCAAGCGCTGGCGCATCTGGATTACCACGAGGCGATGGCGCAATTGCGGGCGCGCCCGAGCAGTTCCGATCACGATTGAGCGCATGCCCGGCATGCAACGAACCGAACTGGGTTAAGCTGCGGATCAAAAAACCTCGCGAAAGCCGTCAGCCTGCGCGCCGACGCGAGCGTGCCGCTCAGCTCCCCGTGCGGATATCCAGGCGACGGATGATCTCGCTGGCGGCGTCGCGCACCTTCGCCGAATCGGTCGGCATGCGCGAATCGGTTTGCGACACCTTGATCAGTTCCATCCGCGCCGTTTCCAGCGCGGCGTCGGCATTGTGCGAGATGGCGTGGCGTCGCCAGTCCTGTTGCGTCGCCGAGCCTTCGGCCAACGAGTGCAGAAAATCAGCGAACCCGTCGTGCGCCTGCTGCGTTTCCTTCGAAACCGCCGTCATGACCGTTTTCCTCGATATCGAACCGTGCGCGATCAGATCGCGCCTGCCAGCGCGCGCCTGACGACGTTCGCCGAATCACCACGGCTCACCATCGCATAGTTGTAGTCGCCGCGCGACCAGTATTGCGCGAACAGATCGCCGTCGCGGCGGTCGCCGCGTGGCAGGAGATGGCGCTGCGGGCCGGGCGGCCGGATGTAGAAGCTGATCGCGTTGCCGGACGGGTCGGCGTACACCACCAGCGCCGCCGCGCCCTGTTCAGTCGACAGCATGCGCACGCCCGACGGACGGAAGCCGGCCGCGCTCAGATCGGGCAGCCGCATGGGCGCGCGGAAATTGGCGTCGAGCCAGGTCTGCAGGTCGCCGGCGCCGACCGTGCGATCGGGGCGCAGATCGTGACGCACCGCGAACAAGCGATGGGCGGCGATCGCATCGGCCATCGGCAGCGGTCGCGCCTGCGCCTGCGCCTGCAACGATGGCGCATCGGCCGACTGCGACCACGTCCGCGCCTGCCAGCCGCCGAGACCGCCCACGCCGATGCTCAGCAGTATCGCCGCGGCCATCGCGTAACGCGCGTTGCGCTTGCGGGTGAGGCCAGCGCGCACGCGCGCCGGATCGAGCTCGGGTTGCGCGCTCAACGCATCGCCGGCCAACGCGGCGCGCAGTTGCTGCGCATCGCGCTGCCAGGCGCGCAATTCTTCGGCCGATTCGGGATGACGCGCGAGCCAGGCTTCGACTTCGGCGCGGCGCGCGGCATCGAGCCGTCCGTCGACGTAAGCATGCAGATCGTGTTCGCTGGGGAGGTTCATTCGACGGCGCTCGCGCGGTGCGATGGAAAACGATGGAGGCGACTCACTGGAACACCTTCATTTCAACAACCTCAACGCCGGCCCCGGCGTCTCGCCTTCGCTGAGCCGGCGCAGCGCCTGGCGCGCGCGCGACAGCCGCGACATCACCGTGCCGATCGGCACCTCGAGAATGTCGGCGACGTCCTGATAGCTCAGCCCTTCCACCGAGACCCACAGCAGCAGGCTGCGCTGCTCGACCGGCAGGCGCTGCATCGCCTCCAGCGCCGAGCGCGCGACGAACTCGCGCTCGGCCGAGGGTTGATGCTCGTTGCCGGCCAGGCCCAAGCGCGACAACAAACCGGCGTAACGCTGCGAACGCCGCTGCGCATCGAGGAACTGGCGGTAGACGATCGCGAACAGCCACGGCCGCAGGGCCTGATCGTCGTGGCGGCTGTGCCAGCGGGTGATCGCGCGCTCAAGCGCGGCCTGGACCAAGTCGTCGGCCGCGTGCGGATCGCGCGCGAGCCAGCGCGCGAAACGCCGCAACGAGGGCAGTTGTTCGCGCAGGGCGGTGTCTAGCTCGTGGGCGGGCATGGCGGGCGGAGCGGGCGCTCGGAGAGGACGTCATGGGTGGGACGCCGCAGGCCGCAGTTTATTCCGTCGCCCCGGCGGTTTCGTTGAACCTATTTTGGTCGGGCCGGGAATAAACCCCGCGGCCGGGCGTCGTACCGGTATCGCGCCCCCACCGAGACCCCGCCATGTCGCCGCCCGAACCCGACTCAGCCAACGCCTCACGCTCCTCACCCGCGCCCTCGCGGCCGCCCGGGCCGCTCGGCCGCTATGCCCTGATCGCCTTCGTCGTCAGCGCCGCGGCGGCCGCGTTCGGTTACGTCGCCGGCCCGCTCGATCCGCAGCGGCTCACCCCTGAGCGCATCGTCGACGATCTGCAGGCCAACGGCGGCCTGCATCCGGGGTATCGCCGCAACCACGCCAAGGGCGTGTGCGTGATCGGCTATTTCGACAGCAGCGGCGAGGCCGCGGCGTATTCGAAGGCCGCGCTGTTCGCGCGCGGACGCACACCGGTGGTCGGACGCTTCGCCCTGCCCGGCGGCAATCCCTACGCGCCCGACGGCGGCGTGCCGATCCGCAGCTTCGCCCTGCGCTTCACCCAGGCCGACGGCCAGCAGTGGCGTACCGGCATGAACAACATGCCGGTGTTCCCGGTCGCCACGCCGCAGGCGTTCTACGAGCAATTGCAGGCCGGCGCGCCCGACCCGGCCACCGGCAAGCCCGATCCGGCCAGGCAGAAAGCGTTCTTCGCCGCGCACCCGGAAACCGCGGCGTTCCGCGCCTGGGCCAAAGACCGCAAACCCTCGGCGAGTTACGCCACCGAAACTTACTACGGCCTCAACGCGTTCTATTTCATCGACGCCGCCGGCGCCCGCCAGGCGGTGCGCTGGCGGGTGGAACCCGACAACGGCGCGGCGACGGCGCCGCTGTCGGCGCAGGATCACGACGTACTCGCCGACGAACTCGATCGGCGCCTGGCGAAGGCACCGTTGCAGTGGCGGTTGTTGGTGACCCTGGCCGCGCCGGGCGATCCGACCGCCGACGCCACCCGCGTGTGGCCGCCCGAGCGTCGCGAGATCGATGCCGGCCGCGTCGTGCTCGCCCGCGCGCAAGCGCAGGACGCCGGCGCATGCCGCGACATCAACTACGACCCGCTGATCCTGCCCGACGGCATCGCCGGTTCCGACGACCCGCTGCTGGCCGCGCGCTCATCCGCCTACGCCGAATCCTATCGCCGCCGCACCGCCGAAGAAGCGCGGGCCGGCGGCCACCCGCCGAAGGAGCTGCCGCGATGAGCCGCAACGAGGACATGTTCTGGTGGCCGGCGCGGGTGCTGCACTGGCTGATGGCGGTGATGATCGTGAGCATGCTGTTCATCGGCGCCGGCATGGTCGCGACGGTGTCGGACAAGCACACCTGGCTGCTCGCGCTGCACAAGCCGCTGGGGATTTCGATCCTGGCTTTGGCGGCGCTGCGCCTGACGTTGCGCCTTCTGCATAAACCGCCCGCGCTGCCGGCCGACCTGCCGCCGCTGCAACGGTTCGCCGCGCGCGCCTCGCATTGGTTGTTGTACGCGTTGATGTTCGCGCTGCCGCTGATCGGCTGGGCGATGCTGTCGGCCGGCGGTTATCCGGTCAGCCTCGGCGCCGGCGTCGTGCTGCCGCCGATCGCGCCGTCCGACCCGAGCGTGTTCGCGCTGTTGCGCTGGCTGCATCGCACGCTGGCGTATCTGTTGTTCGCGACGGTGCTGCTGCATCTGGCGGCGGCGCTGTATCACGGGTTGATTCGGCGCGATGGGGTGTTGCGCAGCATGGTGTGGCGGCGTGGATCGCGCGATGACGTAGCGTTGCCGCCCGCATCTGGCGACGTAGGTGCATCGCCTGTCGAGGATGCGTCCGTGCGTTGAGATCGCAGCTGCGTTTGGGTTGCGCCGGTCGGCGTAATTCGCGGTCGCGGCTCGCGCCGCTCCTACAGTTGGAATCGTAGTTACGTATCTGCCTGTAGGAGCGGCGCAAGCCGCGACCGCGAAACCGCACAAACGACGACGCCCCGACAAGCACGCAACACCTTCCCCCCCTCAATGCTCCACCGGCAGCGCCAACACCTGCTCGATCGCCACCTGCGCATCGAACGGATCGTCGCGCACGATCAGATCCGGCTGCAGCCACGGCGAGGCGCGCGGCGCCGGACGATCCAGCACGAATCTCGGCCAATAGAACATCAGCCCGCTGTGCGGCAGCCGGGTTTCCTGCACACTGCCGCTCTGGCGGCTGCGCACCACGTCGCCGCGCGCGCCGGCGATGCGGCCGAAGCCGAAATCCTGCACGGTATTGGCGAACAGCACCGCCGAGGAATACGTGGCCGGACCGATCAGCACGATCAGCTCGCCGTCGTAATGCAGCGGATCGTCGGCGACCGGTTCGACCAGGCCGGTCTTCTCGCCGCGGACGATCGCGCCGGTGACTTCCTCGCCGCTGCGGAATTTAGCCAGCACCCGCTTGCGATAGGTCGAGCCGTTGCGATACGGCCGGTCGGCGATATGCCGTAGCAGGCCGCGCATCCACAGTTCGTCGTCGCCACCGCCGTTGTCGCGGATATCGACGATCAGCCTGCGCACGCCGTGCCGTTTGATCTGCGCGAAGGCGTCCTCGGTGAAGGCATAGAACCGCTCGGGGTCGGACCACACGAAGCTGTCGATGCGCAGCACCGCGGCGCGATCGGGCCGCAGTTCGAACCCGAACGTGCGCTCGAAAGTCTGGTCCCCGGCCAGCACGGCCGGCAGACGCGACGCGGCCGGCAGCGACAGCGTGAGATGCGACGGTGTGGCGCCGCCGACCGGCCGCAACGCGATATCGAACCGCGCCGGATCGCCGTACGCGCGCCAGTAGTAAAACGCCCAGCGCTGTTCGAGCAGGCGCGCGCGGAACGCGGGCGAGTCGCCGTGGGTCAGGCGCATCAGCCGCTCGATCACGCGCCGCGCGCTGACTCCGTTGATGCGAGTGATGCGGGCGCGGGCGTGCTCGCTGCGCGCGCCGCCGAGCTCGGCCACCGCGAACAGCTCGCCGCGTTCGCCGTCGACATGGACCTCGTAGGGAAACAGGCCGCCACCGGCCGCGACGTGCGCCTTGAGGTCGCCGCGCCAGTCGGGATACGCGATCAGCGTGTGCGCATCGGCCAGCACCGAATTGAGCGGCGCCAGCCGCAACCACGCCTGATCGCGATCCATCGGCGCATCCAGCCGCGCGCGCGCCGATGCCAGCGCGTGCCGCAGCGATGCGGGCGCGACCGAATGCGAGGCTTCGGGATGTTGTTCGCGCAGGGTGTCGGCGATCGTTTGCAGGTCTTCGCGCAATTGCTGCGGCGTCGCCAGCTCGGCGGCGCTTGCGGGCAGGGCGAGCAGCGATGCGAGCCAAGCCACGGCCAGGGATTTCAAACGGGCGACTCTGACATCCATGCTGCGAGTATCCGGATCACGGGTGGCGCTTGGATGCGCGGATCGAACGGAAGGTTGTAAGCACCTAGCGCGGCTTCGTCAGTCCGTGCCCACCGACCGGCTCGATCTCATGATGCTCATCGAAACTCGCGATCATCGGCTTGGCCTTGGCGATCGCGGCCTTCACCGACGGCAGCGCCAACGAGGCACGATGGCTGTCCTGGCTGTCCCAGACTTCGCTGATCCAGATCGCATCGGCGTCCTTGGGGTCGCGCGCCACGATGTAGCTCAGGCAGCCGGGCATCGCATCGATGCCGTCGAGCAGGATCGCGATCAAGGCGTCGCGCTGGCCGGCGGCGGCTTTCATCTTGCCGATCAATCCGTACATGGTTCGGGTCTCCATGGTGGCGGCATGCCCCGGCAGCGCCAACGCGAGCGCGGCGGCGCCGGTGAGGACGATGAACTGGCGTCGGTCGAACGGCATGCGGGTCTGGGGCGGGCGAGTGCGCGCCGACTCTAGCGCCCGATCGCGGACCGCCACAAGGACAGATCGAGGCACGCCGGCCGGGGCATGCGGACGCGGCGATCAGCGCGACGGCAGGGTCGCGCGGCCGAGCGCGTACGGCATCAGGCGCGCGATATTGCGCGCATCGTCGATGCCGCGATGGTGGGTGCCGGCGAAGGTCAGCCCGGCCATGCGCACCGCGCCGCCGAGCCCGGGTTTCTTGGTCAGGCCCTGCGCCTGCGCGAAGGCCTGCTTGATGTTGCGATGGGCCGCGCCGATCGGATTGGGCAGACGATGGAAATCGCAGTCCTGCCGCAACTGGTGCAGGTCGTAATCGCCCCACGAACCCCAGACGAAATCGCGATAACGGTACAACCAGGGCTTGAAGGCTTCGAGCATCTGCGCGAACGACGGCGCCGCGTCGACATCGGCCTGGCGGATCGAGGTCAGCTGGGTGCAGAACGCGGTCAGGCGCGGGTGCCGCACGGGACGCACGAAGCTTTGGAATTCGTCGACGACCTTCAGCGTTTCGGTCTCGACCATCACCGCGCCGATCTCGATGATTTCCATTTGGGCGCGAGCGATCGATTGGTCGTCGGCGCAGGTGGCCTCGAAATCGATCAGCAGGTAGTGGGCGGGCTCCGCGCCGGTGGTGCTTCCTTTATTCATGGGCGAAGTATGCCATGCGGGTTTTCGGGCGCGGGCCCTCACCCCGGCCCTCTCCCGCGTCGCGGGAGAGGGAGGCATGGCCACGCGGTCAGCGGGGGGCGAAGATCTTGCTCAAGCGATCGGGCGTGCCGTCGATGCGTTCGAGCTTGGGATAGCGCAGGCCGTCGCGGTAATCGATGCGCACGGTCTTGATCACGTCGGCGTTCTTGACGATCAGTTCGATCGGATGCTTGCCGTCCTTGGCCGCGGTGACCGCGTCCTTGAGCCGCTCGCCGCTGGCGGTGTAACCGTTGACCGCGAGCAGCGTGCTGCCCGGGGCGATGCCGGCGTTGAACGCGGGGCCGTCCCAGCGCACCGTGTTGATGGCGCCATCGCCAGACAGGTTCAGGCCCAGCGAATAGGTCAGGTCGGTGTATTTGCGGTCGGCTTCGGCGAACTTGAGGAAGTCGCTGGGCATGTCGGTGTAGCTCAGTTTCCAGCCGCTCGCGGCCAGGCCGTCCAGCGGCGGCGCCTTGGCGTCGATGCGTTCGCGCAGGAAGCTCGCCCAGTCGAAGGCGGCGACCTGGTTCAAGGCGGCGACCACGTCCTCGAACTGGTACGGCTTGACCTGATAGTCGCCGTTTTCGCCGCCGAAGAAGCCGCGCGCGAAATCGTCGAGCGAGCGCTTCTCGCCGCTGAGCGCGCGCAGCTTGGCGTCGACCGCGAGCCACACCAGCTGGCCGCCGCTGTAGTAGTCCTCGCTGAGCTGGTAGCTGCCGTACGACTTGGGCCGGCGCATCGCGATCACCGGATCGAGCGTGGTGTCCTGGATCGAACGCCAACTCATGCCCGGGCGATCGTCGGCATAGCGCGCCGCGACCATCGCCAGCGCATCGCGCGCGAACTCGGGTTTCCACAGGCCCGCGCGCGCGGTCAGCACATAACCCCAGTACTGGGTCTGGCCTTCGTACACCCACAGCAAACCATCGCTGAGCGGCTGGTTGAAGTTGCTCGAGGTGATGCCGGCCGGGCGGCGATACTTGCCGTTCCACGAATGCACGAACTCGTGCGCGAGCAGGTCGCGGCTGACGATGCTGCTGCCGTCCCAGCCGGTGAAATAGTCCGGGTCCACGCCGTTTTCGCTGGAGCGGTGATGCTCCAGGCCGTTGCCGCTCATCTGGCTGGACAGCGAGAACAGGAAATCGTAGTGGTCGTAGTGGTGCGAGCCGAACAGCTTGTACGCCTGACTGACCAGTTCGCGATGCAGCTTGATCTGCTCGGGCTTGGCTTCGAGGAACTTGGGCGCGTCGGCGACGATGTTGATCCGCACCGGGACCTTCGCGCCCGGGTCGAGATCGATCTGCTTGTAGTGACGGCCGGCGTACACCGGCGAATCGAGCAAGGTGTCGAACGGCACCGGGCGATAGCGCAACGTGTCGCCCTGGCGCGCGTCCAGGTCCAGCGCGGTGCCGGCCTGCCAGCCGGCCGGCAGTTTCAGGGTCGGCGCGATCTGGATGCCCCGCGCGTAGTAGCCGGCCGGGTACAGCGCGACCTGGTTCCACTGCACGTTGAGCATGTCGGGCGTCATCACCACGCGGCCCTGGTTGCTGCCGGTGGGGGTGAGCATGTCGAAGTCGAGTTCGATCTCGCTCACGCCGTCGGGCACGGTCAGCTGGAAGGCGTAGACGTCGAGCGGGTCGCGGGTCCAGCCGATCGTCTGGCCGTTGCCGCGGATGCGCAGGCCGGCGAGCTTGTCGATCGGGCCGCTGGGCGAGTGGTTGCCCTGGATCCACTGCGGGAACAGCAGGGTCATCGGCCCGGCCTGGACCGGGATGCGTTGACGCGTGTGCAGCACCCGGCGGGCGATGTCGGTGGCGTCGACCTCCAGTTGCAGGGTGCCCGGATACGGCGTGTCGCGCGGCGCCGCGGTCTGCGCGTGGGCGGCCGACAAGGGCAGCGCCGCAGCGAGCAACATCGGCAGCAGGGCGAGGGTGGGTCGACGCATGGGAGCTCCGGCGAGGCCTGGGACTGGATTGAGCATCCTAACCATGCCGCCGGGCTTGCCCCCTGCCATTGGGCATGGGCGCGCGCCGCCGGGTCGGGGCGATGGATTGGGTAAAGCGGCTGCGCAGGATCGGGACAGTGGCCGGGCGGGTTCGGTGGGGTGGGTCGCTGGCGCCTGAGCGAAGAGCGTCGGGCCTGAAGGCCCTCCCACAAAAGACCTCGCGATGGCCGCGGCTTTTGTGGGAAGTCTTTTTGTGGGAGGGCTTTCAAGCCCGACGCCTTTCGATCCGCCACGGCAAATCCCAAATCCCGAATCACCCATCCCGACTCAGGGCATCGCCTCGCCGCTACGCGCAGTGAACTCACTCTCACCGATCCCATCAGCGAAAAACCGCATCCCAGTGACGGCCCCCCGCGCATCGCGCTCCAGGCTCATCCGCGCGATGCCGTCGGGATACGCGAACGTGTCGCGCGCCACCGCCGTCAACGGCAAACGCTGGCCGCCGATGCGCTGCACGGTCAGCCCGCCGTCGACCGCCCGCAGCACCCAGGCACTGTGCGGATTCTGCCGGTACACGCCTTCGGCCTGCCGCAACGCCGCCGCATCGACCGGCACCGCCACCACCGCCGGATAGGCGTCGCCGAGGGCCATCGCGGCCAGCTTGCGGCTGAGGCCGCCCAGGCTCGGACCGCCCGGCACGCCGGTGTCGCTATTGGTCAGTAGCGCCACCGTCGTCTTCGAATCGGGCAGGTACAGCAGATACGAGGCGAAGCCGAAGATGCCGCCGCCGTGCGCACGACCGATCCGCCCACGCACCGATGCGCGTTCGATGCCGTAGCCGTAACCGCTCGCCGCCGCCTTGCCTTCCGGCGAGGTCATCGCCCGGTAGTTCGCCGGCTTGAGCACCTTGCCCTCGTGCAGCGCCAGGTTCCAGCGCAGCAGATCGTCGAGCGTGGACACCAGCGCGCCGGCCGCGTGCGGCTGGCTCATGTCCAGATAGCCCATCGGCGCGACCCGGCCGTCGATGCGGGTGTAGCCGTTGACGTAGCCGGGAATCAACGCATGCACGTCGCCGTAGCGGGTCTGCGCCAGGCCCAGCGGCTTGAACAGGGTTTCGTCGAGGTAGGCGTGCCAGGGTTTTCCGCTGGCCGCCTCGATCACCGCGCCGACCAGCACATAGCCCGAGTTGTTGTAGGCATAGCCCTGCCCCGGCGCGAAATCCGCCGGCAGATCCTTGAACACGTCGATCAAGGCCTCGGTGCTCAGGTCGCGCTTGATCGATTCGGTCATGTAGCCGTCGATGCCGGTGTAGCTCTTCACCCCGGAGGTGTGATTGAGCAACTGGCGCACGCTGATCGCGCCGCCGTTGGGGTAATCCTTGAGGTACTTGGACACCGGATCGTCGAGCCCGACCTTGCCCGCCTCGACCAGTTTCAGCACGCCCGCCGCGGCGAACTGCTTGGTCACCGAGCCGATGCGGAACACCTGGTCCGGGGTCAGCGGCACGCCGAGCTCGACGTCGGCCAGGCCACGCGCGCCGCGGAACAGCACCTGATCGCCGCGCGCGACCAGGATCGCGACGCCCGGGCCGTCGGCGGCGACGTTGTCGGCGAGCACTTGCTGCGCGTACGCCGCAACTTCGGCCGTGGAGGCCGGTTGCACCATCGTGGCGGCGGGTTTTTCGGCCGCGGACACGCACAGCGACGGCGAAACACAAAGACCGGCGCTCAGCGCCAACGACATCCACATGCGCATGAACCACATCCTGTGCAAGAAAACCGACCACGACCTTAGCCAGCCGCGCGCGTCGGCGACATGGCCAGAAGTCAGGCCGCCGGCCGGATCGTCGCGGGCCGCGCCGATCTCGCGCGCCGACGAGGCCGCGCGCCGACAACGATCATGCGAGGTGAATGATCAGCCCGCGCGCGCCGCGCCGCCGAGGATGCTCAGCGCCACCGCCTCGGCGGTGCGGATGCCGTCGACCGCCGCCGACAGAATGCCGCCGGCGTAACCGGCGCCCTCGCCGGCCGGGAACAGGCCGCGGGTGTTGAGGCTGTGGCCGTCGGGACCGCGGGTGATGCGCACCGGCGAGGACGTGCGCGTCTCCACCCCGGTCAGCATCGCGTCGGGCAGGGCGAAACCCTTGAGCTGTTTGTCGAACGCCGGCAACGCTTCGCGGATCGCGGCGATCGCGTAGTCCGGCAGCGACTGACTCAGATCGCTCAGCCGCACGCCCGGCGTGTACGACGGTTGCACCGCGCCGAGCGCGGTCGAGGCGCGGCCGGCGAGGAAATCGCCGACGGTCTGCCCCGGCGCTTCGTACTCGCCGCCGCCGAGCGCGAACGCCTGCGCTTCCCAATGCCGCTGCAGGGCCACGCCGGCCAGCGGCGAGCCGCTGTCGTCATAGGCCTTGTAATCCTCCGGCGTGATCCCGACCACGATCGCCGCATTGGCGTTGCGTTCGTTGCGCGAGTACTGGCTCATGCCGTTGGTGACCACCCGGCCGGGTTCGCTCGCCGCGGCGACCACGGTGCCGCCCGGGCACATGCAGAAGCTGTACACCGAGCGGCCGTTGCGGCAGTGATGCACCAGCTTGTAGTCGGCCGCGCCGAGGATCGGATGGCCGGCCTGCGGGCCGAAGCGCGCGGCGTCGATCAGCGACTGCGGGTGTTCGATGCGGAACCCGATCGAGAACGGTTTCGCCTCCATGAACACGCCGCGCTGGTGCAGCATCGCGAAGGTGTCGCGCGCGCTGTGGCCGATCGCGAACACGACATGATCGGCGCGCAGCTGCTGGCCGTCGGCCAGACTCAGCCCGCGCACCTGCCCGTCCTCGATCAACACGTCCTCGACCCGCTGCGAGAAGCGGATTTCGCCGCCGAGCGCTTCGATCGTCGCGCGCATGTTCTCGACCATCGACACCAGCCGGAACGTGCCGATATGCGGCTTGCTCACATACAGGATTTCTTCCGGCGCGCCGGCCAGCACGAACTCGGTCAGCACCTTGCGGCCGTGATGGTGCTTGTCGCTGATCTGGCTGTAGAGCTTGCCGTCGGAGAACGTGCCCGCGCCGCCTTCGCCGAACTGCACGTTCGATTCGGGATTGAGCACGCGCTTGCGCCACAGGCCGAAGGTGTCGACGGTGCGTTCGCGCACCGCCTTGCCGCGTTCCAGGATGATCGGGCGAAAGCCCATCTGCGCCAGGACCAGGCCGACGAACAGGCCGCACGGGCCCATGCCGATCACGATCGGCCGCAGCGGCAACGCAGCCGGCGCGCGGGCGACGAACTTGTACTCGGTGTCGGGCGTGCGCAGCACCTTGCTGGTGTCGGCCGGGCCTTGCTCGCGTTTCCTGGCCGGGGCGGGTTCGATGCCGGCCTGTTCGCGCGCGAGGATTTCGGCCTCGCGCGGGGTGTCCACGTCCAGCGAATAGATCAGCACGATGCCGCCGCGCTTGCGCGCGTCGTAGCTGCGCTTGGCGACGGTGAAACCGGTCAGGTCGGTGGCGTCGATGCGCAGGCGGGCGAGCACGGCGTCGGTGAGTGCGCGCTCGGGATGATCCAGCGGCAGGCGGAGGTCGGTGATTCGAAGCATGGGGATATTCTAAGAGGCTTCGTGGGTGGGTGGTTTTTTGCGCTTGTCGCCGCGATTGCGCGCGCCCTCACCCCGGCCCTCTCCCGCAAGCGGGAGAGGGAGTCGAAGCGGCGGTGTCGTCCGTCCAACCCAATACCCAAGTGATGCCCCACTCCCTTCTCCCGCTTCGCGGGAGAAGGTGCCCGCAGGGCGGATGAGGGCCGCACGCCCCACAACCGCGACCCACGCCCCACCTAGACAAACCCCTAACCACCCCCGCGCCGCGATTGGCTAGCATGCTCAACCCCCATCGCTACCCCGTCGCCTGCCCGATGATCCGACGCGAGTTCCTCAAATCCGCGGCTGCCGCCCTGGCCTCGTTCGGCCTGCCCCTGCCCGCGCTGGCCCTGACCGGCCCCGCCGCGACGAAGCTTGGGCCGGCCCAGCCGTTCGACTTCGCCGCGCTCAAGGGCCAGGCCCGCGCGCTCGCCCAGCGCGCCTACGCACCGCGCAGCACCACCCTGCCGGCGCCGGTCGCGGCGATGAACTGGGATCAGTACCAGTCGATCCGCTTCAACCGCGACCACGCCCTGTGGGGCGGCGGCGACGGCAAGTTCCTGGCCCAGTTCTTCCACCTGGGCCTGTTCTTCAAGTCGCCGGTGCGCATGTACGAAGTCGACGCCGGCCAGGCGCGCGAGATCGCCTACGACCCGGGCATGTTCGACCGCAAGCGCAGCGGCCTGGACGGCAAGCCGCTGCCGGCCGACCTGGGCTTCGCCGGTTTCCGCCTCAACACCCGCCAGGACCCCGAGCGCGATTTCGCCGCGTTCCTGGGCGCCAGTTATTTCCGCGCGGTCGGCGTGGAGGGCCAGTACGGCCAGTCCGCGCGCGGTCTGGCGATCGACACCGGCACCGGCCACGCCGAGGAATTCCCCGACTTCGTCGCCTACTGGCTCGAACGCCCGTCGTCGCAGTCCGACACCGTGGTCGTGTACGGCCTGCTCGACTCGCCCAGCATCGCCGGCGCCTACCGCTTCGCGATCACCCCGGGCGAGGTGCTGCTGATGGACATCGACTGCGCCTTGTACCCGCGCAAGACCATCGAACGCCTCGGCCTGGGCCCGTGCACCAGCATGTACCAGACCGGCGAGAACGACCGCCGCATGGACTGGGACTGGCGCCCGGAGATCCACGACACCGACGGCCTGGCGATGTGGAGCGGCAGCGGCGAATGGATCTGGCGTCCGCTGTGCAATCCCGAGCACCTGCGCTTCAACATGTTCAGCGACGACAACCCGCGCGGCTTCGGCCTATTGCAGCGCGACCGCAACTTCGATCATTACCAGGACGACGGCGTGTTCTACGACAAGCGCCCGTGCCTGTGGGTCGAACCCAAGCAGGGTTGGGGCGCGGGCTCGGTGCAACTGGTCGAGATCCCGACCCTGGACGAAACCTTCGACAACATCGTCGCGTTCTGGAACCCGCGCGAGAAACCGCAGGCCGGGCAGGAACTGCTGTACGGCTACCGGCTGTACTGGGGCGCGCAACCGCCGGCGGTGCCCAAGCTCGCGCATTGCGTGGCCACGCGCACCGGCCTGGGCGGGCGCATCGGCTTCAAGCGCGATTATTTTTCCTGGCGCTTCGCGGTCGATTTCGCCGGCGGCCCGCTGGCCGCGCTGGCCAAGCGCGATGCCACCGTCGAACCGGTGCTGCAGATCGGTGGCGGCGGAAAACTCGAAACCGTGTCGTGCCGACCGCTGCACGAGATCGGCGGTTACCGGGTGATGTTCGACGCGGTGCCGCCGGGCGATTCGACCGAGCAGATCGACCTGCGGCTGTTCCTCAAGGACGCCAGCGGGGCGCTGAGCGAAACGTGGTTGTATCAGTGGTCGCCGCCGGCCAAGAGCGAGCGCAAGGTGTATTGAGCGTTCAAGGGCGAGGCGATTTCACGGTCGCTACCTGCAGGAGCGGCGCAAGCCGCGACCGCGCCAATCCAACTGCGCCGCAAGTTTCGTCGTGGCCGTATGGCCGCGGTCGCGGCTCGCGCCGCTCCTACAGTCGCAAGCGCGGTGACGACTCGTCTCGCGCTATGCGCAGCCGGCAAAAAGCGAGCGTGAGGTTTATTTAGACCGCTCCAAGGACGGCACGACTTTACGGTCGCTACCTGTAGGAGCGGCGCAAGCCGCGACCGCGTCATCACGACTGCGCCGCAAGTTTCGTCGTAACGGTGATGTCGCGGTCGCGGCTCGCGCCGCTCCTACAGTCGCAATCGCGGCACGGCGCGCGCTGCGCGATCACGCCACCCGCGAACGCCGCGCGCGCGTGAGATGCACCAGCAGCAGCGAGATCGCCGCCGGGGTCATGCCGGGGATGCGCTGCGCCTGACCGACGGTCTGCGGCCGCACGCGCTCGAGCTTCTGCTGCACTTCCAGCGACAGGCCGCGCACGGCGGCGTAATTGAAATCCTCGCCGATCGGCGTGCTCTCGTTGCGCTGCTGACGCTCGATCTCTTCGCGCTGACGATCGAGATAACCGGCGTACTTGACCCCGATCTCGACCTGCTCGGCCACTTCGGCCGCGTCCACCGCCGGGCCCAGGCTCGGCACCTGCATCAGCTTGGCGTAGTCCAGCTCGGGACGCTTGAGCAGGTCGCGCGCGCTGCACTCGCGGCTGACCTCGATGCCCAGGGTCTGCGCGATCTCGCGGCCCAGCGCATTGTTCGGTGCGGCCCACACGCCGGCCAGGCGCGTGCTCTCGCGCTCGATCGCCTCGCGCTTGCGCTCGAACGCCGACCAGCGCGCCTCGTCGACCAGGCCCAGTTCGTGCCCGGTCGGGGTCAGGCGCAGATCGGCATTGTCTTCGCGCAGCTGCAGCCGGTATTCGGCGCGCGAGGTGAACATGCGATACGGCTCGAGCGTGCCGTGGGTAATCAGGTCGTCGACCAGCACGCCCAGATACGCCTCGTCGCGGCGCGGGCTCCAGCCGTCGGTGCCGCGCACGAACCGCGCCGCGTTGACGCCGGCCAGCAGGCCCTGCGCGGCGGCCTCCTCGTACCCGGTGGTGCCGTTGATCTGGCCGGCGAAGAACAGGCCGGCGACGGCCTTGGTCTCCAGCGTGCTCTTGAGCCCGCGCGGGTCGAAGAAGTCGTACTCGATCGCATAGCCGGCGCGGGTGATGTGCGCGTTCTCGAAGCCGCGGATGCTGCGCACCAGGTCGAGCTGCACGTCGAACGGCAGCGAGGTCGAGATCCCGTTCGGGTAGATCTCGGCCACGTCCAGGCCTTCGGGCTCGACGAAGATCTGGTGGCTGGCCTTCTCGGCGAAACGCACCACCTTGTCCTCGATCGAGGGGCAGTAGCGCGGGCCGATGCCTTCGATCTGGCCGGTGTACAGCGGCGAGCGGTCCAGCGCGCCGCGGATGATCTCGTGGGTGCGCTCGGAGGTATGGGTGATCCAGCACGAGACCTGACGCGGATGGTCGGCCTGGGTGCCCAGGAAGGACATGACCGGACGCGGATCATCGCCGGGCTGCTCCTCCATCACCGAGTAATCCAGGCTGCGCCCGTCGATGCGCGGCGGGGTGCCGGTCTTGAGCCGATCGACCACGAACGGACCTTCGCGCAGGCGCGCGGCCAGCGCGGCCGCGGGCGGATCGCCGGCGCGGCCGGCGGCGTAGGTGGTCTGGCCGACGTGGACCTTGCCGGCGAGGAAGGTGCCAGCGGTCAGCACCACGGCCGGCGCGTGGAAGCGCAGGCCGGTCTGGGTCAGCACGCCGCCGACCCGGCCGGCGTCGAACACGATGTCGTCGACTGCGGCCTGGAACAGGGTCAAGCCCGGCTGCGCTTCGACCGCGCGGCGGATGAAGCTTCGGTACAAGCCGCGGTCGGCCTGGCAGCGGGTCGCCCGCACCGCCGGCCCCTTGCTGGCGTTGAGCCGGCGCCACTGGATGCCGGCGGCATCGGCGGCGCGCGCCATGATCCCGCCGAGCGCGTCGATCTCCTTGACCAGATGGCCCTTGCCGATGCCGCCGATGGCCGGGTTGCAGCTCATCGCGCCGACGGTCTCGACCGAATGGGTCAGCAGCAAGGTGCGCGCGCCCGCCCGCGCCGACGCCAGCGCGGCCTCGGTGCCGGCATGGCCGCCGCCGATCACGATGACGTCGTAGCGGTAGAAGGAGTCGTTCATTGGCTTGGGTGCCGGGAATCGGGAATCGGGAATCGGGAATCGGGAATCAACAGCTTAAAGCCGCGGTCCTCGCAGACATATGGTCTCACGGCGCCGCGCTTTGCCCATTCCCGATTCCCCATTCCCGATTCCCGGCCTCATCGGTTGGCACGGATCATGCGTAGCTACTCATGCACCTTGCGGGGCAGGCGCTAGACGCCGGCTGGAATTGGAACAGGGGCTGGCCAAGCGCTCGCGGGGGAAGCCGGGGGGCCGAATGTCGGGGGACATTCGGCCCCTTTTTATTGCCTGGCGTTTGGGCGGGCCGTGGGACCCTCAGGCCCTGCCCGCTTTGCGCATCCGAGCTGACGCGCTCGCTCGGGCAAATCACCAAGCCATTGACCGGAAACGAAAAAACGCGCGTCGATGCGCGCGTTTTTTCGCCGTGCCTCGTCGCCGAGGGAATGGGCGCCGACGCCTGACAAGGACGGAACAGGGGGGATCCGTGATTCCTCGCCAGGCGCCGACATAGAAGCCTGTGCTTACCGAAAACGTCCAAATGCGACGTAAGCGGTCAGTAGCGGTAGATTGCTGTCACTTCGGCGTGAACGCAAGTGCGCCCCGTTCCACTTTCGGCACGACCGGTCACCCGGGCGGATGACCGGCTAGAAACGGTTCAGGCTCGAACAGCGATCGACAACCGTGCAGCTCAGCGTTCGACGTCCTTCCACGCCCGGCCGCCATCGCGACGCACCGACGGGGCCGACGGCATCCGCGGCTGCATTTGCGGCTGCGAGAAGCTGCGCGGTTGCGGCGCCGAATACGTGCGCGGTTGCTGCTGGGCCGAATTGTTCGGCGCCCAGGCACCGCCGCCGACCGGACGCGTATCGCGCCACGGCACGCCGCCGTCCTGACGCACCGGCGGATTCGACGGCCGCGACGGGTTGTTCGGGCGGCCCGGATGGTTCGGGTAATGCGGGCGCGGGTAGTTGTAGTACGGATAACCGCCGTAATAGCCGCCGCCGTAGTAGCCCGGATAACCGTAACCGCGGTAGCGATAGGCCTCGCCGTACGGATAGCCGTAGCCGGGCCCGTAGTAGCCGCCATAGCCGCCGCCGTAACCGCCGTAATAGTTGTAGTCGACGCTGGGGCGGCCGTAGTAATACGAACCGCCGCCACCGCCGCCACGCAGCGAATAGTCGGAAACGCAACCAGCCAACAGGCTGGCCGCGACCAGTGGAATCATCAATTTGCGGATCATGGGCAGACCCCCCGAGTAGGGATTCAGCTTCTGCCTGATGCGTTGAACTCGGGCTTAACTCAACCAGCCGGAGCCTATACGGTTCAGGACTTGGCGTTGTTGGTCGCCGCCGTGTGCGCATGTGGCGCCTGGCTGAGCTCTTCCGGAGCCATGCGCGGCGGCAGGCAACCGGTGAGCAGGACGATCAGCACACATACCGAGAGTTTGCGAAGCATGAAGGTGTTCCCCTGTGGTGGGCGTCGGGACGACCGCGCCTTTGTGGTGTGCGGCCGCGAATGCCGCGGCCGGGAGCGTGTCGGGTCCGGCCATCGAGAAGGCGTTCGACCGTGGAACATCCTATGCGCGAAACCCGACAGGCCGCCATCGGTATGGCTACATGCACCGAAAGCAGGTATTTGGCGCGGAAATCTTCCATGACCCTGTGCATAAGCTAGCCGCGGCACCCAGCCCAATAGCGGTACGAGTTCACAAAACGTCTTGTGCATGACATCCATCGCAGCATCGGCGGCGCGCTGGCCGCGCCGGCTGCGAGGTAAGCTAGCCCTCGAACGGCGGCACCTGGCCATGGAACGGTCCCGCACTCGGCATCTCCCAGCGCCCGCGCCTGCATCGGTCCGCGGCGGAGGCGGGCCGGGAACCTTGGCGCCAGCGCCGGGTCGATTGCATGAGCAACGCAGCGGCCCGCACGCGCCGCTGAGCCGGTTGTCCCCTATCACCTGTGGCCTGTTGTCGATGATCGAACTGGATGCGGTCCATCGTCGCTATGAGATGAATGGGCAGGCGGTGAATGCGTTGGCCGGGGTGGACCTGAAGATCGCCAGCGGCGAATTCGTCGCCATCACCGGTGCCTCGGGCTCGGGCAAATCCAGTCTGCTCAACATCCTCGGCTGCCTGGACCGGCCCACCCGCGGCCGCTACCTGATCGAAGGCCGCGACGTCGCGGCGATGGACGACGAGGCCGCCAGCGACATCCGCAACCGCCGCATCGGCTTCGTGTTCCAGAGCTTCCACCTGCTGCCGCGGCTGAGCCTGCTGGAGAACGTGCTGCTGCCGCTGCGCTTCCACCGCGAACCGCCGCCGGGCACGCACGAACGCGCGCTGGCGCTGCTGGACCGCGTCGGCCTGGGCGAACGCAGCACCCACCGGCCCAGCGAGTTGTCGGGCGGCCAGCAGCAGCGCGCGGCGATCGCGCGCGCCCTGCTGCTGCAGCCGGCCCTGCTGCTGGCCGACGAACCCACCGGCAACCTGGATTCGAAAAGCGCCGGCGACGTGCTCGACCTGATCCAGGAAGTGCATGCCGGCGGCCAGACCGTGGTGCTGGTGACCCACGACCGCGACCTCGCCGCGCGCGCGCCGCGCGAGGTGCGCTTGCACGACGGCAAGGTCGATCATGATTCGGCGGCCTGAGGTGCTTCTTATACGGCTCGCGGTTCTCGCACTGGCCATGGCGGCGCTGCCGGCCGCGGCGGTGGTGCTGACCGGCGAAGTGCGCTCGGTCGGCGGCCAGACCATCTATACCCCGCAGTCCAACAGCGCGCCGGTCGCGATCCGCTATTTCGTGCCCGAAGGCCAGCCGGTCAAGGCCGGCGACGTGGTGCTGCGGATCGATCCGGGCCAGGCCGGCACCCAGATTCCCGACCTGGAAGCGAAGATCGAGCAGGCCCACGCCAAGGCCGCCAAGGAACTGGCCGAGCTGGAGGTCAAGGCGGTCGACGCCGAGGTCGCGCTCGCCGAGGCCGATGCGGCGCTGGCCACGGCCAGGATCGAAGCGGCGATTCCCCGCACCCTGATCTCGGCGCTGGACTACGACCGCCACCAGGGCGAACTCGACAAGACCAGCCGCGAGAGCAAGCTCAAGCGCGAACAGCTCGACGCCGCGCAGGCCGCGGTCGCCCGGCGCAAGCGCGACGGCGACCTGGAAGTCGGCAGGCTGGAAGTGCAGCGCGACTACTACCGCGAACTGCTGCGCCAGTCCGAGGTGCGCGCGCAGCAAGACGGCATCGTCGTCCACGGCTTCAACAACAACTGGATCGGCGGGCGCATCGACGAAGGCAGTTCGACCATGCCCGGCAGCCAGGCCGGCGCGGTGGTGGTCGACGGCGGCCGCGTGGAAGTGCGCGCGTGGGCGCTGGAACCCGACCGGCGCGGCCTGCGCGTGGGCCAGGACGTGCAGCTGAGTTTCGATGCCTTGCCGCAGCAGCGCGTGCAGGGCCGCATCCGCAACATCGCCGGCGCGCCGGATCGCAAGTCCGAATGGGGCGAAGGCCGTTACTTCACCGTCGACATCGATCTGCCGCCCGCGCACGGCTTGCGCCTGTTGCCGGGCATGAGCGTGCGGGTGACCGCGGCCACGCCGCCTGCGCCGGCCGCCGCCGCGACGGGCGCGACGGCACGCAGCGGAGCGGCGCGATGAGCCGTGCGTGGTGGTTGCTCGTGTTGCTCGCCGCCGCGCCGGCGCTCGCCGCTGCGCCGTTGCGCGTCGACGGCGAGGTGTACGCGCGGCGCAGCTCGCCGCTGATGCCGCCGAGCGTGGAGCGCATGTGGCAGTTCAACATCACCGAACTGGCCACCGACGGCACCCCGGTCAAGAAAGGCCAGACGGTGATCCGCTTCGACAGCAACGACGTGATCAAGCAGCTCACCGAAAAGCGCAGCCAGCTCAAGGAAAAACAGAGCGAGCTGGGCAAGCTCGACCTGGAGCTGGCCGAACGCGAGCGCAGCGAGCGCCTGGCCACCGCCGAGGCCCAGTCCGAACTGGAAAAGGCCCAGCGCAAGACCCAGCAGCCGGTCGAACTGATCGCCGGCATCGAGTACCGCAAGCTGCTGGTCAAGCGCACCCAGATGGAACGCAAGATGGCGCTGGCGCGCAAACGCGAAGGGCTGTCGGCCGAGCAGCGGCGCCAGGAACGGCGCCTGCTCAGTTCCGAACTCGGCCAGTTGCAGGCCGATGTCGATCGCCTGCAGCGTTCGCTCGCGGCCTTGAACGTGATCGCGCCGCGCGACGGATTGATGATGCATCGAAGCAATTTCGAAGGCGAAAAATACGATGTCGGCTCGCAGGTATGGGTCGGCCAGACGGTCGCGGAGATTCCCGACATGAGCACGCTCGCGGTGCGCGCCGAACTGGCCGAGCGCGATCTGCAGCGCGTCGCGGTCGGCGTGCCGGTGCGGATCGTGGTCGAAGGCGGCGCCGGCAGCGTGCTGAGCGGCAAGATCGCCTCGATCGGCCGCGCGATCCGCAGCAAATCGCAGGTGCAGCCGGTGCCGGTGCTGGACCTGGACGTGCAGCTCGACGACCCGCGCGCGCCGCTGCGACCGGGGCAGGCGGTGCGGGTCGAGATCCAGCCGCCGAGCAGCGGCGGCGCGGCCGCGCGGAAGGCGTCGCGATGAAACCGATGCGATTCGCGGTGGCTTGTCGAAACACTCTGCGTTGCGGCGCGTTGCTGTGTCTGCCGGCGATGCTGATCGCCTGCGGCGGCGACGTCGCGCCGGCGGCGACCGAAACCATCGCCCGCGCGCCGCTGAACCTGAGCGTGCGCGGCGAAGGCGAACTCAAGTCGGCCAAGTCGACCCCACTCAACGTGCCCGGCCGCAACTGGGCCGCGCGCCAGGTCGAATGGATGCTGCCCGAGGGCAGCGCGGTCAAGAAGGGCGATCTGATCGCGCGCTTCTCGGCCGAACAGGGCAAGCAGGAACTGGCCCAGACCCTGATCGACCTGCAGCGCAACGAACTGGCGCGCGCGGCCAAGCAGGGCGAACTGGAAACCACGCAGAGCAAGGTCGCGGTCGACCTGGCCCAGGTCGCGGTGCAGCTCGGCATCGCCGAGCGCTACGCCACCGCCGACCTGAGCACGATGGCGCGCAACGAAGTGCTCGACGCGGTCCAGGACCAGCGCTTCCTCAGCGAGAAACGCGACACCCTGCAATGGCAGCGCGGCCAGGCCGGGGTGCGCGGCCAGGCCGAGCTCGGCGTGCTCGACGCGCAGCGCGCGACCTTCGACATCGCCGCCAAGGCGCGCCAGTCCGATCTGGACGCGCTGGAACTGCGCGCGCCCAACGACGGCGTGCTGATGCTGTCGAGCAACTGGTCCGGCGACAAACCCAACGTCGGCGCGACCCTGCGCGCCGGTTTCGATTACGGCAGCCTGCCCGACGCGTCGGCGATGGAACTGGAACTGAGCCTGCCGCAGATCGAAGCGCAGGGCATCCAGGTCGGCAATGCGGTGGAGATGTTCCCGGTCGGCCGGCCCGAGCAGAAGATCGTCAGCCAACTATCGTGGGTGGCCAGCGCGGCCAAGGTGCGCAGCCAGGAAAGCCCGGTGAAGTATCTGACGATGAAGGCGCGCATTCCGGCCGAAGCGATCGCGCGCTACAAACTGGTGCCGGGCCAGCGCCTGCAGGCGCGGGTGATCCTGTTCGACGCGGCGGCGCTGAGCGTGGCCAACGTGGCGATCGACAGCGACAACGGCAAGGACTACGTGCGGGTGCGCAACGGCGCCGATTTCCTGCGCCGCCGGATCGAACTGGGCGTGCGCGGACCGGCGCGATCGCAGGTGCTGTCGGGCCTGCGCGCGGGCGACGAGGTGCTGTTGGCCGAACCCGGCGTGGTCGCCGCGATCACCGCGCCGGGCGAACCGGGCGAGGACGCGAACGCGGCCAAACCGGTAACGTCCGACGACGCCAAGCCCGCTCCCGCCAACGCCGGCCCGGCGGTGCGCCGATGAACCGCGCGCTGCACTGGTTGCCGACGATCTGGCGCGAAGCGATCGAGGAATTGTGGCGACGCCGCCTGCGCACCTTGTTGACCTTGCTCGGCCTGATCTTCGGCGTCGGCGCGATCGTCGCGATGCAGGCGGTCGGCGAAGGCAGCCGGCGCGAGGCGCTGCATCTGGTCGAGAGCCTGGGCTTGAACAACCTGATCGCCGAGGCCAAGCCGCAGGATGAAAACACCTTGCGCGAAACCCGCGCGCGCAGCCTCGGCCTGAGCTTGGCCGACGCCGACGCCGCGCTGGCGGTCGTCCCCGGCGCGGAACGCTACGCCGCCGAAAAACCGATCCGCACCCATTCGGTGTTCAGCGACGCCGGCCGCAGCGACGCCCAGGCCAGCGGAGTGAGCCCGGATTATTTCGCCCTGTCGTCGCTGCGCATCGCCAAGGGCCGCAGCCTGACCGACGCCGACGATCGCGCGCTGGCCGCGGTCGCGGTGCTCGGGCATCAGGCCGCGGCCGATCTGTTTCCCGGCGTCGATCCGGTCGGCCGTTATCTCAAGGTCAATCACGTGTGGCTGGAAGTGATCGGCGTGCTCGCCGATCGCGACCTGAGCAAGGATCAGTTCGAAGGCGTGCAGCTCGGGCTGGAAAGCAATCGCGTGTACCTGCCGCTGGCGAGCGCACGGGCGCGTTTCAAGTTTCAGCCGCAGGAGGACGAGATCGATCGCTTCCTGCTGCGGCTGCGCGACCCCTCGCAACTGGCGACCGGCGCGCGGGTGCTGTCGACCGTGCTCAACCAGCGCCACGCCGGCATGGCCGACTTCCGCCTGGTGGTGCCGCAGCAGTTGTTCCAGCAGCATCAGAAGACCCAGCGCATCTTCCGCGTGGTGATGGGCGCGATCGCGGGTGTGAGCCTGCTGGTCGGCGGCATCGGCATCATGAACATCATGCTGGCCAATGTGCTCGAACGACGCCGCGAGATCGGCCTGCTGCGCGCGCTCGGCGCGCGACGCCGCGACGTGATCGCGCAGTTCCTGCGCGAGGCGACGGTGATCTGCGTGTCCGGCGCGGCGCTCGGGCTGGTGTTCGGCATCGTGCTGGCGTATCTGATTGCGACCTTCGCCGGCTGGCAGGTGGCCTGGGCGCCAATCCCGGTGCTGCTGTCGGCGCTGTTCTGCGCCGCGGTCGGCCTGGCGTTCGGCGTGTATCCGGCGCGGCAGGCGGCGCGGTTGGATCCGATCGCGGCGTTGCGGCATGACTGAGGTGGTGGCGACGGGGCAGGCCAGTTGCGGCACGACCGAGTTTTTCGAATGTCCCGAAGCTTTCGCCGCGACAAACCGTTTCTTTTCTAACCCGATGGGTTCCCCCGTTTGCAAAAGGGGGCCAGGGGGATTCGCTTTTGCTTTTGAGGTTGAGCAAAAGCAAAAGCAAATCCCCCGCGCGGTGGCCTCGACCCATCCTCGTGCTACGCCGGGCGCTCGCCCCCTTTTACAAAGTGGGCAATGGTTTACTCGCTTCTTTTGAATCAAGCCGGGCGCTTCGTACCCTCCCGGATGGGTTCCCCCCTTTGCAAAAGGGGGGCCAGGGGGGATTTGCTTTTGCTTTTGCTTTTGAAGTCGAGCGAAAGCAAAAAGCAAAGGGGCTGTCCTAGATAAGGGTTATAGCCCAACCCAGTCCCGCAGCGTGTTGAGCTGCTGACGGGGCGTCCCATAGTTGAAACGGAACTCGCACTCTTTCAGGAACAAGAAGAAATTCTTGCGCGGAATGCCGTTGTACTTGCGCAAGATCCGCTTGGACTGATTCCAGAAGTTCTCGATGCCATTGATGTGGTTCCCACGACGGGTTACGAACTCATGCCGGTGATTCACCCGTCGATGCTTGAAGCCCGACACATCCAGGATGTTGTAGCTGGCCAGGTGATCGGTATAGACCACCGAATGGGCCAAAACCCGGGTTTTTAAGGCCGTCAGCAAGGTCTGGCTGCGGGTGTCGGCAATCGGCAAGGCATACACCTTGCCGTCGCGCTTGAGGGTGCCGAACACGCAGACCTTGCCCGCGGCGCCTCGTCCTCGCTTGCCTTTACGCGCTCCGCCGAAGTAACTCTCGTCGCACTCAAAGACCGCCATTTCCGGCTCGACTTCGGCCATCTGAGCGGCAATGCATTGGCGCAGCTTGTGGAAGTACAGCGCCGCGGAGTTGCGATGAATTCCCACCAGATCGGCCGCGGTACGGGCGGTCGCTTGGGCCACGAACAGCTCGACCAGCCTGAGTTGGTCTTTTTTGCTTATCCGACAGCGACTTATCGCCATTTCTCATCCTAGATCGAATTCTTATCTAGGACAGCCCCAAAAGCAAATCCCCCGCGCTCCACCCTTCACCCGTCATGACGTTACGCCGGGCGCTTGCCCCCTTTTACAAAGTGGGCACCGATTCACTCGCTTCGTTTGAAGCAAAGTCTTCGCCCTATTCCCAACTCGTTCACGCCTTCCAAGACATCCGCAAAATCCACCCCGCCCCAACCAGCCAAGCCCCGCACCCCGGCCCGCCCGCCGCTGCGCTACGCTTGGGCCATGAACAATCTCTCCGCTCCGCACGGCGTCGAGTCCGCCTCCGCCGCCCCGCACACGACGTCGGCCGATCCGGTCGCGCCGACCTATTCCGACATCCTCGCCGCGGCCGCGCGCATCGCCCCGCTCGCGCACGCCACGCCGGTGCTGCGCTCGCGCGCGATCGACGAACTCGCCGGCTGCGAGCTGCACTTCAAATGCGAGAACCTGCAGCGCGGCGGCGCGTTCAAGTTCCGCGGCGCCAGCAATGCGGTGTTCTCGCTCAGCGACGAGGAGGTCGCGCGCGGCATCGTCACCCAGAGCTCGGGCAACCACGGCGGCGCGATCGCGCTGGCCGCGCGCCTGCGCGGCACGACCGCGACCGTGGTCGCGCCGCACAACACGCCGCAGGTCAAGCTCGCCGCGATCCGCGCCTACGGTGCGCGGATCGTCCATTGCGAACCCGATCAAGCCTCGCGCGATGCGACCACCGCGCAGGTGCTGGCGCAGACCGGCGGCGTGCTGGTGCATCCGTTCAACGATCCGCGGGTGATCGCCGGCCAGGGCACCGCGACCCTGGAACTGCTCGCCAGCGTGCCGACCCTGGACGCGGTGATCGCGCCGGTCAGCGGCGGCGGACTGCTGTCCGGTACGGCGATCGCCGCCCACGGCCACAACCCGGCGATCGAGGTCTACGGCGCCGAGCCCGAAGGCGCGCGCGACGCCCACGACTCGCTGCGCGAAGGCCGCCGCATCACCGGCCGCAAACCCGACACCATCTGCGACGGGCTGCGCGCCGAACTGGGCACGCTCACCTTTCCTATCCTTCGCTCACATCTGCGCGACATTCTGTTGGTCGACGATCCGCAGGTGATCGCGGCGATGCGCTTGATCTGGGAGCGCATGAAGCTGGTGGTCGAGCCGTCGGGCGCGGTGCCGCTCGCGGTCGTGCTCGCCAATCGCGAACGATTCGCAAACCGACGCGTCGGTCTGATCGTGTCCGGCGGCAACGTCGATCTGGATCTGATCGCGCAATGGTTCGCGCGCGCATAGCGTGACCGGTTCGCGAGCTGCTTTGCGTTTGTTATGCGACTCGTTTTCTAAGCTGCGCTTCTAGTCGCATAAGCCGCGTAAAACCCGGCTTTTTCTGTGATCTTCGTTTGTGTTTTTTGTGAACACAGCTGGCACGCTGCGCCATCGCGCGCCAGTCCCTAGCCATGCGCGCGGCTCGTTGCAGGAGTCGGGACCGGACCAGCGCACAGGCCAGGGAGTTGCAACATGGTGGATGTCGAATTTCGCGTGGTGTCCGATCGTCGCGATGGCTTGTTGCTCGCGCTCGGGCAAGTGGTCATCGCCAACGGTTTCACTCTGTTGCGTCAGCGCATGCTCAACAGCGAGGAAGGCGTGGTGCTGGTCATGGTCGTGCGCGGCCCGGCCGAAGCCTTGTTGATGCTCGAAGAACGTCTGGGCACCCATCACCTGGTGCAAAGTTTCGAAGCCTCGCCGTACGAGCCGGCGCCCGCCGCCGCGCCGGCACCGGCGCCGTCCGCGCGCAACGGCGCGCCCACTCATGCGCCGGCCGCCGCCGCGCCGAGCGCGAACCCCGCCGCGCCCGCCTCGTATGCCCCCGCGCCGGCCGCCACCGCCGCGCCGATCGACACCCAGCGCGTGGAAACCCTGTTGCCGCAGCTCGCGCGCAACTATCCCAACATCCTGCTGCAGCTGGTCGCGCTCGAGCGCGAGCTGCCGCCGACCCAGCGCGAGGCGACCTTGCGCTACATCGGCCAGCGCGTCGGCGCCTGGGTCTACAAGCGCGACTTCGCCCTCGGCGGACAGCTGCCGCTGGCCGACTCGGTACGCCGCATCGCCCTGCCGGCGATGCGCCAGCTGGTCCAGGCCGAACTGCACGACGACGTGCTCAAGGTCCGCAACAGCCCCTTTTGCCATCGCGGCGAAACCGGCGAGTGCTGCCACTTCCTGCGCGGCATGCTCGGCGGTCTGCTCGAAGGCCAGCACGGCGCCGACGGCGTGCGCGTGGTCGAAAGCCAGTGCCGCAACACCGGCGCGGAAAGCTGCCGGTTCGAATTCGAAGCCTGACCGGTCCGATCCCGGTCGTCCACGGCAGGGATCGCCGTGGCGCAAGGCACGCCGGGATGCGCCGACGTGCGATGCCGACATGGCGCGGGACGACGCCGTTGCGGCCCATTGTCACTTCAACCCATCCACCCAGGGGGTTCGCCATGCCGCACGATCCAGCCATTCAATGCATCCATGACCCGTTGCTGGTCATCCTGTCCTACGTCGTCTCGGTGCTGGGCTCGTTCACCGCCCTGCAACTGGCGATCGCGATTCCGAACGCGACCAGTTCGACGCATCGCTGGCGCGCGGTCGCCGCGGCCGGCATCGCGATGGGCGGCGGCGCGATCTGGGCGATGCATTTCATCGCCATGCTCGCTTGCCAGATGAACGTGGAAGTGACCTACGACCTGCCGATCACGCTGGGCTCGGCGGTGATCGCGGTGGTGTCGTGCATGGCCGGCCTGGCCATCGCCGGCACCGGGCTGTTCAACTGGGGCAAGTTGATCATCGCCGGCGTGCTGATGGGCCTGGGCGTGACCGGCATGCACTACGCCGGCATGTCGGCGATGCTGATGCCGGCCGATACGGTCTACAACAGCACCCTGGTGATGGCCTCGGCCGGGATCGCGATCGTCGCCTCGATCGTGGCGCTGTGGCTCGCGTTCAACCTGCGCGGCTGGGGCCAGATGCTCGGCAGCGCGCTGGTCATGGGCGTGGCGGTGTGCGGCATGCACTACACCGGCATGCTCGCGGCCAGCTTCGTGCCGAACGAAGCGCGCGCGTCGCTGGTCGCCGGCGGCGTCAGCGGCGGCTACCTGGGCGTGGGCATCTTCGTGGTCACCACCGCGCTGCTGGCGGCGGTGCTGACGATCAGCCTGCTGCGTCAGCGGCAGCGATCGATGGTGCGGATTTGAGGTTGCCGATGCGCGCTTGCCGGTGACCCGATGACCCGATGACCCGGTGGGCTTGCTGGCGAGATCGGTTCGTTTGATTCGGTTCGCTTGATGTGGAAAGGCCCGCCTGGTGCGGGCCTTTTCTTTGGGCGGTTGGGGATTGTGTGGTCGGTGGTCGTGGCTTTGGCTTTGGCTTTGGCTTTGGCTTTGGCCTTGGCCTTGGTTTTGGTTTTGGTTTTGGTTTTGATGTTGATGTTGATGTGATGGTTGTGGACGGCTAGATACGCCACATGCGACGCCTCTTTCAGATCGTCATTCCCGCGAAAGCGGGAATCCAGTGCCTTTCGTGCGAGAACGCTTGAAGTCGCTGGATTCCCGCTTTCGCGGGAATGACGACCTGGTGAGATGACGCTGAAGGCTCTGGATTCCCGCCTTCGCGGGAATGACGGCCTGAAGATGCGTGGGACTAGGCTTTCCCGACTTCGGCCATGCCCCAGAGCGCCGCGCCCGCATCAATCCCGACCAACCCCACCAACATTCTCGCCACCACCCGAATGCGCCATCATGTCCCCGCCCCGCCCCATCCCGCAGGACCCAGCCCATGAAGATCGACGGCACCCGCAGCCATGACCGCGCCACCGAACTGGTGTTGTCCTATTACGCCGCATTCAATCGCGCCGATTGGGACGGCATGCTCGCCACGCTCGGCCCGCAGGTCGTCCACGATCTCAACCAGGGCGCGCGCGAAACCGGACTGGAGGCGTTCGCCGCGTTTCTGCAACGCATGGCGCGGCATTACCGCGAACAGCTGCGCGACATCGTGGTGATGGTGTCGCCCGATGGAACCCGCGCGTCGGCGGAGTATGTGGTGCATGGCGAGTACCTGGTCACCGACGCCGGTTTGCCGGAAGCGCGCGGCCAGCGCTATGAACTGCCCGGCGGCGCGTTCTTCGAGATTCGCGACGGCAAGATCCAGCGGGTCACCAATTACTACAACCTCGAGCATTGGGTGGCTCAGGTCGGCGCTTGAGCGGACGGCGAATCCGCCGCGCGCGAAAGATCGGGCTTGGTCGGCGATGCGTAACCGGCACTGACGCCGGCGGACGGGCGCGATTGCGTTCGAAAAGGGATTGGCGCTCCAGGGACGAAGCGCGGGACAAGCGCGCGGCGTGGGGATTGGCTGTTCGCCGGTAACGGCGAACAGCGCCCGGCTCAAAACAGAAACCGACGAACCGGCCGTTCCGCCTGCCGCCGGATGCGCGCTACCAGGTCGCGCATCCAACGGTCCGCAGGCAGCGGAACCCAGTACCACGCCGCGATGGCATCGCGACCGGTCCGTCGGGTGGGGGTGAAGCCGCGGGGACAGCGCGGTGCGATGCGAACACCCAGGTCATCGAAAACGACCGCGCATCAGCTACTTTCCGCACCGTCTCGCGCACTTCGATTGCAATGAAAAGGACCGACGACGGCCACGGCGAAAGAGAGGGGGAGCGAGCGTCGCCGTGGCCGTGGGTCGTCGGTCAAGAGGTGGAGCCGGGAATGGGGAATCGAGAATCGGGAGTCGATAAAGCAAAGCGCTCATCCTCGCAACGGTCGCGAATCCCCGTCCTCAGGAATCGGTAGATCGCAAACCATCCGATGCGTCGCAACCGCTAACCGATTCCCGACTCCCAATTCCCAATTCCCGACCAATCAGTTACGCGCCACCCCCTCCCGCACCGGCTCGCGGCCCGGCCAGCCGCCGGCCATCGCCTTGTACAGCGCGATCGCACCGGTGACGCTGCGGGTGCGGCCGTCGGCGAAGGCGTCCTGCGCCTGCAACTGGGTGCGTTCGGCGTCGAGCACTTCGAACAGGTCGGCGGCGCCGGCCTCGTAACGCACGCGCGCGAGTTGCGCGGCCTTGAGGCTGTCCTGCGACGCGCGCTCCAGGTGCTGGTCCTCGACCCGCGCGCGGGCATAGCGCACCAGCGCGTTCTCGGTGTCTTCCAGCGCCAGCAACACGCTCTGCTGGTAGCGCGCCAGCTCGCCTTCGGCGCTCGCATCGGCCGCCTTGATGCGCGAACGCACCCGGCCGATGTCGAGGAATGACCAGTCGATGCCGAGCGCGACCAAACGCGTTTCGCTGGCGCGTTCGAACAAGGCGCTGGTGTCGATCGCCTGCGAACCGATCAGGCCGCTCAGGGTGAAGCGCGGGAACAGATCGGCGGTGGCCACGCCGATGCGCGCGGTGGCCGCGTGCAGGCGGTGCTCAGCCGCGGCGACGTCGGGACGACGGCGCAGCAGTTCGCCCGGGGTGGCGGCGTCGAGGCGCTGCGGCAGCGACGGCAACGCCACCGCCTGATCGAGTTCGGCGATCAGCGCGTCGGGCGTCTGCCCGGTCAGCACCGCGAGGCGATGCTCGGTCACCGCGACCTGCGCCTCCAGGTTGGGCACGCGGGCCAAGGTCGCCTCGAGCTGCGCACGCGCACGCGAGGTGTCGAACTCGGTGCCGCGGCCGGCGTCGAAGCGCGCCTGCACCAGTCGCAGGGTCTCGGTCTGATTCTCGGCGTTCTCGCGCGCGACCCGCAAACGTTCCTGCAGGCCGCGCAGCTCGACATAGCTGCGCGCCACTTCGCCGACGATCGACACCTGCATCGCCTGCAGATCGGCCGCGCTGGCCCAGGTTTCGGCGCGCTCGGACTCGACGTTGCGGCGCACGCGGCCGAACAGATCGAGCTCCCAGCTCACGTTGGCCTGCGCGCTGTAGCTTTCGTTGTCGCGGCCGCCGTTGGACACGCCCGGCATCTGGTCGGAGCTCGAACGCGAATCGCTGCCGCTGGCGCTGCCGGTGATGGTCGGGAAACGGTCGAACTTGGCGCCGCGCAGCAGCGCATTGGCGCGGTCGTAATTGGCCAGGGCGATGCGCAGGTCGTGGTTGGCGGTCAGCGATTCCTCGACCAGCCGGGTCAGCAGCGGATCGTTGAACCCGCGCCAGAACTCGGCGTCGGGTTCGGGCGCGGCGGTGCCGTCGGTGCCCGCATCGGCGTCGCTGCGGGCGAACGCGTCCGGCGTGGCCAGGGTCGGCCGGACATAGTCCGGACCGACGGCGCAGGCGGCCAGTGCGAGCGTCAGCACGGCGATCGCGGGGAGTTTGAAATTACGCATGGACTTTCTCCGAAGCGTTGTGGTGGTCGCCGTGCGAGACCAGCTTGGTGCCGACCATCTTGCGCAGGGCGACGTAGAACACCGGGGTCAGGAACAGACCGAACAGGGTCACGCCCAACATGCCGGCGAACACGGTGATGCCGGTGACCGAGCGGACTTCCGCGCCGGCGCCGTGCGACAGCACCAGCGGCACGGTGCCCGCGATGAAGGCGATTGAGGTCATCACGATCGGACGCAGACGCAGGCGGCACGATTCCAGCGCGGCTTCGACGATGCCCTTGCCCTGCAGTTCCAGTTCGCGGGCGAACTCGACGATTAGGATCGCGTTCTTGCACGCCAGGCCCATCAACACCACCAAGCCGACCTGCACGAACACGTTGTTGTCGCCACCGGTCAGCTTGACGCCGATCAGCGCCGACAGCATGCACATCGGCACGATCAGGATCACCGCCAGCGGCAAGGTCCAGCTTTCGTACAGCGCCGCCAGCACCAGGAACGCGAGCAGGATGGCGAGCGGGAACACGATCAACGCGGCATTGCCCTGGCTGGCCTGCTGGTAGCTCAGGTCGGTCCATTCGATTTCCATGCCGTGCGGCAGCACCTTGGCGGCCACGTCCTTGACCACGTCCATGGCCTGCGCCGAGGACATCACGCGCGGATCGACGTCGCCGGCGATGTCGGCGGCCGGGTAGCCGTTGTAGCGCAGCACCGGGTCGGGACCGAAGGTCTGCTTGATGCTGACCATCGAACCGATCGGCACCATCTCGCCGCGGTCGTTGCGGGTGCGCAGGTTGGCGATGTCCTCGACGTTGTCGCGGAACGAACCGTCGGCCTGGGCGATCACCTGCCAGGTACGGCCGAACTGGTTGAAGTCGTTGACGTAGGCCGAACCCAGGTAGGTCTGCAGGGTGTCGAACAACTCGGTCAGCGGCACGCCCTGCGCCTTGGCCTTGACCCGGTCGACTTCGGCGTCGAGCTGCGGGACGTTGGCCTGGTAGGTGCTGTTGGCGTAGCCCATGCCCGGGGTCTGCATGATCGTGCCCTGGAACGAGCTGACCGCGGTCTGCAGCGCGCCGTAACCCAGGTTGCTGCGGTCCTCGATGAACATCTGGTAGCCCGCGCCGTTGCCCAGGCCGAGGATCGGCGGCGGCATCAGCGCGAAGGTGAAGCCTTCCTGGAAACCGGCGATCTTCTGGTTGATCTCGGAGGTGATCTCCACCGCGCTGCGGCTGCGCTCGGAGAACGGCTTGAGCGGCAGGAACGCCACGCCGGTGTTGGGCGTGTTGGTGAACTGCACCGCGTTCAAGCCCGGGAAGGCGATCGAGTGCTGCACGCCCTCGGTCTTCATCGCGACGTCGGTGACCTTGCGCAGCAGTTCATCGGTGCGCGAGATCGACGAGCCTTCCGGCAGCTTCACCGCGGCGATCAGGTACAGCTTGTCCTGCAGCGGGATGAAGCCGGCCGGCACGATCTTGAACATGAAGCCGGTCGCGACCAGCAGCACCGCGTACACCACGAACACCGCGCCGCGCTTGCCGAGGATGCCCGAGACCGAGCGCTGGTACTTCTCGGAACTGGAGGCGAAGAACCGGTTGAACGGACGGAACAGCCAACCGAACAGACGGTCGATCAGACGCGTCGGCGCATCCTTAGGCGCACCGTGCGGCTTGAGCAGACGCGCGGCCAGGGCCGGCGACAGGGTCAGCGAGTTGATCGCCGAGATCACCGTGGAGATGGCGATGGTCACCGCGAACTGCTTGTAGAACTGGCCGGTCACGCCCGACAGGAACGCCATCGGCACGAACACCGCGCACAGCACCAGCGCGATCGCGACGATCGGGCCGGACACTTCCTTCATCGCCTGGTGCGCCGCTTCCAGCGGGCTCAGGCCTTCCTCGATGTTGCGTTCGACGTTTTCCACCACCACGATCGCGTCGTCGACCACGATGCCGATCGCCAGCACCAGGCCGAACAGGCTCAGGGTGTTGATCGAGAAGCCCAGCAGGTACAACGCGGCGAAGGTACCGACGATCGAGACCGGCACCGCGATCAAGGGAATGATCGACGCGCGCCAGGTCTGCAGGAACAAGATCACCACCAGCACCACCAGCAAGATCGCTTCCAGCAGGGTCGAGACCACCGCCTTGATCGAGTCGCGCACGAAGATGGTCGTGTCGTACACCGCTTCGTACTTGATGCCTTCCGGGAAGCTCTTGGCGATGCGATCCATGTTCGCGATCACCTGCTCCTGGATGTCGAGCGCGTTCGCGCCCGGCGCCTGGAAGATACCGATGCCGACCGCGTTCTTGCCGTCGAGTTGCGAGCGCAGGCTGTAGTCGCCGGCGCCCAGTTCCAGGCGGGCGACGTCGGACAGGCGCACGATCTCGCCGCCGGCGCCGCTCTTGAGCACGATGTCGCCGAACTCCTTCTCGCTGCGCAGGCGGCCCTGGGCGTTGATCAGGGTCAGGAAGTCGCTCTTGGCGATCGGCTCGGCGCCGAGCTGGCCGGCCGAGACCTGCACGTTCTGCTCGCGCATCGCGCGGACCACGTCGCCGGCGGTCAGGCCGCGCGAGGCGACCTTGTCCGGATCGAGCCAGGCGCGCATCGCGTAGTCGCCGCCGCCGAAGATCTGCGCGTCGCCGACGCCGCGCAGGCGCGCCAGGGAATCCTTGACGTGCAGGCGGGCGTAGTTGCGCAGGTACAAGGTGTCGTACTTGCCGTTGGGCGAGGTCAGATGCACCACCATCAGGAACACGGGCGATTGCTTCTGGGTGGTCACGCCTTGCCGGCGCACGTCCTCGGGCAGTCGCGCCAGCGCCTGGCTGACCCGGTTCTGCACGCGCACGGCGGCATCGTCGGCGTTGGTGCCCGGGCGGAAGGTCACGGTGGTGACCAGCACGCCGTCGGAACCGGCGACCGACTTGATGTACATCATGTCTTCGACGCCGTTGATCGCTTCTTCAAGCGGCGTGGCGACGGTCTCGGCGATGACCTTGGGGTTGGCGCCCGGGTACACGGTACGCACGACCACCGAGGGCGGTACCACTTCGGGATATTCGCTGATCGGCAGGATCGGTATCGCGATCAGGCCGGCGGCGAAGATCACGATCGACAGCACCGCCGCGAAGATCGGTCGATCGATGAAAAATTTGGAAAAGTCCATGACGGATTCCTTGGTGCGGTGTTTGGCCGCATGAGTCCCCGGCCTGCGCCGTGGGGGCGCGGGCCTTGATTACGGAAACCTTGTGAGTGCGTTTGTTTTGGCCCGTCATTCCCGCGAACGCGGGAATCCAGAGACTTCAAACGTTCTCGCCCGAAAGGCCCTGGATTCCCGGGTTCGCGGGAATGACGGGGTGGGGCTTCGCGGTTTCTTGCTGTTCGAGCGTCGCCGCGGCGTTCAAGCCGCGGCGCGTCCGTCATCGGTGGTTACAAAGCCCCGGCCGCCGCGCCCGGCGCCGTCGGCACCGGCGCCGCGGCGCCCATGGCGATGGTCTTGGGCGACACCGGCATGCCCGGGAAGAACACCTTCTGCACGCCGTGGACGATGACCTTGTCGGTCGGCGCCAGGCCCGATTCGACCACGCGCAGGCCCTGGATCATGCGGCCGAGCACCACGTCCTTGCGCACCGCTTCGTTCTTGGCGCCGAGCACGTACACGTACTTGCGGTCCTGGTCGGTCAGCACCGCCTTGTCGTCGACCAGCATGGCCTTGAACTCGGCGCTGCCCTCGAGCTGCACGCGCGCGAACAGGCCCTGGGTGAAGATGCGGTCGGCGTTGTCGACCACCGCGCGGGCGCGGATGGTGCCGGTGGTCGGATCGACCTGGTTGTCGGTGAAGTCGACCGTGCCCTCGTGCGGGTAGCCGGTTTCGCTGGCCAGGCCGATGCGGACCGGGTTCTTGTTGCCTTCGCGCTGGCCCTTGCGCGCCAGTTCGTTGTAGCGCAGGTAGGTCTGTTCGTCGCTTTCGAAGTAGACGTACATCGGGTTCTGCGACACCACCGAGGTCAGCACCGTGGTGTCGGCCGTGGCGAGATTGCCGACGGTGACCATGGCGCGGCCGGCGCGGCCGTCGATCGGCGAGCGCACTTCGCTGAAGGTCAGATCCAGCTGCGCCGAGGCCACCGCGGCTTCGGCCGCGCGCACCGCGGCGTCGCCCTGGGTGGTGGCGGCGCGGCGGGTCTCGGCTTCTTCGCGCGAGATCGCCTTGGCTTCGACCAGGGTCTGCGCGCGCTTGTCCTGGGTCTGGGCCAGGCGCGCTTCGGCGCGCGCCTGTTCCAGCTGGGCCTGGGCGCGGTTGAGCTCGGCGCGGTAACGGCGCGGATCGATCACGAACAGCAGGTCGCCCTTCTTGACCTCCTGGCCTTCCTTGAACGCGACGCGATCGACGTAGCCGCTGACGCGGGCGCGCAGTTCGACCGATTCCACCGCGCTGACGCGGCCGGTGAAGTCGTCCCACTGGCGCACCTGCTTGCTCAGCACCTGGGCGACGCTGACTTCCGGCGGCGGCGGCGCGCCGGCTTCGGGGGTGGCGGCCTGGCTGCCGCAACCCACGGCGGCCAGGGCGATGACGACGCTCGCGGTCAACGCGAGCAGCGAGAGCCCGAGGCCGGGTCGGCCGGAGCGGGCGGGAGAGTTGCGAGTGCTCATCGGGGGGTGGGTTCCTGTTTGGGATTATTCGTGGTCAACGACTTGAGCAATGCGCGCGCGTCCTGCAGACAGCGTTGCGTTTTTTCGTCGGCGGGGCTGCCCGGATCTTGCGGACACGCATCGCTGGAAGCCGTTGTGGCCGTGATCGTCTTGGGCGTGCTGGTGCGGCTGGTAGTGGTGGAATACGAATCGGCGTCGGGACGGGGCGGGCTGGCGAGGGCGCTGGCGGGCGAAGGGGGGAGCCGCGCGGCGCTGCGCGGCGGCAGTTCCGGTGGGGGCTGGCGCAGCGCGTACGGCACGATCGCGCGCGGCAGCTCGCCGCTGACTTCGTGATCGATCAGCGCCATCACGCGCTGGCCGACCGACAGCGCGCTGGGCCATTCGGGGCAGGAATGGCGTTGGTTGAACTCGGTGCACACCGGCGAGTCGACCGCGAGCAGCTGCACGCGCACGGCCAGCTGACGCGCTTCGTCGTGCAGCACGCGCGCGAGCATGCGCAGCGCGGCCGCGCCGATCGAGCGGTGGCCGTAACCGGCCCACGGGTGCTCGCTGCCGGGACCGCCGATCAGCACGTAGGTGCCGCCACGGTCGTATTGCGCCAGCAAGGGCAACAGGTGGCGCGCCGCGGCGAGGTGGGGGAGGAGATCCTCGTCGAGCTTGCGGCGCAGGAAGTCGGCCGGGTTGTCGAGCAGGCGGCCGCGCTCGGCGCCGCCGCAGACCGCGGCGACCACGCCCGCCAGCGGCCGGTCGAGCTTGCGCAGGGCACGCGCGAGCTTGGCGCCGGCGGCGTCGCTGCTGACCGAGCCCGCGATCGTGGTCAGGTCGGCGTGGGGGTAGCCGGCCTTGAGCGCCTTGAGTTCGCTGTTCTGGCGAGCGACCGCGATCACCGGGCGACCGCTGTCGATCGCCGCCTGCACGACCCCGCGGCCGACGCCGCCGGTGGCACCGAGTACAACCAGTGGAGCTTTCATTGTCCCGCTCCCGGGACTTTTTCTCCCACTCGCGGGATGATCGCGTGACGCTTGTCATCCCGGGTGTAGTAGCTGAGCACGGCGCTGACCGCCGGCATCAACAGCATCGCCGCGGGCAGGGCGATGGTGAAGGCCAGCACCCAGGCCAGCATCCAGGCTTCTTCCGGGCCCTGGGAAAGGCCCTGTCGGAAAACGACCACGGCCAGCCCGATCAGGGCGGACATGGCCACCAGCATCAAAGGTAGAAAGGCGAAACGGGCTTGGCGGGGGGTCAACATGGCGGGGGACTCCATCGATCTGCGGCACAGAGTAGAGATGGGAACAGCACTTGATTAGCCATGGATTAAGGGAATAATTGTCCCGGCAACGGTCCAATATCCCGATCACCCCCTTGAAAGCCCCGGCACGGCCCCCTAACCAGAAGGGATCGAGAAGCAAACCGGGGCGATCCAGAGCCATCGATACCATCGACCGCGACACTGTCGGCCTGCGCAGGCCGCGGCGGCAGTGGCCGGGATCAGCGGACATCGATGACACGCGTCACCCCACACCAGGCCGGTCGGAACCGGCGGGCGCCACGCCACGGACAGCGATCCATCGCCCTGCATTGAACCGGCGGCCGCGCCGGCGCGATATCCGGATTCCCCTGCTTTGGCTTGTCGACTCACCGGCTCGCCGCCGCTGCCGTAACCGCTTCCGCTCCGCCGTCCCCGCAATCGACCCTCTTTCTTTCGTTCCGCCTTCGAAGCGAACCTGCGCAGCCGTCGCCGACTCGCGCCGCTAGTTTCGATCTCTACCAAGGAGGCCATTCCCCATGGCTCACGATCTCAACGACACCCTGATCTTCGTGAAGGTGGTCGAAGCCGGCAGCTTCATTTCCGCAGCGCGCGCGCTGCGCCTGCCCAAGACCACGGTCAGCCGCAAGGTGCAGGAACTGGAAACCCGCCTGGGCGCGCAGCTGCTGCATCGCACGACCCGCAAGCTCGGCCTGACCGAGGCCGGCAACCTGTATTTCGAACACTGCCAGCGCATCGCCCGCGAACTGGCCGAAGCCGAAAGCGCGGTCGGCCAATTGCAGGGCGGCCCGCGCGGCTGGTTGCGCATCACCGCGCCGTACTCGGTCGGCATCACCTGGATCGCGCCGCTGCTCGGCGAGTTCCACGCGCGCCATCCGGAAGTGCGGGTGGAGATGAACCTGAGCAACGAAACCGTCGACATGATCGACAAGGGCATCGACGTCGCCCTGCGCGTGGGCGAGCTGCCCGACTCCAACCTGATCGCGCGCCGGCTGGCGATCTTCCGCACCCAGATCTACGCCAGCCCGAACTACCTCGCCCGTCACGGCGAACCGCTGCACCCCGACGACCTGCGCCATCACCGCACCCTGGCGATGCCCAAGTCGCGGCGCAACAACGAGTACGTGTGGACGCTCAGCGACGGCGAACGCAACGTCGATTACGTGATCGACCCGGTCATGGTCGCCAACGACCCCGGCCCCTTGCGCGGCGCGCTGCTGTGCGGCGAAGCGCTGATGCTCGCGGCCGACGTCACCGTCAAGGCCTTCGCCGAACAAGGCTACGTGCAGCGCGTGCTCGCGGGCTGGACCGGGCCGGAATACGAGTTCAACGCGGTGTTCCCGCGCGGCCAGGTGCAATCGCCGAAGGTGCGCGCGTTCGTCGACTTCCTAGTCGAACGCCTGAACTTCGACGCCGACTACATGCAGGTGCTGTGCCCGGACGCCAAGCGCTTCCGCAAGGCCTCCGAAGAAGCCGAAGCGGCGATGGCGCATGGTTTGGCGAAGGAAGCGGCCAGCGAACCGCGCACCATCGCCGTGCCGGTGGTCGAAGCGATCGAGGCGATCACCGAGGCGGTCGACAAGCGCGCGGCGAAGGCGCCCGCGCGCGGGGTCAAGCGTAGCGAGGAGGTCGTCGAACGCAAGGACGATACGCCGAGCGATGAGGATGCGGCGTTGGTGTAATCAATCGCCTCGACGTATGCAGTGACCGTCGAGGTGTTCGCTCCGTCCTTGCCAAGGACGGAGCGAATCGGCCGCAAACCGTTCGACACACAACGGATCAATCCGAAGCCGGCTGATCCTCGGCGGCATTCTTGCCCTTTGCGGACTTGACCGGGGTGGCGCGCAACGCCTTGTTCGCCGCCTTCATGATCTTCTTTCGGGCTTCGTCCGCCTTTTCCCCTTCCATCACCTCGCGCTTGATCACTTCTTTGATCAATACATCCCTGATCTGATCGCTGTCGATACGGACATCCGGCGACACACGCCTGAGTTCGCGCCGAACGACATCGATCACCGCATCGGTCTGGAGCATCGCCCCCACGAAGAAGCGCGACAGCGCCTGCTTCTGAATGTGATATTCGCCCAGCATCGAACGTTGCCAGCCTTCCTTGCACCACAGATACAGAAGTTCGATATCGCTTTCCAGGCGGGGACTCAATGCGCAGAAATCGATCTCCAGCACCAACTCCTGATCGATCGGCTTGGCGAAGACCAAGTGATACACGCGCCAGGTGATGCCATTGGTGAGCAACACCCAATCCACGCCTTGATTTGCCGCGTAGTCGATGGCCTGCTTGACGTGCTGATCCTTCAGCTCAAGACCGATTGCCTTGACTTCAATCAGCGTCTGCAGCTGATTGTCGATCTTTATGGCGAGATCGCAGAACGTTCCGCGAATCGAATGCTCGGAGGTGACATCCGAGTATTTGTCGTATCCGAAAACATCCGCCAACATGTCCTTGATGATGGTTACCGTATCGGCTTCACCGACATCACGCGCCTTGGCTGCTGAAAGAATGGGCTGATATCGCTTCAGGCCCGCGACCAGCCGTTCTGAAACCTTCTTCGGAATTGCCGCCATTTTTCACCCCTTGTGATGTGTGCATCCCATTGCCTGGCAGCCTGCGAATCCACGACCGCCGCGTTGTAGAGCGCTCCGTCCATTCAATTCGCTTGCCCAATCATGACCAGCATGGTCGATCTTAGCCCCGAGCGCGGTTCTATGCGCCCTGCTGATCCATTACGCAACTACCGTCGCTATCGCTCCGCCAACCGCCACGCCAACCCCGACACCCGCGCCGCATGCCGCGACAGCGCCAGCCGCAGCACCGCTTCGCTGCCGGCGATGTGCAGCTCGTGGCGGGCGCGGGTCATGCCGGTGTAGAGCAGTTCGCGCGACAGGTGGCGCGCGTCCTGGCGCGGCAGTTGCAGCCAGACCGCGTCGAACTCCGAGCCCTGCGCCTTGTGTACGGTCATCGCGAACGCGCCGCTGTGCGCGGGCAAGGCCGAGGGATGGAAGGGGCGCACGCCTTCGCTGCCGCCGGCGAACCAGGCGACGGTCGCCGCGGTGGCCAGTTCGCGGCCGTCGGCGTCGCGCGGCCGCAGGCAGATGCCGATGTCGCCGTTGAACAGGCCGTGGCGATAGCTGTTTTCGGTGATCAGCAGCAGGCGGCCGTGGAAATACGTCGGACGATGCACGCCGGCCAGCGCTTCTTCGATGCGCGCGTTCAACGGCGCCGCGCCCTGGCCGCCGTCGCGCAGCGCGGTCAGCAGGCGCAGCCGCGCGGCGGCCTGCAGTGCTTCGAGCGGATCGTCGATCGCGGCCAGCGCGCGCCACGCCGGCAGCAGCCAGTCGCGGCCGGCGCCGGCCAAGGGATCGTGCATGTCTTCGTGGAACTGCACGCCGGCCAATGTCCCGCTGCGCAGCAAGGCCAGCACGGTGTCGGCGTCGCCGGCGCGGGTGGCTTCGGCCAGCGGCGCCAGATCCAGGCTCTCGGCCTGACGGTAGCCGCGACGCAGATGCACGCGGTAGGCGCTCAACGGCGCCGGGTCGGCCTGGATCGCGATCTCGCCGAGCAGCGGTCGCAAGGAATCGGCCAACGATGCCGGCAGACCGTCGTCGTCGCCGGCCGCATCGACGATCGCCGCGAGCACGTCGCCGGCTTCCACCGAGGGCAGCTGATCGCGGTCGCCGAGCAGGATCAGGCGCGCGCCGGCCAGCACCGCCTCGACCAGTTTGCACATCAACGGCAGGTCGACCATCGAGGCTTCGTCGACCACGATCACGTCGAACGCCAGCGGATTGCGCGCGTCGTGACGGAAGCGCGGGCTGTCGGGCACGCTGCCGAGCAGGCGGTGCAAGGTGCTGGCCTGGGTCGGCAAGGCCTCGCACAGGCTCGGGTCGATGCCGTCGAGCGCGCTCAATCGCAACGCCGCCGCGCGCAGGCTTTCGGCCATGCGTTCGGCGGCGCGGCCAGTCGGCGCGGCCAGCGCGATGCGCGGCGCGCTGACGCCGTCGAGGCGCGCCTGCGCGATCAACAGCAGCAGCACCCGCGCGATCGTGGTGGTCTTGCCGGTGCCGGGGCCGCCGGTGGCGAGCAGCAGCGATTGCAGCAAGGCCAAGGCGGCCGCGCGCGCCTGGCGGTCGTCGTCGCGTGCGTTCGGAAACAGGATGGCGAACAACGGCGCCAGCGCGGCCAGGTCGGTCGGCGGCGGCGCGAACGCGGCGATCCGACGCAGGCCGTCGGCGAGACGGCGTTCGTACTCGCGATAACGGCGCAGATACAGCAGGCCGCGTTCGAGCACCAACGGCGCATGCGCGCTCGCGGCGATGCCGGGCGCGGGCGTGGCGACCCAGCGCGAATCGGCCAGCAGCGCGAGCCATTGCTCCGGATCGGGCCAGTCGGTGGTCGCTTCGCTGAGCCACTGCGGACTGCGCGGATCGAACGCGGCATGGCCGCGCGCGATCGCCTGCGAGGCCAGCGCGGCGGCGGCGAGCACCGCGTCGGGCGTGTCGCGGTCGAGCCGGCGCAGCGCCTGCGCGAACGCATGATCGACCGTGCGCAGGCTGCCTTCGCGATGCAGCGCTTCGAGCAGGCTCATGTCGCGGCTCCGGCGAACAAGGCATCGACCGCGTCGACCAGTTCGCGCGCGGGTCGGTGCGCATACAGGCCGGCCTCGGGATCGGCAGGGTCGAGGCCGCGGCAGAACAGATAACGCACGCCGCCGAAATCGCGCGCGTAGTCGTACGCCTCGCCGAGGCGGAAGCGCAGCCAGCGGTGCAGGGCGACGGTGTAGATCAGCGATTGCAGGGTGTACTCGCTTTCGCCCATCGCCCGCTCGACCTGGATCGCATCGTAGGACGGCAGGCGGTTGGTCTTGTAGTCGAGCACGTAATAGCGGCCTTCGAAGGCGTAGACCAGATCGATCTTGCCGGTCATCAGCCCTTCCAAACGGCGACGCAGGCCGAACGCCTGGCGTTCGCGCAACCAGCCGTGCGCGTGCAGGGTCGCCAGCAAGCGGTCGACCGGCACCGACTCCAAAGCGAAATGGAACTCCATCTCGCTGCGCCGCTCGCGCTCGGGCAGTTCGCACAGGCGCGTGCCTTCCGGCAGCGCCGCGGTGAGCGTCAGGCCGACCAGCGAAATCAGCAGCGGCATACCGTCGTCGATGTCGGCGTCGGTGTAGCCCTCGCCGCGCAACGCCGAGGCCAGCCACGCGGCTTCGCCGTCCGGCGCGGGCGCGTCGGCGCTCCATTCGCGCCATGCGCCGAAGTCCACGCGTTCCAGCGCGGTGTGGACGACATTGCCGAAACGGCTGCCGGAGTAACGCGCATCGCCGGGCGTGAGCACGGCCGCGGCGATGTCGGGCTCGTCTTCGGCGCCGCGCTCGTCGGCCACCAGTGCGCCCTGGCCGGCGCCGTCGTCCTCGTTGGTCAACTGGGTGAAGCTGTAGACCCACCAGTCGCGCGGCACGCTGTGGCGCGCACGACGCGCCGGCGGCACCGCGCCGGCCGCGGGCGGCGGCAGCGGCGCGGGCGCGTGTTCGAGCGGCGCGTCGTCGATGACGATCTCGCCGGGATGTTCGCGCGCGAGCGCGTCGGCATCGGCCAGCATCGCCTGCAACGGCGACGCGTTCGCCAGGTACAGCGGCCCGCTCGCCAGCCACAAGGCGTGGCGCGCGCGGGTCAGGCCGACGTAGAGCAGGCGCGCGTCTTCCGAACGCGCTTCGACCGCCGCGCGTTCGCGCGCGCTGTCCCAATCGGGCGCGTTCGGATCGAACACTTCGCTTTGCACCTGCAATACGCGGCCGTGCAACGGGTCGGGGTATTCGCACAGGCGGCCGCCGCGCGGCTCGCGCCCGATCGCGACGAACGGCAGGAACACCAGGGCGAACTCCAGGCCCTTGCTCTTGTGCATCGTCAGGATCTGCACGCGGCGCGCATCGGACTCCAGGCGCAGTTGCTGTTTTTCGTCGCTGTCGTCGGCCTCGGCGATGCGCAGATGCAGCCAGTCGCGCAGACCGTGCAGGCCGAGCGAACGAGTATCGGCTTCCTGCAGGGTTTCGCCGAGTTGCAGCAGATTGGTCAGGCGGCGTTCGCCGTCGGCCAACGTGAGCAGGCGCGGCGCGTGTTCGGCGCACAGGTCGCTGACCAACGCGAGTGGCCCGTGCCGCTGCCAGCGCTCGCGCCAACCCAGCGCCTGCGTTTGCCACGCCGCCTGTTCGGCCTCGTTCAACGCGAGTGCGGCAACCCGTTCGCCGTCCAAGCCGATCAACACCGTCGCCAACGCCGCGCGCAGACGCCCGCCGTCGCCGGGATGCAGCAGCGCATCGAACACCGTCAGCAATTCGATCGCCTGCTCGGTCGCGAACAGGCTGCGCCGGCCGGCCGCGACCGCGGCGATGCCGGCCGCGATCAACGCCTGCTGGATGCGCGCGGCTTCGTCGTGGCTGCGCACCAGCACCGCGATATCGCCCGGTTGCAGCGCGCGGCCGTCGATGCTCGCGCGGCCCTCGCGCGCGTCGCGCAACCAGGCATGAATCGCGGCGACACAGGCGCGCACCGCCAGTTCGCGCGATTCGGGCGCGCTCCATTCGGGCTTCTTGCGCTCGTCGTCGGGCGCCGGCAGACGCCGGATCGTCAATGCCGGTGCGATCGCGTTGTCGCGTTGCAGATCGGCATCGGCGACCGCGCCGCCCGGCGCGACTTCGCGAAAGCGGATGCGCGCATCGACGAAGGCGCTGTCGCCGGCCTGCGCGTACAGCGCCGAGATCGCGCGCAGCACGCTGGGCCGCGAACGGAAGTTGTGATCCAGCGGTGGCGCGGCTTCGGCCAGCGCCGCCGCCGACAGATAGGTGTGGACATCGCCACCGCGGAAGCCGTAGATCGCCTGCTTCGGGTCGCCGATCAGGAACAGGCCGGCGGCCCGCGCGGGTTCGCCCAGGCCCGATTCGAGCACCGTCGCTTCGCCGAACACGCGTTCGAAAATCCGCCACTGGCGCACGTCGGTGTCCTGGAACTCGTCGACCAGCGCCACCGCGTACTGCTCGCGCAACCGCTGCGCCAACGCCTCGCCATGCGGCCCATCGAGCGCCAGCGCGACATCGGCGATCAAGTCGTCGAAGCTCTGCACGCGCCGGACCCGCTTGAGTTCGGCCAGGCGCACGCGTCCGGCCTCGCGGATATCATGGACCAAGCGCAGCGCCTGCCGCGCCAGCCATTGCGCGCGCTGCGCGGCGACGTCGAGATAGCGTTCGACCGCGACGAACAGCGGCGACGACGGCGTCTGCGCCTGCTTGCCCTTGTTGGTCTTCTCCGTGAGCACCGCCGGGGTCAGCCGGTCGATGCGCGGTTCGATCGGTTCAATCGGATCGCCGTTCGCGCACCAGCGATCCAGCGCTTGCCGCAGTTGTGCGGGCAAGGTCGCGCGCCAGGTTTGTCCGTTGAGCACCTTGGCCGCCATCGCCGCTTCGATCGCATCGAACGCGCGCGCGCCGTGTTGCTCGTACACAAGCCGCAGGGATTCGGCCGCGTCCTGCAAGGCCGGCAACGGATCGGGCGACAGCTCTGGCGCGGAAGGCAGCAACACCGGCGCGCGCATCAGCGCGCCGAGGTCCGATGCCAATGCGCGCGGCCCGCCGGGCCATTGCAGCGACAGCAGTTCGGCCTGGCCGGCGTCGTTGCCGAACGCGCGCCACAGGTCAACCGCGATCTCGTCGATCAGTTCGCGCTCGCTGCCGATCATCTCCGGCGCGGCGAACGGCTGGCCGGTTTCCAGCGCGTGCTCGGCGAGCACGCGCGCGCAGAAGCCGTGAATCGTGACCACCGCGGCCAGATCGATCTCGCGCGCGGCGCGTTGCAGGCGCGTGCGCAGCGCCGCGGCGCCTTCGCGCTCGGCCTGCGCTTGCACCAGTTCGCGGGTGATCGCGCGTTCGCCGTCGTCTTGCGCGGCGATCAGGGCCGGATCGTCGGCGGCGATGCGCGCGGCCAACAGCAGACGGCGACGCAAACGCTCGCGCAGCTCCTGGGTGGCCGCGTCGGTGAAGGTCACCGCGAGGATGTCGCCGATGCGCAGGCCGCGTTCGATCACCAGGCGGGTGACCAAGGTCGCCAGGGTGTAGGTCTTGCCGGTGCCGGCGCTGGCCTCGATCAGGCGCAGGCCGTCGAGCGGCAGGTCGAGGAAGGGATCGCGCACCGCGCTCATGCCTGTCCGCCTTCGTCGCGACCATGCACGACCGCGTCGAACACCAACTTGGCGATGTCGCGGAATTGCTCGCCCGAATCGGGATCGAGAAACGGATCGCGTCCGCGCAGCGCCAGCCGCACCGCGGCCGAACTCGCCTCGCCCCAACTGCGCGCGCTGCCGTGCCACTGCGCTTCGGCCTTGTTCCAGCCGGCCTTGTTCCAGGCGTTCGGGTCCTGCGCCGCGGCTTCGTACCACAGCCAACCCGCGCGCGGCAGGAACGGCAGCGGCATGCGCAGGCCGTAGTCGCGCAGACGCAGCAAGGCGCGCAACGCCGCCTTGGCCTCGCGCTGCGACAGCGCGCCGCGCAGATGCGGGCCAGGGCCTTCGGTGGTGTGGGCGAACTGCGCCAACGGGCGCGGATCGCCGAGCGCCGACAGCACCAGCCAATCCAGACCATGCGCGATCTGCGAGGGGCCGTGCAGGCTGTCGAAACGCAATCGCGCCAATCCACCGGCATACACATCGTCGAGCCGGCCACGCAGTTGGGTGCCGCCCAGATCGAGTTCGAACGGCAGCACCTGACCCTCGCCGTCGCGCCAGCGCGCGAACGCATCCGCGTATGGACGCACCTGACCGAGCAAGGCATCGAGCTGGCGCCGTCCCAACGGACCGGTCGGCAGCAGCGCGCGCGCGCGCAGGCTCGCCTGCAAACGTTCGCGATCGATCCGGCCGTCGCCGGCGATCAGGTCGTCGAACACCGCGCGCTGCAATTGCTGGCGCATCAGGCCCGGGCCGGGCAGCACCAGCGGTTCGACGTCTTCGCCGCTTTCGACTTCGTCGGGCAGGCGCAGGCCCAGGCGCTGGCGCAGGAACGCGCTCGGCGGATCGCGCAGGAACGCGCGCAGGTCCTGGTACGCGAGCGTCGGCGCGTCCACATCGGCCGGCATCGGCGGCAACGCCTCCTCCAGCCACGGGCCGAGTTGCGTGCGCGGGCCGTAGCCGCCGGCGTCGGCGGCCGGTCGCCATTCGCCGCGATAACTGAAGCGGCGCGGATCGATCTCGCCGCCGCGGCCGTCGGGATCGGCGCCGAACGCGGCCGGCGCGAACGGCTGCAGCGGTTCGCGCACCACGAACTCGCCGCGCGCGCGCGCCGGGTCGGCGTGATAGCGCGCGGCGACATCCAGCAACTCCGACACCAGGGTCGACGGCTCACGCGCGCTGCCGTCGCGCGGATCGGCGCCGAGGTAACTCAGATAGAACGCGTCGGACGCGGCGGCGAACAACTGCAGAAACAAGAAGCGGTCGTCGTCGCGCAACGAACGGTCGCCGTGGCGGCGCGCGGCGGTGCCCAGTTCGGCGGCGAGCCGGTTCATGCCGCCGGCCGGGTCGCGGCGCGGGTAATCGCCGTCGTTCATGCCAAGCAGGCAGATCACCCGGAACGGAATCAGCCGCATCGGCACCATCCGGCCGAAGCTGACCCCGCCGGTCAGCAGCGGCGCGCGGGTGTCGGCTTCGGCCAGGGTCGCGCGGAAATGCGCGCGCACCACTTCCGGCGGCACGGTCGCGTGGAAGTCGGCGTGCTCGGCGTCGCTGGCGAAGCGTTCGATCAGGCTGCGCAGGCGTTCGAGGGTGCGTTGGTCGGCGGGGTCGCGCGGACGCTCCGGCAACAGCGCGCGCAGCAGGCCGAGCAGGCGGTCGGCCCATTGCGCGGGCGTCAGCTCGGCGGCCAGGCCGCGTTCGAACCGCGCCAGCACCCGCAGCAGGCGGATCAACGCATCCAGCGCGTCGAGCGACGCGCCTTCGAGTTCGGCGTACGGCGCGATCCCGGCGACCAGGCTGTCGGCGGCCTCGCCGTCGCCGGCGGCGTGGCCGATCAGCAGGCGATCGAGCGCGAATGCCCAGGTGTAGGCGTCGTCGCCGGGCGCGTCGTGGCGGCTGCGATGGGCCGCGTCGATGCCCCAGCGCGCGCCGGCCTGACCGAGCCACAGGCGCAGCCGTTCCAGGCCGGCGCCGTCGAGCCCGGCCTGGTCGGCGATCGCCGGCGTCGCCAGCAGGTCCAGCACTTCGCCCAGGCCGAAGCGCGACACCGGCAATGCGAGCAGGCGCAGGAACACTTCAGCCAGCGGCTCGGCCGCGAGCGGGCTGACGTCGGCCAGCGCATACGGGATGAAGCCCGGCCGCCCGGCCAGGCCGCCGAACACCGCGGCGATGTGCGGCGCGTACGGGTCGATATCGGGCGCGAGCACCGCGATCTCGCGCGGCTGCAGCGGCGGGTCGAAGCGGCGGCCCTGTTCGGACTGCGGGTCGAGCAGGCCCTGCAGTTGATCGTGCAGCACCTGCACTTCGCGCAATCGGGTGTGGCAGGCGTGGACCTGCACGCTGGCGTCGAGACGGTCGACCTGCGCGCGCCACGGCGTCGCCGGCAGCGCGCGCCGGTGCAGCAGGTCGCGTTGCAGGCGTTGCAGCAGGGTGTCGCGCGAGGGGTCGTCGTGGCGGCTGTCTTCCGGATCGGCGTAGGCGGCGATCTCGCCGGAGGGATGCACCACCTCGTAGCCGCCGAGCACCGCCATGAAGTCGCGCCCGGCCGTGCCCCAGGCCTGCAGCAGCGGGTTGTCGTCCTCGCCGAACGCGGCGTCCTCGCCCTGGCGCAGGCGTTCGGCCAGGGTGCCCAGGTCGCCCCAGTACTTGCGAGTGGGGGTCGGCAGATAGAAATGCAGGGTGCCGGCGATCGCCTGGGTCGCGATCACCCGCAGCACGTCGGGCGAGACGTTGAGGGTGGCGAAGGCGAACAGGCGCGAGGGCAGCCCGCGCGGGATCTGCGCCGGGCCGCGCTCACCGCCGTCGTCGTTGAAGCGGCCCAGGTAGTCGTCGATGCGCCGCGCGCGGTAGCGGCGGCCGGCGGCGATGCGGCGCCACAGCGCGGCCTGGGCATCGTTGCGGTCGCGGCCGGCGTCCCAGGCCAGCAGCCAGTCGCGGCGCCAGGCCTGGTATTTCTCGAACAGCGAGGCGAGTTCGCCCGACAGCGACCACGACTTGATCGGGTCGTCGCCATCGAGGTACGCCCGCAGCGGCGCCAGCGCCGGTTCGCGCAGCTGCGCCGGCTGCGACAGCACGCCGTACAGGCGCCAGCGCATCGCCGCGGCGTCGAGATCGTCGCCGCGCTCGGCCGGATCGGTGTCGGGTTCGTTGGCGTCGAGCGCGCGCTGGACGAATTCGCCCGGGGTCAGGAATTCCAGGTTGGCCGCGATCCCGTACGCCTGCGCCAGCGTCGCCTGCAGCCAGCGGCGCATCGCGACCTGCGGGATCAGGATGGTGTCGGGGGTCAGCAGCGCCTGCCCGGGCGCGGGCGTGCGCAGTTCCTGCGCCAGCAGACCGGCGAGGACGTCCAGCGCATTGGAATGGTAGAGACGGAAATCGGGACGCGCGGGCATTGCGCCATCTTGCCGGAATGGGTGCCAAGACGCCTGGAGAGGGTGTGGCGATTGGGGGTTGGTTGGAGAGCAAAAGCAAATCCCCCACGGTCCTCCTTTTACAAAGGGACGGGACGGGACGTATTTGCAACGCCTGCGCCGCACAGACGAAGCAGGAAACTGGCGCGCTTCCGACAAGCCGCGCACGGTGGGTGCGCAGCGACCCGTCCCTTTGAAAAAGGGGGGCAGGGGGATTTGCTTTGGCTCTCAGCCAGCACGCCCCCACTTAAAACCGTTTTAATCGCCCCCCATCACCATCGCCCCCACCCACCGACCCCATCGGTCGAACACCCCGTTGCGGTACAGGCACGAGCCCGGCCGGCTAAGCTGCGACAATGACCGACGCTCCACCCCCGTTCAGCCGCAGTGGGCCAAGCTGCGCCGCTTCGCCGGCCCTTACCGGCCGCGGCGCTTACGTCCGCAGCCCTGACCGGCCCATGGTTCCGCCGTTCGCCCATTCCCGCACGGATCGCCGCCCCGCATGACGACGCCAACGCCCATCGTCCGCCTGACCGACCTCCGCCTCGACCGCGGCGGCCGCAGCGTGTTGCGCGGGATCAACCTGTCGGTACCGCGCGGCAGCATCGTCGCGGTGCTCGGGCCGTCGGGCAGCGGCAAGTCGACCTTGCTGTCGGCGTTGACCGGCGAACTCGCGCCGGCCTCGGGCACGGTCGAAGTGTTCGGCCAGGCGGTGCCGCAGAACCAGCGCGACCTGCTCGAACTGCGCAAGGGCATCGGCGTGCTGCTGCAGGGCAACGGCCTGCTGACCGACCTGACCGCGGCCGAGAACGTGGCCCTGCCGCTGCGCGCGCACACCCAGCTGCCGCCCGCGCTGATCCGCCGGCTGGTGCTGATGAAGCTGCACGCGGTCGGCCTGCGCGCCGCCGCCGACGCCTACCCGCGCGAGCTGTCCGGCGGCATGGCCCGCCGGGTCGCGCTGGCCCGCGCGCTGGCGCTGGACCCGCCGCTGATGATCTACGACGAACCGCTGACCGGGCTCGACCCGATCGCGTCGGGCGTGGTCATGAGCCTGGTCCGCCGCCTCAACGACACCCTCGGCCTGACCAGCATCATCGTCACTCACCACGTCCACGAGACCTTGCCGGTGGCCGACCACGCGATCGTGATCGCCAACGGCGGCATCGTGTTCTCGGGCACTCCGGCCGAGCTGGAACACAGCACCGACCCGCTGGTGCGCCAGTTCCTGCGCGGCGAGCCCGACGGCCCGATCGGCTTCGACGCCGCCCCCCGCACCTCGGAGGCCGCGTGATGCCTTTCATCGAAGCCACCCGCTCGCTCGGCCGCGCCGGCCTGTTCTCGCTGTCGGTGCTGCGCGCGTCCAAGCCGACCGCCGACTTCTTCCGCGAGCTGATCCGCGAAATCTACAAGATCGGCGCACGTTCGCTGCCGATCATCGCCGTTGGCGGTGCGTTCGTCGGCCTTTCGGTAACGCTATTGGGTTACCGCGCACTCGACACCTACGGCGCCGCCAACCAGGTCAGCGCCATGCTCGGCCTGGGCCTGTACCGCGAACTCGGCCCGGTGCTGACCGCGCTGCTGTTCATCGGCCGCGCCGGCAGCTCGATCGCGGCCGAACTGGGCCTGATGCGCGCGACCGACCAGATCACCGCGCTCGGCCTGATGGCGATCGACCCGATCGGCAAGGCGGTGGCGCCGCGGTTCTGGGCGGCGGTGCTGTGCGTGCCGCTGCTGACCGGGTTCTTCTGCAGCCTGGCGATCACCGCGAGCTATTTCGAATCGGTCCACGTGATCGGCCTGGAGGCCGGCACGTTCTGGCAGGTGCTCAAGGACAGCGTCGATTTCTACAACGACTTCCTGATGGCGTTCGTGAAGTCGGCGGTGTTCGGCGGGACCGCGGCGCTGGTCGCGGCCTATGTCGGTTTCCATGCCGAGCCGACCATCGAAGGCACCTCGGTGGCGACCACCCGCGCGGTGGTGAACGCCTCGCTGCTGGTGCTGATGTTCAATTTCGTGATGTCGGCGTTCTTGTTCAGATAAGCAATGCCTTCTCCCGTAAACGGGAGAAGCCTTCAGATGTCCCTTCTCCCGCTCGCGGGAGAAGGTGCCCGCAGGGCGGATGAGGGACACGGCGAGGTTGCAGCGCGAAGCGCGCGCCCTCACCCCAACCCCTCTCCCGCAGGCGGGAGAGGGGCTTCAGCGCTGCCGCGGGCCGAAACCCTTCGCAGCATCCACACCGTTCCATGCATACCGTTCCCACAGCCGCGTTGATCCACGCGGGCTTCATCCCCAAGGTGGTGCCATGTCCATCCGCAGTCCCCGCATCGAATTCGCCGTCGGCGCATTCCTGCTCCTCGCCCTGGCGTCGCTGCTGGTGCTGGCGATCGCCTCGACCAACGGCAAGTTCGGTTTCGGCGGCGATAGCTACAACATCACCGCCAACTTCACCACGATCGGCCCGCTGCGCCCGAACGCGCCGGTCAAGATCGGCGGCGTCACGGTCGGCCAGGTGACCGACATCACGCTCGACCCGGTCAAGTACCAGTCGGTGGTGACCCTGGCGATCAACAAGCGCTACACGCTGTCGGCCGACACCTCCGCGGGCATCCTCACCAGCGGCCTGCTGGGCGAGAGCTATGTCGGGCTGAGCCCCGGCGGCGACCCGGAAAACCTCAAGCCCGGCGACAAGATCTTCCTGACCCAGCCGGCGGTCGACCTGATCCAGCTGGTCGGCAAGTACATGTTCAGCGGCGGTGGCGCACAAGGCGGCAATGGCGGCGGCGCGGCCGCGGCCAAGCCCGCCGACGCCGGCGTTCCCGATTACCTCCAGGGCGAACAAGCCGCCCCCTCCGACGAGACCAAGAAATGAAGCGCTCCCTGATCGTTACCGTCCTCGCCTCGGCCCTGATCGCCGGCGCTCCCTCCTTCGCGTTCGCCCAGGCCACCGCGGCCCCGGGCCAGGCCGCGCCCGCCGCCGGTTCGCCCAGCGCGATGGTGCTGGCCAACAGCACCCGCATCCTGTCGACCCTGGAATCGCGCCGCGCCGAGTTCAGCAAGAACCGCGCCGCGCTGAGCCAGTTCATCACCACCGAGTTCAACCAGGTGTTCGACCGCGACTACGCCGCGCGCCTGGTCCTGGGCACCCACGGCCGCGGCGCGTCCGACGCCGATGTCGGCCTGTTCGCCGACGCGCTGACCGGCAGCCTGATGCAGCGCTACGGTTCGGCCCTGCTCGACTTCAACACCCGCCTGCAGGTCCGGATCAAGTCCGAGACCCCGCTGCGCGGCGGCGCCATCGTCAAGGTCTCCAGCGAGTTCCTGCGCCAGGGCGGCGAACCGGTGCCGGTGGACTACCTGCTGCGCAAGAACGGCGCACAGTGGAAGGTGTTCGACGTGATGGTCGAAGGCGTCAGCTTCGTGCAGACCTTCCGCAACCAGTTCGACACCCCGCTCAACCAGAAGTCGATCGCCCAGGTCGCCGCCGACATCAAGGCCGGCAAGCTGCAGGCCCAGGCGAGCGGCAACTGAGATGAGCGCGGCCGTGGCCAGCCTGCGCAAGGACGGCGACACCCTGGTGTTCGCGGGCGCGCTCGATCGCGCCGCGGCCGCCGCGTTGTGGCCGCAGGCGCGCGCGCTGGTCGCCGGCACGCGCCGGTTCGACCTGACGGCGGTCAGTTCGGTCGACAGCGCCGGACTGGCGCTGCTGGCCGAGTTGGCCGAGCAGGCGCCCGGCGTGGACGTGCAGGGCGACCCGCCCGGCCTGGCCGAGCTGCGCGCGGCCTACCGGCTCGACGCCTCGCTCGGCTTCGCCAGCTGATCCGTACCCGGGAACACACGTACGCGTACACGTTCACAGTTGCGGTCGCCGACGCCCACGGACGTGGCCTGGCCGCCCCCACCGATGTAACGGAAGACTAGACTGCCACCATGCGCCCCCACGCACTCCCCTTAGCGCTCGGCCTGATCCTGGCCGCGCTGCACTCCGCACCGGCCCTCGCGCAGGACGCGAGCCCGGATTCGTACAGCGCCGCGGGCTTGATCGCGCCGACTACGGCGATGGTCGCCGCCGAGGCTTCGCCGCCGGCGGTCATCGCGCCCGCCCCGGCCGAATCGGCACAGGTCGCGGCCTCGTCGCAGGCGCCGGTGCAGACCGACTCGGCGAACGCGTTGTCCGCGGCCGGCGTCGCCGCGAGCGCGCCGATCGATGCGGATGCCAATGCGCTTGCCGAGGCTTCCTCGCTGCAGTCGGTTTCGGCCGCGCACCCCGACGATTTTACGGTGGTGCCGCTCAACCTGGATCTGGACTACAGCCTCGCCCAGGTCGATCCCGCACCGCCGGCGCTCGACCCGGCCGCGGCCCAGCCGACCGACCCGGTCGCCGACCCGCGCACCGCCGCCGAGCGCGACTTCGACGACATCTACGGCACCTCGCAGGCCTACGACCCGGTCGCCGATCCCACCCTGCCGGCCCCGGCCAACGTGCCCGGCGCCTACGATCCGTGGGAGAAGTACAACCGCAAGATGCACCGCTTCAACATGGCGGTGGACAAGGGCATCGCCCGACCGCTGGCGCGCGCCTACACCAAGGTGGTACCGCGGCCGGTGCGCCTGGGCGTGAGCAACTTCTTCAACAACCTCGGCCAGCCGGTGTCGATCCTCAACGCGCTGCTGCAGGGCAAGCCCAAGCAGGCCGCGCAGTCGCTGGGCCGGTTCGCGCTCAACAGCACCCTGGGCATCGCCGGCATCTTCGATCCGGCCAGCGACGCCAAGCTGCCCAACCGCAGCGAAGACTTCGGCCAGACCCTCGGCGTGTGGGGCTGGAAGCGCTCGCGTTATCTCGAGCTGCCGCTGTTCGGGCCGCGCACCGTGCGCGACGCGTTCGGCGCGCTCGGCGACGCGCCGCTGAGCCCGCTGCGCCAGGTCGAACGCGACCGCATCCGCATCCCGCTGCAGGGCCTGCAACTGGTCGACGTGCGCGCCCAGCTGCTGCCGCTGGACAGCCTGCGCGAAGGCGCCGAAGACGAATACGCGCTGGTCCGCGATTCGTGGACCCAGCGCCGCGACTATCAGATCTTCGGCGACCGCATGGACAAGAACAGCGACGACCAGCTGCCCGACTATCTGCAGGACGACAGCAACCCGAGCGTCCCGGCCGATGCGATGCCGGTGATGCCGACCGACGGCGGACACTGAGCGCCGCACGGCGTCGCCTCAAGCCTTGGATGTACGAACGGCCCGGATGCGAATCCGGGCCGTTTTGTTTTGCCGTTTTGTTGTTGTCGGGCGCGCGCTTTTCCCCAAGGCCGACGCTCCCGAGGCTGGGCTTGCCTCCTGCCTAAGCTGGTTTTCGCTCCCCCGAAGCAGCCCCCTCTCCGAAGCTGGCCCTCCCTCTCCCGAAGCCGGCCTTTCCCCCCTTTGAAAAAGGGGGGCAGGGGGGATTTGCTCTTGCTCTGCGATCGCCGCGCCAACCAGCAGCCAAAGCAAATCCCCCACGCCGCAAGCGATGCCCGTTCCATGGTTACGCAAGGCGCTCGCCCCCTTTTTCAAAGGGGGCAATGGATCGCGGCTTCGTCATGCAGATCGCTTGACCGTCGCCGATGGCGACAGGATTTCGGACTCACACACGCCACCGGCACCATCAGCGCCGAGGGCTTTTGTGGGAGGGCCTTCAGGCCCGACGCTTTTCGCTCCGCGGCGACGAAGTTTCGAAGCGACCGGAAACAAGAGCGTCGGGGCTGAAGCCCCTCCCACAAAAGACAGCCCTCCCACAAGAGACCTCGACAGATAGCTCAGACCTCGCTGCGGTCTTCGCCGACGCTGTCGCTATCGCCGTTGCTGTCGCTGCCGTTTTCGTCGGTCTCGAGGTCTTTTGTGGGAGGGCCTTTAGGCCCGATGCTTTTCGCTCCGCGGCGACGAAGTTTCGAAGCGACCGGAAACAAGAGCGTCGGGGCTGAAGCCCCTCCCACAAAAGACAGCCCCCCCCACAAAAGACCTCGACAGGCCGGTCAGACCTCGCTGCGGTCTTCACCAACGCCGTTGCTGTCGCCATCGCCATCGCTGCCGTTTTCGTCAGTATCGCCACGCTCGCTCGCACCATTCGAATCGTCGGCATCCGCGCTCAACAGCCCCGCCGCGCCCTCGATCGGCCGCGGGCCGTCGGGTTCGAGCCCATCGTCGCTCGCCGCATCGTCGGCCGACAACTCGACCAGTTTCGCCGGCAACGCGCGGGTCGGCTTGACCCCCATGTCGCGCAGCATCTCGGCCTGGCGGATCACGCTGCCCTTGTTGCGGCTGAGTTTGTCGCGCGCGCTGTCGAAGCTGACCTTGGCCTGGTCGATGCGGTCGCCGACTTTCTCCAGGTCGGCCACGAACGAGCACAGCCGGTCGTACAGCTGCGCGCCGCGCTTGGCGATTTCCTGGGCGTTGCGGTTCTGCGCTTCCTGTCGCCACAGATGGGCGACGGTGCGCAGCACGAACAGCAGGGTCGACGGGCTGACCACCAGCACGTTGCGCTGCCAGCCGTCCATGAACAGATTGCGGTCGTGGGTGACCGCGAGCATGAAGGCCGGTTCGATCGGCACGAACATCAGCACGAAATCCAGCGAACGCAGGCCGTACAGTTCCTGATAGCGCTTGTCCGACAGGCCGCGCATGTGCGTGCGTACCGAGTCGAGATGGCGCTTGACCGCGCGCGCGCGCTGCTCCTCGTCCTCGGCGCTGGCGTACTCCTCGTAAGCCAGCAGCGAGACCTTGGAGTCGATCACCAGATGCCGGTCTTCGGGCAGGTGGATGGTCACGTCGGGCCGGCGCTCGCCGTCCTCGGTGCCGTGGCTTTCCTGGACGTCGTATTCCTCGCCCTTGCGCAGGCCGGCCGATTCGAGCACGCGTTCGAGGATCAACTCGCCCCAGGCGCCCTGGGTCTTGCTCGAGCCCTTGAGCGCGGTGGTGAGGTTTTTCGCGTCTTCGCTGAGCGATTGGTTCAGCGCCATCAGCTGCCGCACCTGTTCGCCCAGCGCGGTGCGGTCGCGAGTTTCGTTGTCGTAGACGGTCTCGACCCGGGTCTGGAATTCGGCCAGCTTCTGCTGCAGCGGATCGAGCAACAGGCCCAGGTGGCTGCGATTCTGCTCGGTGAAGCGCTTGCTCTTTTCTTCCAGGATCTCGTTGGCGAGGTTCTTGAACTGGGTGGTCAGTTCGTCGCGCACGTCCTTGAGCTGGGCGATCTTTTCCTGCGACTGGCTGCGCTCGGCGTCGAGCTGGGTGCTCATGCGGCTGAGTTCGACGCTGCGCCGCTGCAGCTCGGCAGTGGCCGCGTCGCGCAGGCGTTCGGCGTCGTGCAAGTCGGCGCGCAGGCGTTGCAGGGCCTGCTGTTCCTTTTCCAGTTCGGTGGTGGCGCGGCCGATGGCCTCGCGCAGCTGGCCGCTGTCGTGGATCAGGCGGTCGCGCAGGTCCTCGAGTTCGTCCAGGCGCCCCTGCAGTTCGGGAATGCGCGCGCTGCGCTCGAGCAACTGCGCGCGCTCGGTGTTGGCCGCGTTCAATTGCGCGCCCAGCTCGCCGCGCGCGGCCTCCAGCGTGCGCGCGGCGCCGGCGCGCGCGAGCAGCCAGGCGAGCGCGGCGCCGATCAGCAACGCGAACACGATGGCGAACACGGCGGCGGTCAGGGGCATGGGGACTCTGCGGAAAAGCGGGAGGGGCGACGGCGTGGCCGGCGGCGCGGCGATGGGCCGCTGGGTGGGGGCAGGCGCGAATCGGGCGCCGGCGGCCTTAGTTTAAGGGGCCAGTCTAAGCGGGTGAGTCTCAGCATCTGCGACGCAGGGGTAGCGATGGCTGGATCGGGTCGGCGCGGGTGGGGCGTTGGGTCTTTTGATTGCCGCGCTGCGATTGTGTCGGTTCTCGATGCAGGACGCGGCCCATGAGGATTTCCTTCGGTCGCGGGCCGCGGCCGCGAAACCGCGCCTGCGAGGCATGCGCGGTTTCGCGGTCGCGACTTGCCTCGCTCCTACAGGGGGAGCGGTCGCGGCCAGGGTGGCGGTCGCAACCGGTGCGGCGCGCGTGGGCGAGGCTGGGTGACCGTTCCAGTGCCCGGAATAAACGTGACTTCAATCACATTTGACCACTCGGCCACGCCGCCTGTGTTCCGTACGGCACCCGATTGCGCATATCCAATGTGCCAATCTTGCCTGCCCACCGGTTCGGCACCTGCCGCCCCGTCCGTGCAAGGACCGTTCGCATGAACCCGCAAGATCCCAGGCTGTACGCCGATCCGCGCGGCGTCTGGCGCGACGACGGCGCCGGACGCATCCACGGCATCCGCTGGACCGACATCGACGGCATCGACGGCTACGCGATCGACGCGAACGAGCGCCGGCTGATCTTCGTCGAGGTCGGTACCGCGACCGGCGAGCGCCTGGAGCTGCGCACCGATTGGCCGGGTTACCGCGAAGTCGCGATGGCGATGAGCGTGCATCTGCCCGGGCTGGACGTGGGCGCGCTGCAGCGCCTGGAGCAGACCCGTCCCGAAGATCCGCCGACGATTCTGTGGTGGAAGGACTGAGCGGAAACCGACGCCGGCGTCCGATCGGTTCGATCTGTTGCCCTCCGATCGCGCGTGCGCCTACTCTGCTGCGATCACGCAAGCGCGCAGGGACACCCGGCCATGACGGCTTCGTCTTCCCGATCGTTGAACGATGGTTCTCACGGCCACGGCGCGCGAACGCCTTCGCTGCTCAAGTCGCTGCTGTATGCCGCTTGCATCGTGGTGGCGGTGGCGCTGGTCGTCGTGGTCACTTCGGCGACACCCGGCGCGTTCGACGCACTCCTCGGACCACCGCGCGCGGCGACGGCCGCGGAACAGCGCGCGATTCTGATCGCGGTTATCGATCACCGCCAGCTCGCCAAGCCGGCGACACGGGACGCTCACGGGGCGCAACGCCGCCTGGCACTGGTGAACACCACGGCGGCCCTTTGCGGCCAGCCTCGACAACGACTGGAACCTTGTGCCGAGCTCCCGTCGCAGTTGGACAACGCCCTGACGAACTCTCACAACCTGTCCGACGCGATGATCGATGCGTTGCCGCGCTTCAATGCCGAGCAAACGCCGCTGGACACCCGCACGCTGCCCGGCGTCGTTCCGGTCGACCGGGAGCGCGTAGCGGCCGACCTCGCGAAGGGGTTCTCGCCGGAGTTCCAGCAAGCGTACCCGCAGGTCGACGGCATCGTGCGGGTCAGCCGGCCGGTCGTGTCGGGACGCGGCGATCAGGCCTTGCTGTATGTCGAGACGGCGTCCGATTACCAGGGCGGCAATCAACTGGAGTTGTTCGCGCTCGAGCGAGGGCAGTGGAAATTCGTCGACGTCGTCGGTGTCGGCAGCTCGTGGATCCGCTGAACCGGTGAGCTTGACCCAAGATGCAACTCATCGACCAACGCGATTGGGCCTGGACGCTGTACGCCGACGGCGAGCGGCGCTATCTGTCGGTGCTGTGCGGCACGATCGCCAGTTATGAACTCACGCTCGAACTCGATGCCGGCGAACGCGCGCGGATCGGGGAGACGGGGTTTCTGGATGCGTTGGCGCGCGAGGTGGCGTACCGGCCGGACAGCTACAAGGCGCGGCATATGACGGGGTTTCGCGCGCCGGATTGATCGGTCTGCTCCCTCTCACCGCGTACTGCTCCCTCTGCTGCTTCTGCCGCGTACTGCTCCTTCTGCTGCGTACTGCTCCTTCTCCCGCTTGCGGGAGAGGGTTGGGGTGAGGGGCCGCGGCGTCCAGCGAAAATCAACAGCATTCGCGCCGTCGGCGCTTATACCCTCACCCTAGCCCTCTCCCGCAAAGCGGGAGAGGGAATACCTGCATCGCAAGCGGATTGCTGCGCGAAACCCCGCGCGCAACCCACCTCACCTCAATCCAGCACCCGGCAAAACACCGCCTTGAGGTACCGCGACTCCGGCACCTGCGCCAGCCACGGATGGTCCGCGCCCGCGCCCGACACCTTCAGCACCTGCACGGTGCGGCCGGCATAGAACGCGGCCCGGCGCAGCATGTCGAGGAACTGGTCTTCGCTGACCAGGCCCGTGCAGGAGAAGGTCGCGAACAAACCGCCGGGCTTGACCACGCCCAGCGCCAGCTTGTTCATGTCGAGGTACTTCTTCAGCGCGGCGATCACCTGCTCGCGGTCGCGGGTCATCTTGGCCGGATCGAGGATCACCACGTCGAACTGCTCGCCGGCGTTACCCATGTCGCGCAGGTACGGGAAGATGTCGGCCTGGACGAACTTGACGTTGGCGCCGTTGAGCTTGGCGTTGCCCTTGGCGATGTTGAGCACGTCGGCGTCGATGTCCACGCCGATCACTTCCTCGGCACCGCGCACCTTGGCGTAGACGCCGAAGCCGCCGGTGTTGCAGCACAGGTCGAGCACGCGCTTGCCGGCGACCTGCTGCGACAGCCACTCGCGGTTCTCGCGCTGGTCGGCGAAGAAACCGGTCTTGTGCGCGCCAGCCGGATCGGCGCGGAACTTGATGCCGTACTCGGTGATGGTCGACGGCGGGACCGCCTCGGTGCCGCGGAAGTCGAAGCTTTCCTGCTTCTGCACGTGCTCGTCGGCGAAGGCGTAGAAGCGGCAGCCGGGGAACTGCGCGCGCAGCGCGTCGTAGATCCATTCGCGATGGCGGAACGCGCCGGCGCTGAAGTATTCGACCACCAACAGATCGCCGTAACGGTCCACCACCAGGCCGCTGATCCCGTCGCCCTCGCTGTGCACCACGCGCCAGGCGTCGCTGACCTCGTCGAGCTTGAGCACGTCGCGGCGCAGCGACACGGACGCGGCAATCTTGCGCGCGAACCACTCGGCGTCGACTTCGACGTCCGGGTCGTTTTCGAGCATGCGCAGGGCGATGCGCGAATGGCCGTTGTAGAAGCCGCGGCCGATCCAGACGCCGTCGACCCCGACCACGTTGACGATGGCGCCGGGTTTGGGCCGCTGGGCGGGCTTGTCGACCAGGCGCTGGAAGATCCAGGGGTGGGTGGATTTCCAGGCGTTCTTGAGGCGTACGGTGGGGATTTCGTTATTCATCGGCCCATTCTACCGGGGCGGGGCGATTCCTCTCCGGCCGCGTGGGCCTTCGAGCGCACCGGGGCGGGACCGGGCCGGTTGTTGACGCAGGCCACATTCCCGTGGGTGGGACAAAGAAGCCCGCCCGGGCCGGCTTGCAAAGGTCGCCGGCGGTGCCAATCTGGTTTTCATGCAACTGCCCACCGAAGCCCCCATCCCCGACACCCCGGCCCAGCGCAAGGCCGACCGCCGCCGCCTGCTGCGCGCGCTCAACGCCAGCCTGGCGTTCGTGCTGTTGCTGGTGGCGGTGTTCGCCGCCCAGGGCAGCTTCGACGTGCGCGCCTTCACCGTGCAGCCGTGGTCGCTGCACGGTCTGATCGGGCTGCTGACCGCGCCGCTGCTGCACGGCTCGGTCGAGCATCTGGCCGCCAATGCGACGTCCTTGCTGCTGCTCGGCACCCTGGCCGGCGCGGTCTATCCCAAGGCGACGGTCCGCGCGCTGCCGATCGTATGGCTGGGCTCGGGCATCGGCGCGTGGCTGCTCGGCGATCCGGGCAGTTATCACCTCGGCGCCAGCGGCGTGACCCATGGCCTGATGTTCCTGGTCATGACCCTGGGCCTGTTGCGCCGCGACCGGCCCTCGATCGCCGCGGCGATGATCGCGTTCCTGCTGTACGGCGGCATGCTGCTGACCGTGCTGCCGCGCGAGATCGGCGTGTCCTGGCAGGCCCACCTGGGCGGCGCGGTGGCCGGCGTGATCGCCGCCTTCGTGTTCCGCCTACGCGACCCGCTGCCGCCGCGCAAGCGCTACAGCTGGGAAGACGAGGACGAATCGATGGTGCCGGCGCACGAGGAACTCGAGCCGCCGAGCCCGCGCGAGGTGCCGGTGCTGTGGAATCGCCCGGATCACCAGACCGGCGTGGTGCTGCGGTTTCCGCCGCGCAACGGGCAGGAAGAATAAGCACGCCGCCGGCGATCCGATCGCGATGACTCGCGCGACGCGCCGGCCTGCGGGCCCCGACTGCGGGCAGCGCGCCGTCATCCGGGCGGCGTCGTTTCACGCTTTGCGGCGTATGCGCCCGATCGTCCGGAGCGAGCGTCTGCCACCGGTCACCCAGGCGCGCTAGAGTGATGCGGTGTCCATGGGGATGGACCGCCGCGGCGCATCGATGCGCTGCGCGCTTCGTCTCCAGGCTGCCGCGCCCGTCGGGGTCGCGGTTTCCCGTCGCCTTCGGAGCCCTCGCCATGCGCCGTCCTACCGCACCGCTCGCTTTCGCCGCCCTGCTGCTCGCCTGTCCGCTCGCCTACGCCGGGAGCGCCTGCATGATGCAGGGCCAGATCATGGGTCAGGTCATCAACGAGTGCACTCAGACCGAGATGAACCTGTCCGAAGGTCAGCAGAAGGTGCAGTGCAGCGGCCAGGCGCCCGGGCTGGAAGGCATGGGCGGCCAGGTCGACATGCGGCTGGTCGCGTCCTGCCCGAGCGGCGCCGGCGGCGTATGCGATTCGCCGCGCGGCGCGCCGGCGAAGATCTTCTACTACCAGCGCACCCCCGATCAGCTCGCCGCCTTGCAGGCCGCGTGCGAAAGCCAGCGCGGCCGCTGGTCGAAGCAGTAACCGCACGGCAGCAGGGCGCCGCTGCCCGGCGCCTGGAACAACGGGAGTAAACGCAATGCCGCAACGGAAGCAGCGCCCGGACGCGTCGAGCGGTCGTCATCGGCGGCAGACGCGAGCATGCGCATGAACCCGGGTTCGATCCCGCTGTGCGTGGCCGCGCTGATCGGCCTGGGCGCGGCCGCGCCGGCCCACGCCGCCGACGACGCGCCGTCGTTCGACCGCCCCGGCATCGCGTTTTCCACCGCCACCTTGCCCAAGGGCGGTTTCGCCTGGGAGCAGGGCCTGCCTGATTTCCAGCGCGACGACGACGGCGGCACCCGCAGCACCCAGTACAACGCCAACACCACCTTGCGCCTGGGCCTGAGCGACACGGTCGAGCTGCAACTGGCGACCTCGCCGTACAACTATCTGCGCGAACGCGACAGCGACGGCGGCCGCCGCTCGCGCCACGGCGCCGGCGACACCGGGCTGGCGTTGAAGGCCGCGCTGCCGTCCTCGCACGACAAGTTTTCCTGGGCCGTGCTCGGCGCGGTCACCGCCGCCAGCGGCGCGCGCGATTTCAGCAACGGCGCCACCCAGTACACGCTCGGCACCACCCTGGGTTACGACTTCAGCGAGCGCGTGTCCGGCGCGCTGTACTTCAACCTGGACCGCAGCGACGGCGAGGACACCTGGACCTGGTCGCCGAGCGTCAGCGTCGCCGTGAACGACCGCGTCGGCGTCTACCTCGAAGCCGGCCTGTCGCACACCGATCACCAATCCACGACGTCGGTCGCCGGCACCGGCGTGACCTGGATGGCGACCTCGCGCGTGCAGCTCGACGCATCGCTGGACTGGGGGCTGGACCGCGACAGCCCCGACCTGCAGGGCGGGATCGGCGTGGCCGTGTTCTTCGACTGATCGATCCATTGCACGACCACCTCGCAGGAGCGCTTCGACACCCCCATGGAACCCAACCTCTACGCTCCGCCGACCGCCGCGGTTACGCAGCCGGCCGGGCCGGCCGATCGCAGCGACGATTTCCTGATCGTTTCCGCGCGCAAGTTCTGCATCCTGTTCTTCGCCACCTTCGGCCTGTACCACTTGTATTGGTCGTACATGCACTGGACCCGCTACCGCGCCGCCAGCGGCGAATACCTGTGGCCGCTGGCGCGCACGGTGTTCGCGATCTTCTACACCCACGCGCTGACCGCGCGCATCGACGGGGTGCTGCGCAAGGCCGGGCGCAGCTATGCGTGGGCGCCGGGCGCGATGGCGACCTTGTACGTGATCGCGCAAATCGGCAACACCGTGCTGGACCGGCTGAGTTCGCGCGCCATCGGTTCGCCCTACACCGACGTGCTCGGCGTGCTGGGCCTGCTGCCGCTGGGCTGGAGCCTGCTGCAGATCCAGCGCGCGGCCAACGCCGCCTGCGGCGATCCGCGCGGCGAATCCAACGCGCGCCTGACGGCGGCGAACTACGCCTGGATCGCGTTCGGCGCGGCGCTGTGGGTGCTGATCTTGTTGGGGGTGGCGGTGGCGTTCGGTTTCGGCCAGGACAACACCCTCGACGTGTCGATTCCCGAGTCGGCGTTGAACTCGTAAGCGGCCGGCGACCTGCATGGCCTTGACCGCCGCGGGTCCGGCCTGGCGCCGATGGCGCGAGCGCATGCGCCATCGCGATTCACCACCGGTACGGGGCGAAAATAATTCCCGCGCGCCAATCGCGCTCGGCCGACGGCGACGTCGCGGACGACGCGCGCTCGCCCGCGTTCGGGCCGGCGTCGCTGTCCGCTGCGGGCGCGCTGGCCACGTGGTCGGCGCTGGCGCCGGCTGGTTGGGTGGATGGCGTTCCTTCGCCCGGGTCGGTGTCGTTGCCGGCGGCCGGCTCGGCCGGCGTTGCGGGATCGGGCGTATTCATGCGGTCGGTCGTTTCGATGCTCCAGGACTCGGCGTGCGCGTCCTGCCCATGCACGACGCGGCGTTGGCGTCCGTGCCGGGGTAGGTGCGACGCGTGCGGTGCATGGGCAAGCCGCATTCCCCAGTTCGCAACGCGTGGCGAAAACCCGACATCGGACGGCGGATTTCGTGAGCGACTGCCTGGCTCAACCTGGCCTGAGCGAACAGCGTCGGGGCTCAAGCCCCTCCCACAACAGACATCGCAGGTTTCGCCGGCTTTTGTGGGAGGGGCTTGAGCCCCGACGCCTTTGGCTCCGATCGCCTCGCAACCGACCTCCATCGCGACTCATGCAACAGCGCGGTCGCCATCGTCCGAACCCGACACGCCGCAACCGCCCTCACCGCCACGGCTCGTCACAACTGTCGTGCCGACATGCGCAACCACCGTGACCATCGTATGCTTGGGCCGTCAGGAGGACCCGACTTGGCGGACGAGCAAACGAAAGGAGACGTGACCCGTCTGCTGCATGCCTATCGCGCCGGCGACGCGTCCGCGCGCGATGCGTTGTACGCACTGGTCTACGGCGAACTCAAGGGCATCGCGATCCGTCGCCTCGCGCGCATGGGCCGCTCGATCATCGACCCGACCGAACTGGTCAACGAAGCCCTGCTGCGCCTGCTCGACGACCGCATCCAGGCGCAGGACCGCCAGCATTTCTTCCGCATCGCCGCGACCGCGATCCGCTGCACCCTGATCGACGTGATCCGCCAGCGCCAGGCCGAGAAACGCGGCGGCGACGTGGTGATCACCGCGTTCGATCCGGCGCGCGAATCGGCGCCGCACGGCCCGACCCCGGACCAGCGCTGGCTGGAGGTCGAAGACGCGCTGGTCGCGCTCGACAAACCCTATCCGCGCCAATGCCGGGTGATCGAGCTGGCGTTCCTGGTCGGGCTCAAGCAGCAGGAAATCGCCGACGCCCTGGCGATCAACGTGCGCACGGTCGAACGCGACCTGCGCTTCGCCAAGGCCTGGCTGCGCGAACAGCTCGCGCCATGACCCCGGACCAGTTCGCCCGGATCGAACACGCCTTCCATGCGGCGCTGGCCCGGCCGCCGGGCGAGCGCAGCCAGTACCTGCTCGACCACGAACCCGATCCCGAGGTGCGCGCGGCGGTGCAGCGTCTGCTCGACCGCGTCACCGCGGACCACGGCGATGGCGACGGCGAGGCACCCGCCGATCCGCTGTCGGACCGGCTGGCCGCGGCCTTCGCCGCCCAGGCCGCGGCCGGCGCGCCGCCGACGATCGGCCCGTACCGGCTGCTGCACGAACTCGGCGCCGGCGGCATGGGCACGGTGTTCCTGGCCGAACGCGAGGCCGGCGACGGCGTGCAGCGGCTCGCGCTGAAACTGCTGCACGGCCTGCCGACCCAGTCCGCGATCCGGCGCATGGCGCGCGAACGCGGCCTGCTCGCGAGCCTGGACCATCCGCTGATCGCGCGTCACATCGACGGCGGCCTGACCCAGGCCGGCCAGCCGTATCTGGTCATGGACTATGTCGAAGGCGTGCCGCTGCACCAGCACCTGGCCGAGGCGCCCGGCGCGCTGCGTGCGCGCCTGCAGTTGTTCCTCGGCCTGTGCGACGCGGTCCAGCACGCGCATCAGCGCCTGGTGCTACACCGCGACCTCAAGCCGTCGAACATCGTGGTCCGCCCCGACGGCCGGCCGGCGCTGCTGGATTTCGGCATCGCCACCCTGATCGCCGGCGACGGCGACGACCCGGCCCAGACCGCCACCGTCGCCTTCACCCCGGGCTATGGCGCGCCCGAGCAACGCCGCGGCGAGATCGCCACCACCGCCACCGACGTGTTCGGCCTGGGCGCCCTGCTGTTCGACCTGCTGACCGGGCGCAAGCTGTCGGACCTGCGCGGCCGCGACGGCCCGGTGCCGGCGCCGAGCCGCCACGTCGACGACGCCGCGCTGCGCCGCGGCCTGCGCGGCGACCTCGACCGGATCGTGCTGACCGCCTGCGCCGAAGACCCCGGCGAACGCTACGCCACCGTCGCCGCGCTCGCCGACGACGTGCGCCGCTACCTCGACGGCCTGCCGATTTCGGTCGCCGGCGGCGGCCCGCTGTACCGGCTGCGCAAGTTCGTCGCCCGCCACCGACTGGCGACCGCGGCGGCGTTGCTCGCCGCGGTCGCGGCCGGGCTGTTCGTGTGGCGGCTGGAAGTGGAACGCCAGCGCGCGTTCGCCGCCGAGCGCGTCGCCCAGGCCTCGCGCCTGCGCGCCGAGCGCGAAGCCGGCTACACCGAGGCTTCGCGCCAGTTCCTTGCCTCGGTGCTCGCGCAGACCTCGCCGAACACCCTGCGCGGCGAACCGATCACGGTCTCGGCGCTGCTGGCGCGCGCGGCCGAGCAGTTGCAGGCCGACACCCGCCAGGACGACGCCACCCGCGCGGTCGCCTGGCTCACCATCGCCGAGGTCTACGACGCCACCCACGACCCCCGGCCCGGCCTGGCCGCGGCCGAACGCGCCGGCGCGCTGCTCGCCAGACACTCGCCGGCCGACCCCGAACTGCATGCGCGCCTGCTCAGCGTGCGCGGTTCGCTGCTCAGCGCACTGGAGCGCCACGACCAGGCGCTCACGACCCTGCACGAACTCGTCGCCCTGCGCGAACGCCAGCGCGCCGAGCCGCCGGTGCTGACCCAGGCCTACCTGGACTACATCGAGGCCGCGCTGCAGGCCGGCCGCGACGATGAAGTCGAGACCTATGCGCGGCGCGGCCTGGCCGTGCTCGACGCGGCCGGCGACAAAACTTCCGAACAGCGCGCCGGCCTTCTGCTCGCCCTGGTCGCACCGCCACTGCGCGCCAACGACCTGGTCGAAGCCGAACGCCGGCTGCAAGCCGCGCAGCGCCTGGCGAAGACCGCTTGGGACGCCGACAACCTGAGCTGGTTCCACCTGCACCGGCTGACCGCGCAACTGCGCGAGGAGCAGGTGCGCCACCCCGAAGCGCTGGCCGAGGGCGAGCAGGCGCTGCGCATCGCCTACCGCGTCTACGGCGAACGCAGCCGCTTCACCTTCGAGGTCGAGAACGACCTCGCCAACACCTTGAACGTGCTCGGCCGCAGCAAGGAAGCGATCGAACACTACGAGCGCGGCCGCGCGATCGCGCTGGCGATCGGGCTCGACCCGCAGACCGTGGCGATGCTGGAAATCAACATGGGCGGCGTCTACGGCGAATCGCTCGCGCAATACGACCGCGCGGTCGAGATCGAAACCAGCGCGCTCGAACGCCTGCGCGACCAGCACGAGCCGATCGCGCTGCCGTGGCGCGCGCGCGGTCACATGGTGCGCGCGGTGGCCTACAGCCGGCTGCAGCGTTTCGATCAGGCCTACGCCGATTTCGACGCCGCCATCGCCCTGCAGCGCCAGGCCCGCGACGGCGACCGCGCGATCGGCACGCAGCTGCGGCTGGTGCAGACCCTGGTCATGAACAAATTGTTCGATCGCGCCCAGCGCAATCTGGACCAGGCGCGCGCCGAAGTGAACGTGGCGACCCAGCCCGAGGACATCAACTACCTGCCCGGGATCGCCTCGCTGGCCGCGCAGATCGCGATGGGCCGCGGCGACCTCAAGCAGGCGGCGGTGTTCGCCGACGAAGCGCTGCAACGCGCCGCGCAGAGTCCGGCCTACAAGAACCCGGTGATGCTGTCGAAGATCCAGTTGCTCGCCGCCGACGTGGCGCTGCGCCAGGGCCGCCGTCCGGACGCGCGCAAGCTGCTGGAGCAGGCGATCGCGCTGATGCGGCTGAACTTGGAAGCCGATGCGCCGCCGTTGCGCGAGGCCGAAAAGAAACTGCGCGAAGCCTCGTTGTGAATTTTTCAGCCGCGAACGCCGCGCCTTATTCGGCCTGGCGATCGCCCGAATCGTGCGCACCGCCATGCGCATGGCCGAGCCCCGACAACTCGCCCAGCTGCAGGCGCCCATCGACGATGCGCAGTTCGCGGAACAGGTTGTCGCCGAACAGATCCGAGCCCTGCAGATAGTCGACCCCGGCGTCCTGGTTGGGATTGTCGATCGAAAATCCCATCCGCCACGCCAGCGCACGCGCCAGATCGTTGTGGCTGAGCCAGTCGCCGTTGCCGGCCAGCGGCGCCTGCGCCGCGCCGCGGCCGCGCACCAGCATCGGCACCTGGGCGATCTGCGGCGTGAGCACGTTATGCCCCCACACGCCGTCCTCGCCGAGCATCTGGCCGTGATCGGAGGTCACCACGAACAGGCCGTCGCCGTCGCCGCGTTCGAACCGTCGGTACAGCTTTTCGACCAGCGCGTCCTGATAGACGATCGCGTTGTCGTAGGCGTTGACCAGGCGCGCGCCTTCGATCGACCCCTCGCCGTCGGGCCAGCGGCGGTAGGTCGCGCCGTGCCGGCGATAAGCGTCGTGGTAGGGAATATGCGCGGTGCGCAGCATCATCACCACCAGGCGCGGCCGGTCGGGCGTCACGACGTCGAGCATGTCCAGTATCGCGTCGTCGCCGAGCGCGGCGATCCGCGCCGCGTCGCTGTCGCGGGTGCGGACCACGTCGATGCTCGGCGCATCGATCTCCTCGAGCAGGTCGCCGTGCTGGGTCGACAGCCAATAGGTGCGGTAACCGGCGCGCTTGGCCAGGCGCAGCACATTGGCCTCGTGCGAGCGCAGCTGCGCGATGTTGCCCGGCTCGCGCACGCCGTTGAACAACAGGCCCAGCGAGGCGCGGGTCGACGCCGCGCCGGCGATGCCGCGGTGCCAGCGCGCCTGGCCCTGGGCGACCCAGCGCGACATATTCGGCGTGGTCGCGCGCGCATACCCGGCCAGGCCCCAGTGATCGGTGCGGGTCGAATCGAAGATCACCAGCCACACATCGCGCGGCCGCTCGCGGGCCGCATCGGGATCGTCGCGCGCGACGACGGTGTAGGCCCGATAGCTCAGCACATTGCGCCGCACCGACTTGCCGACCAGATTGGCCCCGCAATAGCTGAAGGCCAGCAGCGAGTTGTGCAGCGAACTGCGCTCGGGCCGCGGCATGAACCGCTTCATGGTGTAGCGGCCGGCGTTGTAGAACTGCAGGCCGAACACCAGCGCGACGATCAGCAAGGCCCCGCGCAGGCGCGGCAGCGGCAACCGCGGCAGGCCGAGGTTGAACAGCGCGAACGCCAGCGCATACGGCACCCCGCCGGCGAACAAGGTCGGCCAATGGGTCGCCGCGCCGGCGCGCACCGCCTGCGCGATGTCTTCGATTTCGTGCGGGATCATCGCCACGTCCAGCGGCGTGAGCGCGCGGCCGATCGCGGCGATATGGCACAACTGGAACAACTGCATGCCCGCGAACGCACCGATCACCGCGTTGGCGACCCAGCGGCTGCCGCCGAGCCACAGGCACATCACGATCGTCATCAGGCCCGCGACCCAGGCGGGCTGCAACTGCGCCCGGTTGTTCGGACTGACCCACTGCTGCAGGCGATCGTCGAGCAGCAGCAACGCCGTGGTCGCCGCGCTGACCAATACCAGCATCGCGACGCGCCGCCCCGCACCGGTGCGCGATGGCGTGGGCAAACAGGTGCGGGAGGCGGGAGTGTGCATCGCGTCGCGGGCCATGGGTCGATTGATCGCGGACACTAGGCAGGCGCGCAGCCGTGCAAGTTAAGGAACAGATAAGCGGCGACATTGAGGACCGATCGTGGTGACCTTTTTACCCATCGGGTCCGTCGTTTTTTCGACTACCGTGAATCGGCATTCATCCGCGGCGCGAACGCATTTCGAAACAATCCGCGCCACCTGCGTGCGTTTCGCGATCTCCCCAGCCACGCCGCGAAAAAGTTTTGTAACGCGATGTAAGCGCGTGTAACCACAGCCACGGATCGGCCGTTTGCACGCCCTCAACACGCCCATAGGCGGCGAACTGCGCCGATGCGGTGGTCCCCGACGCCCGCTGACGGCGCCGTCCGTCGACGAATGGGCCACCCCCGGGCACACCGCCCGCCCCGCGTGCTAGCGTCGCTGCGCGCCCGCGCCAGGGCGTCCAGCCATCGCCGGGAGCCGCCGCATGTCGCGCACGCCGTTCCAGTACCGTTGTCTGCTTTCTCGTTCGTATCGCATCGCTCTGGTGGTTCTCGCGCTGCTGCTCGCGGCCTGCCAGCGCCCGGCGCCGTTGCCGGCGGCCGACGGTTTCGACGAAACCGCCAGCGCGCATGCGCGCCGGATCGAAGCCGATGTGCGCTTTCTCGCCGACGACCTGCTCGAAGGCCGCGAAGCGGGCACGCGCGGCTTCGACCTGGCGTCGCTGTACCTCGCCCAGCGCATGCGCGCGATCGGCCTGCGCCCGGCCGGCGACGATGCAAGCTATTTCCAGCGCGTGCCGCTGCTGCGCGCCAGCCGCGAAGACGACGGCGGCCGCCTGATCGTGCAGCGCGACACCGGCACGGTCGAATTGAAATTTCGCGAACAGTTCCTGCCGCAGCTCGATTTCGACCGCGCCCAATCGCAAGTGACCGCGCCGGCCGTGTTCGTGGGCCAGGCGGTGCATGCGCCGGAACTCGATCACGACGATTTCGCCGGCATCGACCTGCGCGGCAAGATCGCGGTGCTGATGCACGGCGCGCCCAAGCGCTTCGATACCGACCGCCGCGCGTTCTACAGTTCGTTCCGGGAAAAATTCCGCGCCCTGGTCGAACGCGGCGCGGTCGGCGCGGTGATCGTGGCGACGCAGGACGAAGAAAAACGCCAACCGTGGGCGCGCGGCGCGCAGAACTGGGCGGGGCCGGGCATGCGCCTGCGCGGCAGCGACGGCCGCGCGATCGACACCTTTCCGCAACTGGCGGTGATCGCCAACGTCGGCGCGGCCAGCGCCGACGCGGTGCTCACCGCCGGCGGACACAGCGCGGCCGAGCTGTTCCGCGACGCGCGCGAAGGCACGCTGCGCGGCTTCGACCTGCCCGGCACGATCACCCTGTCGGCGCGCAACTGGATCGAGCAGACGCAGTCGCGCAACGTGGTCGCGTTGCTGCCCGGCACCGACGCCGCGCTCAAGCGCGAGCACGTGGTGTTCAGCGCGCATCTCGATCATCTCGGCATCGGCGCGCCGGTCAAGGGCGATGCGATCTACAACGGCGCGCTCGACAACGCGCTGGGCGTGGCGATCATGCTCGAAACCGCGCAGCAGCTCGCTCTGGCGAAGACGCCGACCAAGCGTTCGCTGCTGTTCGTCGCGCTCACCGCCGAGGAAAAGGGCCTGCTCGGCGCGGAGTGGTTCGCGCAAAACCCGAGCGTGCCGCGCGATTCGCTGGTCGCCAACATCAACATGGACATGCCGGTGATGCGGGTGCCGACCCGCGACGTGGTGCCGATCGGGGTCGAACATTCCAGCCTGCAGGCGGTGCTCGCTCAAGCCGCGGGCGAAGTCGGAGTCGACCTAACCCCCGACCCGTCGCCGGAGGAAAGCATCTTCATCCGCAGCGATCAGTACGCCTTCATCCGCACCGGCATTCCCGCCGTGTATCTGACCGGCGGCATGGTCGCGCGCGACGCCGGCGTCGATGCGCGCCAGCAGTTCCGCGCCTTCCTCGCCGATCATTATCACCAACCCGACGACGACGCCGAACAACCGATCCAGTACGCCGACGCCGCGCGCCTGGCGCAGCTCAACGCGCGCATCGGGCAACTGATCGCCGATGCGGCGCAGCGGCCGCGATGGAACGACGGCGATTTCTTCGGCCAGCGATTCGGCGGATTGGATGCGGGTAAGCCGGAGGCGGATGCGACACCGGCGACGGTGCCGTCGCCATCACAGTAGGATCGTTTCGCAAGCGTTGTCGCATACAGCCAACTTCGCGCGCGCTTCGATGTTAAGTATCGCTGCGATCTGAGCCGAAAGCGTCTTGGCTGAAGCCCCTCCCATAAAAGACTTCGTTGCCACGAGGCTTTTTGTGGGAGGGGCTTCAGCCCCGACGAACGAAGCGACACAGCGCACACGATCGCGAGACGCACAGAACCGGTTGAAAACAACACGGCCTCCCGAGCGAGGTATCCGGTAAGCGATACCACGCATCGCACAAAGCCGCCGTTTAACCTATGCCCCGTGGCTATACTCGAACCATGACTGCGACCACCGCCAAAACCCTCGGCCTGCTCGGCGGCATGAGCTGGGAATCGACCCTGCCGTACTACCGCGTGATCAACGAAACCGTGCGCGAACGCCTCGGCGGCCTGCATTCGGCCAGGCTGCTGCTGTACAGCGTGGATTTCGCCGAAGTCGAACGCCTGCAGCACGCCGGCGACTGGGACGCGGCCGGCGCCCTGCTCGGCCGCGCCGCGCGCAGCCTGCGCGACGGCGGCGCGCAGCTGCTGGTGATCTGCACCAACACCATGCACAAGGTCGCCGACGCGGTCGAAGCCGCCAGCGGCCTGCCGCTGCTGCACATCGCCGACCCGACCGGCGAGGCGATCCGCGCGGCCGGTTTGACGAAGATCGGCTTGCTCGGCACGCGTTTCACCATGGAGCAGGCGTTCTATCGGCAGCGGCTGATCGAACGTCACGGGCTGGAAGTGATCGTGCCCGACGACGACGGTCGCGAGCTCGTGCATAAGGTGATCTACGAAGAACTGTGCCTGGGCCGGATTCGCGACGAATCGCGTGAGGCGTACCGGCGGATCATCGCCGGACTGGCCGCGCGCGGCGCGCAGGGCGTTATCCTCGGGTGTACCGAAATCGGCTTGCTGATTGGTCCGGCCGATGTGGACATTGGGCTGTTCGATACCACCGCGCTGCATGCGCGCGCGGCGGCGCTGGCGTCGATTGGTTGAGTCGGGAATCGGGAATCGGGAATCGGGAATCGGGAATCGGGAATCGGGAATCGGGAATCGGGAATCGGGAATCGGGAATCGGGAAGAGCATAGCGCTCCTTGATTGCCCGTTACGCAAGCTATCCGAAGCAACGTACTTTCCAGTCCCAGCGCCCCCACCTATCGTCATTCCCGCGAAGGCGGGAATCCAGGGCCTTTCGTCCGAGAACGCTTGAAGTCACTGGATTCCCGCCTTCGCGGGAATGACGATCTGAAAATTTCCGGGCAGATGAAACAACGTCAACGCAGACGTCCAGTTGTCGAAAATCTCACCGCATCACCGACCCAGACATATCCACGCCCACGCCCACGCCCACGCCCACGCCCACGCCCACGCATCGATTTTTCGCCGCCTTCGGCTAATAACGCAACGTCTTGCGCTTCGATCAACAGCGCAATGTCTCGACCCATCGTGAGCGGTCACACGATCACGCCAGCTGCAAGCTCGAACAGCGAAGCCACGATCCTCTGCCCCCTTTGACAAAGGGGGCCAGCGCCCGGCGCAAGTTGAAGGACCGATGGTGTTGGCAGCGCGGGGGATTTGCTGTTGCTGTTGCTGTTGCCTTGATGATCGGCCGCGATCCGCGAGCAAAAGCAAATCCCCCCTGCCCCCCCCTTTTTCAAAGGGGGAAATCCTTCGGGATGAATTTGTCAGCGTTTGCGGCGATGCCGCACTTGGCGGCGCCAGCGCGCTTGGGGGTTACCTCCACGCCCGATGGCATCGGCGCATTTTGCCGCGCCACGCGGGCCGATGCGCGCGCGTTCGCCGCGCGATCGCTTCCGCAAAGGTGGCGTCCCACCCCGCATGCAGCGACACTGCCCGCCTATCGATCACAAGGAGTCCGCGATGAACGACCGTCCCAACCCCGGCTGGTGGAGTCGCAACTGGAAATGGTTCGTGCCCACCGGCTGCCTGACCGTGATCCTGATCGCCGCGCTGCTGCTGTTCGGCCTGATCGGGCTGGGCATCAAGGGCGTGTCGAGCCTGATGGGCTCCAGCGAACCGGTCCGCCACGCGATCGCGCTGGCGCAGGCCAATCCGGCCGCGGTCGCCGCGCTCGGCACGCCGCTGGAACCGGGCATGATGATCAACGGCACCCTGCAGACCGACAACTCCAGCGGCCACGCCGATCTGTCGATGCCGCTCAAGGGCCCGAAGGGCAGCGGCCGCGTCTACATCAAGGGCGAACGCGAGGCCGATCGCTGGACGTACTCGCTGATCGAGTTGGCGATCGACGCCAGCGGCGATCGCATCGACCTGCTCGGCGGCACCGGCGCCGCAACCGATCCGGACAAGGACACGAACGACCGCCTCGAAGTTCCGCCCGACATCGACCCGCCGCCGATCGAACACTCCGAGCCCGCCGACGCGCCGCAGCACGAGCAACCCAGCGAAACCGCGCCCGAGCGCGGCGCCCACGCGGGCTGATCCGACGCCGCCGCTGCCGTCAGCGCGACGGCAGCGGCAGGCCCTTGAAGGCCTTGACCGTGCGCAGCACCAGGCTGGAATTGATGTCGGCGCCGCCGGCCTGATTGAGCAGGCGGTCGAGCAGGAAGCGCGACAGATGCTCCAGGTCGCGCACCACGATCTGCAACAGATAGTCCATGTCGCCGGTCAGCGCGTAGCAGGCGACCACCTCGTCCCAGGTTTCGACGAATTCGGCGAAGGCGCCGACCGCCTCGCTGTCGTGGCGGCCCAGGCGCACCCGCACGAACGCCTGCAGGCCCAGATCCAGCCGCACCGGGTCGAGTTCGGCGCGGTAGCCCGAGATCACCCCTTCGCGTTCCAGCCGCTGCACCCGGCGCAGGCAGGCCGAGGCCGACAGGTGGACGCGCTCGGCCAGCTCGGCGTTGGTCAGGCGGCCGTTGCGCTGCAGTTCGGCCAGCACGACGATGTCGGTACGGTCCAGTTCGACGGTGGCCATTCGCAGCGCCTTTTTGGCTTATGACGCAACAATCTTGCGTCAGATCGCCTCAAACACGCAACAACGCAAGCTCATTGCGCCCAAGCGCGGTTAAAGTCGCTAGACCCCGGCCTTCCACTGCCCGGGCCCAGGAGCGACACCGCCATGAATCCCGCCACCCCGCAACGCGTCGAACACCAACTCACCGACAAGGGCTATGTGCCGGTCTATACGACCGCCGTGGTCGAGCAGCCGTGGGCGTCGTATACGAGCGCGGACCATGCGGTGTGGGCGCAGTTGTTCGAGCGCCAGCAGCAGGTGCTGGTCGGCCGCGCCAGCGACGAGTTCCTGACCGCGCAGCGCGCGATGCAGATGACGCCCGACCGCATTCCCAAGTTCGACGACCTCAACCGGGTGCTGCGCGCGCACACCGGCTGGGAGCTGATCGGCGTGGAGGGCCTGCTGCCCGAGCTGACCTTCTTCGATCACCTGGCCAGCCGCCGTTTCCCGGTGACCTGGTGGATCCGCAAGCCCGAGCAGATCGACTACCTCAGCGAACCGGACCTGTTCCACGACCTGTTCGGCCACGTGCCGCTGCTGATGAACCCGGTCTTCGCCGACTACATGGAGGCGTACGGCCGCGGCGGGGTGAAGGCGCACGCCATCGATCCCGAAGCGCTGGTGCATCTGACCCGGCTGTACTGGTACACGGTCGAATTCGGCCTGATCAAGCAGGCCGACGGGCTGCGCATCTACGGCAGCGGCATCGTCTCGTCCAAGAGCGAATCGATCCACAGCCTGGAATCGCCGGCGCCGAACCGGATCGGCTTCGATCTGGAGCGGGTCATGCGCACGCGCTACCGCATCGACACCTTCCAGAAGACCTACTTCGTCATCGACAGCTTCGAGCAGCTGATGCGCGCGACCGAGCCGGATTTCACTCCGATCTACCAGCGCCTGGCGGCGCAGGAGTCGATCCCGGCCGGCGAGGTGCTGGAAACCGACAGCGTGTTCCAGCGCGGTAACGGCGAAGGTTGGCTACAAGACGGCGACGTCTAAGCCCCGTTTCAAACTGTAGGAGCGGCGCGAGCCGCGACCGCGACACCGCAGCTACGACGTCGGTAACGGCGTAGGCGCGATGTCGCGGTCGCGGCTCGTGACCGAAGGAAATCCAGTAGGACGCCGCTCCTACAATCGCCTTCGTCGCGCTACGCTATGGCGCCATGAACGACGACAACCCGAGCAAGACCCCGCACATGGGTGCGGCCTCCACCCGCGGCGACACCGCGGCTTCCAACCCGCAGATTCCCTACCAGCAGATCCGCGCCGTCCACGACGGCACGACGATCCGCGTCTACCAGGCCTATTGCGACCAGATCGCCGATGCTGCGCTCGCCCACGGCCGCTTCGTCGCGCCGTTTTCGCGCTCGCGCATGACCTGGATCAAGCCCTCCTTCCTGTGGATGATGTACCGCGCCGGCTGGGGCTACAAAGACGACAACCAGCGCCGCATCCTCGCCATCGACCTCGACCGCGCCGGTTTTGAATGGGCGCTGGCCCACAGCTGCCCCTCGCATCCCGATCCGTCGATGAGCGCGCAGGAATGGAAGCGTTACAAGGAGGCCACGCCGGTGCGCATCCAGTGGGACCCCGAACGCAGCCTGCGCCTGGGCGCGCTGCCGCACCGCGCGATCCAGATCGGCCTCAGCGGCGAGGCGGTGCCGCTGTATGCCGATCAGTGGACTCGCCGGATCGAAGAGGTGACGCCGCTGGCGCATCGGATTCATGCGCTGGTCGAGGCCGATCGCATGGACGAGGCCAGGGCACTGTTGCCGGTGGAGCGGCCGTATGCGGCGACTGTCGAGGTTTAATTCGGGTTGTGAGTGGCGCGGCGATCTGAGCGGAAAGCATCGGGGCTGAAGCCCCTCCCACAAAAGATTGCGCTGCAGCGAGGCGGCTGGATGCTTGGCCTCTCCAAAAAAAAGCCGCGCCGTGGCGAAGCCTTTTGTGGGAGGGGCTTCAGCCCCGAGGCTCTGCGTCCCGATCGCAGTCAAGCCCACATCTTAGCCAACCCTAAATCAGCCGACGCGATCCAACCTTCAAGCCACCCCAACCACCAGATCCGTCTGCGGCGCACGCCGCAATCCGATCACGAACCGCGCCGCCCAGCCGATAAAGAACCCGGCGCTGAAGCCCGACACATACAGATCCCAGCCCATCGCGCTGTCGCGCATCTGCGGGTGGGTCGCGGCGAACACCTGCAAGGCGTAGTGGCCGAAGAAGATCGCCAGGTTGCGCAGCAACGGCAACACGCTGCCGGGCTGGCGCACCAGGCGATTGCGATGATCGAACTGCAAACGCTCCGGCGACAGCGACCACGCCCCCAACGCGGCGCCGACCAGGGCGCCGAGCAGCCAATGCGCGGCGATCTCCATCGGCGCGCCGCTGCGCGCGGCCAAGCCCGACAACCCCCAGACGATGAAGATCGCCGGCACCGTCCACACCCGCGCCAGCAGCGTGGTGTGCGGCCGCAGGCGCTTGGCGCCGAGCCAGATCAGGACGAAGAACAGGGCGAACACCCAGATCGGGGTGCCTTGCAGGATGGCGTTCATGGCGGGACCTCGGCGGCGGAGCGTGGCGACGGTGGCGGCGGGTTCCGTCCAGCGCGGAGGCGATGGACGGGGACTCGCTGCGGTAGGTCGCTATGCTCGTTCGCGCGGCGCCCGCGCCCCAGTCCCGGCGGTCACCGATTCAACCTGCCGGAAGTCACTCGCGGCCGGCGCGAGTGGGCGCCGGCCTGAACTGCGTCCGCGCGATGCGACGCGACCGGCGCCTTAGCGTCCGATCGCGTCGCACACGAACCGCCGTATCAGGCGATTGCCGCGCGCTCCTGCGGCGCGGCGCGCGCCGCCGACGAAGTCGCCAGCAACTGCGTGGCCAGCTCGCGCGCCGCCTTGCGCAACTCGGGCACCGCGGTGATCTCCCACAGCTGCGCGCGCAGCAGCGGCCCGATCGCGAACAGCCCGCGCACCGCACCGCCCTTGGCGTCGAGGATTTCGAAGCGGTCGGAGGTCTTCAGGCCCAGGCCCAGCGGATCGGCCGCGACCAGACCCGATTCGCGCAAGTGCGCGATCAACGGATGAGTGCTGCGTTCGACGTCGGTGTCCAGGCCGGTGGCGCGGATCAGCAGGTCGTAGCGCTCGTTGCGCAAGGTGTTGCCGCCGCGTTCGCGGATCAGCGCCTCAACCGCGTCGTCGCCGCGGCGCGCGCGCAGCAGGCGGCCGGCGCGGATCTGCAGCTGGCCGCTGTCTTGCAGCGCCTGCAGCTCCTGCGCCAGTTGCGGCGCGATCCGATGCCGCGCCACTTCCCAGTACGAACGCAGATGGCGCAGGAAACTCGCGCGCTGCGGCGTGGGCATGCCGTGCCAGAACGATTGCAGATGCGGCCGCAACGCATCGATCAGGCTGCGCCAGTCGGCGACCACCGGCGACAGGGTGCGCAGTGCGCGCAATAGTTCGCGCGGTGCATGCGTCTCCAGCGCCTGCAGCACCGCCGGCGGCAGCGCGATGGCTTCGGGCGGATATTCGCCGTGCGCGCGCGGCAACAGCCCGTGTCGCGACAGCGCGACGATCGGCCCGCGATGGCCGCGCCGCTGCAAGGTCACCACCACGTCGGCCATGGTCAGGCCGGTGCCGACGATCAGCAGCCGCGCATCCGGCGCGATCGCATCGATCGCGCCGTCCTGCCACGGCCAGCCGAGATAACTGGGATGAATCGCCAGGCGCGGCCCGACCCCCGGCAGCGGTTGCGGCGGCAGCGCGCCGACCGCGAGCACTACGCGGTCGCTGACGAAATCGCTGCCGTCGGCCAGATGCACGCGGAACCCGGCCGACGCGCGTTCCACCGCGATCGCTTCGTGACGGATCTGGCTGAAGCCCGCGGTGCTGCCGGCGACCGCGGTCTGCAACTGCGCGTGCAGGTACTCGCCGTACAACAAGCGCGGCAGATAACTGCCGCGCGCGCGATCGGTCAGATTGAGCCAGTCGGCGAAACCGCCGGGCTGGTCGGGCGTCGCGCCCAGATCGCTGGCGCGCACATTGAGCAGATGCTCGGGCCGCGCCTCGCCGTAGGCCACGCCGCGGCCGTAACTGTCGGGCACGCCGACTAGGCACAACTCCACGCCCGGCCCGGCCTGCCGCGCCAATTCGCTGGCGAGTGCGCTGCCGCTGAAACCCGCTCCGACGATGGTGATCCGCATGACTGGGCTCCGCGACGCGATTGAGGAGTGACCGTTCTAGTGGATCGCGTGAGTGCGTGCGTAAAGGCGGGGTTAGCGGTTCGTAAAGCGGCGCCAACGAAGCGGAACTTCGTCATGACGAATCGGCATGATGGGTGACGTGAAACTGTAATGAGGGTTGGGGTTTTTCAATCACCGCGAACAGTTCCCTCTCCCGCAAGCGGGAGAGGGAGACAAGCGGCGTGCGCTGACTTACTTAGGCCCCGCCAACTGCCTGGCCTGCCCATACGGCCAACCCTTCAACGTCCCGTGCTTGATCCAGTCCAGCTGCATGCGGATATACCCCTCCGCGATGCGGGTATGCTTACGCTCGCCCTTGGCGTCCTTCTCGAATTCCAGGATGCCGTGATCGGCCTGCGGAAACACCACCGAGGTGATCGGACGGCCGGCTTCGCCCAGCTCGGTCAACCGCTTCTGCGTCTCGGCCGACGGCGCCTCGACATCGTCGCCGCCGACGATCCACAGCTGCGGCGTCTTCAGGCTGCGCAGCACCGGCATCGGGTCGTAATCCCAGCTCACTTCGAAATCGAACTTCGCCAGCTCGGCCAGCGCTTGCTCTCGCGTATGCGATGCGATCAGACCGCTGTACTCGCCCTTGAGCGCCTTCCACCACGGCTCGCCCTGGTACTTCGTGCGCAAGGCATCGAGTTGGTCGTATCCGCGCTTGCCGCTGGTCGACGCGATCAGACCGGTCGCGTCGCTCACTTCGCGCGCCTTGCGCAGGGTTTCCGCATCGCCGAAGCCGGCCGCGCGCAGATCCAGCGCGACCTGATCGCGATCCTCGGACAACACACCGTCGGCCAAGCCGAAGCCGACGAACACGAAGCTCGCCTGCGGCGTCTTGCTCGCCGCCAGCGGCGCGACCCAGCCGCCCTGGCTGCCGCCGTGGAACCCGATCCGGCCGATCCGCTTGCGGCCCAAGCGCTGCGCTTCGTGCAACGCGGCGGAAGCGTCGTCGGACAAATCGTGGAAGTTCTGCGAGTACTTGCCGCTGGAACCACCGGTGCCGCGCTTGTCGTAGACGAACACGCCCACGCCTTCGGCCGGGAACATGTACTGCTGGAAATACGCATCCACGCCGGAATAGTTTTCCGAACCATGCACCAGCACCACCACCGGCACCTTGGTCTTGCCCTGCGGCAACACCAGCCGGCCGCGCAGGTTCACGCCCTTGCCTTCGAATTTGGTGTCGACGATGTCGAACTTGAGTTTCTTGCCGGTATGGCCGTCGTAGCGGATGCCTTCGTCGCTGCAATCGCCGAACGACACCGCCACCGGATCGGGCTGATCGGTCCAGCCGCGGGTGCCGACCCAGCGGCCGTTTTCCCAGCTCAGCTTGCCGACCCGGCCGTCGAACGCACGCCAACGCAATTGCGTGGGCTTGTCCATCTGGGTGACCGCGACCACGCTGCCGTCGTCGAGCCGGTAGGCGCCGACGTGGCAACGCTGATCGGAAGCCGCGGCGGTAGTGGCGGCGGTCGCGGCGGGTTCGGCCGCATGCGCACTGAACAGGGCGCCGACCAGCAGCGGCGCGGTCAGCCATTGGGCGGGACGAACGATGACTCGGTTCATATCGTGGGCCGTGACGGGAGGACTGCCTTTGTGATGCAAGCTTCGCCGCAACGGTTGCAGCTTCGACCCGACCATCGGCACAACCGTCGCCACTGTCGCTTTCGCGCGGGATGTGCTTCGCGGGTCGTGCCGCGTTTACGCGGGCTCGGTCTTCGCGCGCGCCGCCACCGGTCGCGGCGCGGTGTTGTCGGGTGCGGGCCTGGCGGTCGCCGCGCGGCCCCAGCGCCGATCGGCCCACCACTTGGCCCCGATCGCGGTGACCAGCGGGCCGAACCACGCCAGGTAATGCAGCGCCGCGCCGTCGACCATCGGCAGCAGGCGCGGCAGGCCGATGCCGAGGAAGGCGATATGCACGGCGATGCCGTTGCCGATCATCGCGGTGTAGTGCTCGATCAGCCACCAGCGCGGTCGCGCGGCCAGCTGTTCGCGACGGCGGCGCTTGCGCAGCATGTCGAAGCCGATGTACAGGCCGATGGCCGAGAAGCCGATCAACAGCGGCGCGCGGATGCTCGTGCCCAGCGCCAGCATCGCCGCGCCCGATGCGATCGACAGCGCCGCCAGCGCGGTGAAGACCGCGCCGGTGTAGCGGCGCACGTCGCGCTTGTCGACGATCGCGCGCCAACTGGCCCAGGTGCCGGTCGCGGTGATCACGATCAGATAGCCCAGGAACGCGGCGGTGGTCGGATGGCCCCGATGCAGCGCGTACAGCGCCATCGGCACCGCGGTGATCACGATGCCGGTCATCGCCAGCAGGAACACCTGCCCCGCGCGGCGATGCAGCGTGCCGCCCTTGCGCGCCAGACCGGCCGTCCAGAAGCCGATCAGCGCCGCCGCACCGATCGCGATGTGCAGGTATTTGACGATTGCGTAAGCCGATTCCATGTCGTCCGCTCCGTTCCCGGCGGATCGGGCCGGGGCAGGGTCATGCTCGACCGGACGCGGCGTCGCGGCAGGTCCCGGCGGTCACCACCTGCACCTGCCGGAAGTCACTTTCGACGCGCGAACCATTGCCAGCGCGGTGGCCGCGCCGCAGCATGCGCGGCATGACCTCGCTGCTGCGCCAGACCCTGCTGCAACCCATGAACCTGCCGGCGGTGTTGACCTGGCTGGCGGTGGCGTTGTCGCTGCGCTTCAACGACGACAAGGGTTCGCCGGTGCTGTGGACGGCGATGGTCGTGTTCGCGATCTGCTTTCTCGCCCACGATGCGTTCAAGGCGCGCCATGCCCGCTGGCGGGCGTTGCTGTTCGCGCTGGAAACGGCCGGCGCCTTGACGGTGTGCCTGTTCGCCTCGCGCGGCGGCGCCGCGCCGGCGCTGCTGGTGATCCTGGTCGCGCAGCTGGCCATGGTCTATCCGCCGCGCGTGCTGATCGCGCTGGCGATCGCGATCAACTTGGCGCTGTACCTGATTCTGCTGAAAGCGGGCAGCCCCGCGCCGGTGGTGATCACCATCATTTTCGCCGGCTTCCAATCCTTCTCCGCGCTGATCGCGCACTACGCGCGCAGCGCCGAACAGGCACGCGACCGCCTCGCCCTGGTCAACGCCGATCTGCTCGCCACCCGCGCCCTGTTGGCCGACAGCGCGCGCGACGCCGAGCGCCTGCGCATGGCGCGCGAGCTGCACGACGTGGCAGGGCACAAGCTCACCGCGATGATGTTGAACCTGCGCGTGCTCGCGGCCGAAGCCGAGTTCGCGCAACGCCGCGAGGTGTTGCTCGCGCAGCAACTGGCTGGCGAACTGCTCGGCGACATCCGCGGCGTGGTCCAGGCGCTGCGCGATACGCGCGGCCTGGACCTGGCGACCGCGCTGCGCGCGCTGGCCGCGCCGATCCCCAAGCCGGCGCTGCACCTGGAGATCGCCGACGACGTGCAGGTGACCGACCCGGCGCTGGCCGAAACCCTGCTGCGGGTGGTGCAGGAAGCGCTGACCAACAGCGCGCGCCACGCCGAAGCCGAGCGGGTCACGGTGCGGATCGACCGCGATGCGGCCGCGTTGCATCTGCGGATCGAGGACGACGGCCGGGTCCGTGGCGCACTATGCGAAGGCAATGGCCTGTCGGGCCTGCGCGAACGCATCGCCGAAGCCGGCGGCCGCGCCGGCATCGAGATCGGCCCGCGCGGCGGACTGCGCATCGATGCGAGCTTTCCCTTGCCCACCCGCACTTCCACGAGCCCCGCATGACGCCTTCGACCCCGATCCGCCTGGCCCTGGCCGACGACCAGATGCTGGTGCGCGCGGGCCTGCGCGCGTTGCTCGAACGCCTGGGCCTGACCATCGCGTTCGAAGCCGACGACGGCCAGGCGCTGCTCGATCAATTGGTCGACACTCCGGTCGACGTGGTGCTCAGCGATATCCGCATGCCCGGCGTCGACGGCATCGAAGCGCTGGTGAAACTGCGCGAACGCGGCGACCGCACCCCGGTGCTGCTGCTGACCACCTTCGACGACAGCGACCTGCTGCTGCGCGCGACCGAAGCCGGCGCGCAGGGTTTCCTGCTCAAGGATGCCGCGCCCGAAGACCTGCGCGATGCGATCGCGCGCGTCGCCGCCGGCGAAACCCTGCTGCAGCCGGTCAGCACCGAGCCGGTGCGCGCGCGCTACCGCTACCACGCCGACGACGCGCCGCGCGCGCTGTTCACCGAACGCGAGGTGTCGGTGTTGCGACTGATGGCCGGCGGCTATTCGAACAAGGAAATCGCCCGCGCGATGTTCCTGGCCGAGGGCACGGTCAAGAATTACGTCTCGGTGATCCTGGAAAAACTCGATACCCGCGATCGCACGCGCGCGGTGCTGAAGGCGATCACCTTGCGGGTGATTTGATTTTTTTCGATCGCGCGCGATCCGGGCCGGCGCATCGCTTCCGCGATTCGGTGACTCGATCGCGGCGCCCGGATCAAACCGACGGGTCGCGTTCCAGCTGCGCCCGGATCAGGGCCTGGATGTCGTAACCGAAGATGGTCAGCCCTTCGATGTTGGCGTCGTCGATCGACACGCCGGCCAGATTCACGTTGGCGAACGTCGCCCCGGACAGGTCCACATCGCTGAAGGTCGCGCCGGCCAGCGAGCAATCCTCGAACCTCGCGGCCAGCAGATTCTGGTGGCCGATCGCCACGCCGGCCAGGTTCACGTTGGCCCATCGCGCATCGCGCAGATTGACGTTGGCGAACGTCGCCCCGGACAGGTCGACATCGTTGAAGGTCGCACCGGCCAGCGAGCAGTCCTCGAAGGTCGCGGTCTGTAGATTCTGGTGCTCGAACTTGCGTTGTTCGGTCATGACGAAGCGGTCCTGGCGTGCGGGGCGGGCAATCGGGCCGTGGCGGAGCCACGGGGGGCTTGGCGCGATGGTGCTCGCCCCGGCGAACGGGCGCAATGCGAGGCCGATGAGCGCGACCACGACGGCCCCGCGGCAAGGAATCGGCCCATCGCAAAGTTTTTTCGCCCGCCATGTCACGGGCCGGCGGGGTGGATCGTCACTCAGGTATAGCCACTTCACCCACCTGAGAGGACACCGCCATGAGTACCACCGAAGCCGTCAAGTACGAACGCGAAATCCCCGAGATCCTGACCCAGCTGGGCAAGGTCCACACCGCCATCCAGGGCGCCATCGAGGCCAACAGCCTGCCGCGCGCGATCTACCACCTGATCCAGCTGCGCGCCTCGCAGATCAACGGCTGCGCCTACTGCATCAAGATGCACCTGCGCGAGGCGCGCGCCGACGGCGAGAGCAACGACCGCCTGGACCGCCTGATCGTGTGGCGCCACGTCGAGGACTTCAGCGCCGCCGAACGCGCCGCCCTGGCCTGGACCGAGGCGCTGACCACGATCGATGCGAGCGCCGATTACGCCGACTTGCGCGGTGAACTGCGCGCGCATTACGACGACAAGCAGATCGGCACGATCACCTCGGTGGTGATGATGATCAACCTGTGGAATCGCCTGCAGGTGTCCAAGCACTGAGCAAGCACTTGCCCTGCTCCCTCTCCCGCTTGCGGGAGAGGGCCGGGGTGAGGGTCCGCATCAGCCGCGCAACTCCATCCACCGAGCCAGCGCGCAGCAATCGGCCCAGACCGTCGAACGTGCGCAACACCGACCACGCGCGCAGAAGCCGCATCCCCCAAGCCCTATCATTCCCCCGCCTTCTTCACCGCACCGACCATGACCGCTTCCGACGACGCCCGCCTGTTCGCCCAATCCGCGCCGATGCTCACCGGCCTGGCCTATCGCATCCTCGGCTCGCGCGCCGACGCCGAGGATGCGGTGCAGGACACGTTCCTGAAGTGGCAGGCCAGCGACCGCGACACGATCGACAACCCCGGCGCCTGGCTGACCACCGCCTGCACCCGCCGCTGCATCGACCTGCTGCGCTCGGCGCACCGCACCCGCGTGGACTACGTCGGCTCGTGGTTGCCCGAACCGATCCACGCCGAAGCCGCCGGCCAGCCCGAGCAGCAACTGTCGCTGGCCTCGTCGCTGTCGACCGCGTTCTTGCTGCTGCTCGAACGATTGACCCCGAAGGAGCGCGCGGCCTACCTGCTGCACGAAATCTTCGATCAGCCCTATCCGGACGTGGCGCGCATCCTCGACCTCGAGGAAGCGGCCTGCCGCAAGCTGGTGCAGCGCGCGCGCGGCCATGTCGAACAGGCCAAGGTCCGCCACGTCACTCCGGCCGAGCAGCAGGATCAGTTGCTGGCCGCGTTCGAAACCGCGATCAGCGAAGGCCGCACCGCGCCGCTGGCGGCGCTGCTGTCGGAGCAGATCACCCTGCGCGCCGACGGCGGCGGCAAGGTCACCGCGCTGGCGCAGGCGCTGCACGGCCGCGACGCGGTGCTGGGCTTCATCGAGCAGGTGCTGCACCCGGCCTGCCGCGACGACCGCTGGACCTTCGTCGACCTCAACGGCGCGCGCGGCGTGATCCTGGAACGCGCCGGCCGCATCGAGGCGGCGGTGAGCTTCGGCTACGACGAGGACGATCGCTTGCGCGACATCTTCATCATGCGCAACCCCGACAAGCTGGCACGGTTGGAGGCGGTGGCGATTCGGTGAGGACGGGTGCGGCGTGGCTTTGGGTTTGACGGCGACGATGACTTGTCGCAACGCCAAGCCGCCACGCCCTCCACTCCCTGCGCCACAGTTCCCTCCTTTGGAAAAGGAGGGTTAGAGAGGATTTGCACTTAGCTTCAACTTCGCGTGAAAAGCAAATCCCCCGCGCAGTCGACTGTCGCCAGACATCGAACCGACGCAACGCGCCGCCCCCTTTTTCAAAGTGGGCTGATTGACGCGAGCCGGTTCTTCAGGTTTGGCGACTTATGCGCGACGGCTCATCGCCTAGCCAAGCCGCTGCGTCCTCCACTCCCTGCGCAACAGTTCCCTCCTTTGGAAAAGGAGGGTTAGGGAGGATTCGCTTTTAGCTGCAACCTCGCGCGAAAAGCGAATTCCTCGCGCGGCCGGCCGTCGCGAAACAACCGACGTAACACGCCCCCCTTTCATCGCCTCAGCCGTTGTCCAAACCGCGCGCACCCACCGCAATCAGATACGCGTCCAGGTCGCGCTGCTTCAGCTCCTGGAACACCTCGCCGGTGGGTTCGTGGCTGACGATGCGGTCCGGACGGAAATTGCGGAAGTCGTCGCGCAGGCGGCACCACGCGCCGAGGGTCCAGGTGCCGCCCCAGAAGGTCAGGCACAGCGGCTCGACTTCGCGTTCACTGGCGCGCTGCTGTCCATCCAGGTACCACACGCGCAGCACCGAGCGCTGGCGCACCGCATCGTGCAGCGCATCGATCAGGCCGCTGGATTCGATCCGGTTGTCGAGTTGCGGCGCGAAGATCCGCGTGCGTTCGCTGCGCGCGCGTAGCTCCGGCGGCAGCACCGCTTCGATCTTGAGCAGGGCCGCGGTCGCACCTCGGCCCAGGCGTTCGCCGCCGAAGGCGCGCACGAACCGGCTGCCGACCACCAGGGCTTCGAGCTCGTCGGGACTGAACATCAGCGGCGGGATATCCGCGCCCTTGCGCAACAGGTAGCCAACCCCGGCCTCGCCTTCGATCGGCACGCCGGAGCGTTGCAGGTCGGCGACGTCGCGGTAGATCGTGCGCAGCGACACTTCCAGGGTCTGCGCCAAGTGCTGGGCGGTGATCGCATGGCGGCGGCCGCGCAAGGCATGGATCAGCAGGAACAGTCGGTCGGCGCGGCGCATGCGGCATGATCCCGCGCCGCGCGCGCCGGCTCAAGCGCTGTGGTGTGCTCGTCCCAGTCCGTCGCGGCTCCGTTGCGGCGCGCCGAGCGTCGCAAACCCCACCGCGCGCTCATCCGCGCAACTCCGAACGCGCGGTCGGCGACAGCCGCAGCCATTGCGGCGCCTGCCTGAGATCGCCGAGCAAGGCGTCGGCCAGCAGCGCGCGCCAGCGCGGATCGGCCTGCACGCGCGTGGTCACGCTCGCGTCGGCAGGACTCGCATCGGCATGACCGGCGAACCACACCAGCACCGATTCGCCCTCGCGCACCGGCAAACGCGCGAAACCGTTCGGCGAAGGATCGGTCACGTACACACCGTGCAGCTGCGCGCCGTGTTCGCTCAGCAGCGGCGCGAAACGCTGGCGGAACAGCTCGGCGAAGCCGTCCTGCGCCGGTGCATTGAGAGCGCAGATCCCGATCGTAACCACGGCATCGGGCATCGCGCGGCTACCGCGGGGTTCGCGCGCCTGCGCCGCGGCCGCGAAGCCCGCACCCGGCCACGCCGGCTTGAGCATCAGCACGTCGTCGTTGTCGAGCAAGGTCGCGTTGGCCGCGTCGCGGTGGCGCTTCCAGGTCGGCCCGAAGTAGAACGCGCCCAGCGAGGCCGCGCGCAAGGCGTGATTCGGAAAGCCGCGCACCCAGGTGTAACGGTCGTCTTGGTCGAGATCGCGGAACTGGCCGATCACGTGCATGCCGACCGCTTCCTGCGATTCGATGAATTCGTTTTCGAACAACTCGATCAGCTCGTCGCGACGGCCCGGCTGCATGCGGTACTGGCGCAGCTCGATCACCGTGTCTTCGTGCAGCAGGCGGCCTTGCTCGTCGCTGCGGTGCATCCACATATGCCAGTTGGTTTCCCAGCTGTTGCCGCCGTCGACGGAGAACTGCTGATGCCAGTGCGCGGTGTTGGCGCTGATGTCGCTCCACACGAAGCGGGCCAGCACCGGTCGGCCGTCGTGCTCGAGTTCGCCGTTGAACACGCCGATGCCGTCCTGGAAACCGCCGCTGACTGGCGGTTCCAGTACGCCGTCGTGATTGCCGGCCCACCAGATGCTCCATTGCCGCTGTTCGATATTGAACAGGCGCAAGGTCATGCCCTGGAAGGTGTCGTGCGCGCCGGGCCGGTTCCAGTCGCTGAGGAAGGCGTCGACATTGCCCAGACTGCCCAGTACCGGCTCGCAGGTCTGCTGCGCGGGAAAGATTTCCCAGTCGTCCGAACCCGCCAGGCGCTGGGTCAGGCGTTCGTTGCGCACCTGCCAGCGGCCGTGCAGGAAGTCGAAATCGTGGCGTCCGTCGTGGCGCGCGGAGGTGTCGTTCATGGCGTGGGTCTCGTGGCGATGCAGTGTTTCGGGTGTGTCATGCGATCCGGGTCATCTGCATGACCCAGTTGGTTTCCCAGCTGCGGCCGCCGTCGGGCGACAGCGCCTGTTCCCAATGCACGCTGTCGGCGTGGATGCGCGACCACGTGGCGCGCGAGGGCAGCATTGCGCCTTCATGCGCTTCGAGCCCTTCGAACACGCCCACGCCGCCCTGGAAGCCGCCGGTCAACGGCGCTTCGAGCACGCCGTCGCGGTCGCTGGCCCAATACACCAGCCACTGACGGGTCTGCGGCCGATACAGGCGCAGGGCGAAGCCTTCGATGCCGCCGTTCCAGTCGGTGCGGTAGCGATCGACGCTGCCCAGGCCGCCGAGCACCGGCCGGCATTCGTCGGTGGCGTCGAATTCGATCCAGTCGCGGCTGCCAGTCAAGCGCTTGGCCAAGCGGCGGTTGTGGACCTGCCAGCGGCCGAAATAGAAATCGAAGTCGTGGCGGCCGTCGATGGCCGTGGGGGTCGCGTCAGCCGTGGCTTGGCCGGCGGCGGTCTGGGCCGGCGCGGCGGCATGCAGGCGCGAGGCCAGGGCGGCGATGGGCGCGCCGGCGCTCAATTGCAGGATTGTTCGTCGTTGCCGGTCCATCGCGCGCTCCCCACCGTGCCGATCGCACCTGGGCAGGATGGGCGGGGGCTGCTGCCAGCTTGTTGTCAGTAGGGATGGGGGGTGGGGTGGAATCGCAAGATCGGGACAACGTTGCGTTTGCGGTTAAAAGCAAATCCCCCCTAGCCCCCCTTTTTCAAAGGGGGGAACCGATAGGTGGGTTGCACTACGTCGTGGCAGATCGCCGCGATGCATTCCCCCCTTTGAAAAAGGGGGTTAGGGGGGATTTGCTTTTGCGGTCAGATCGCTACGTTCCCACCACCGGCGCAGCCGGAAACCGCACGCACACCTCGAATCCACGCCCCGGCCCACGCGGGTCCTCGGCGGCGCGCTCCAGCCCCAGGCCGCATTCGATCTTCGCGCCGTGGGTCTGGGCGATCCGCGCCACCAGCGACAGACCGATGCCGCTGCCGCCCTCGGGGCTGCCGGGCGCGCGATAGAAACGATCGAAGATGCGTTCGCAATCCTCCGGCGCCACGCCGATGCCGTTGTCGGCCACGCGCAACACCACCGTGCCGTCGACTTCGGCCGTACACGACACCGCGACCTGACCGTCGGCGCCGGCATGGCGCACCGCGTTGTCGATCAGGTTGCGCAGCAGGATGCCGAGCTGATCGACATCGCCGAGCAACCGCGCCGGGCCGGCGCGCAGGCTGATGCGCTGGCGGCGCTCGCGCGCGAGGGTCTCGAAATCGCGGATCACCAGCACGATCAGGTCGGACAGGTCCAGCGGCGCGAGCCGTACCGTCTCCGCGCCGGCATCGAGCCGGGCCAGGTCCAGCAACTGCTCCGACAAGCGCGCGCTGCGCTGCACGCCGGCGTTGAGCCGCAGCAGCGCGGCGTTCTTCTCTTCCAGGGTGGTCGCGCGCAGCGCCAGCTCGGCATGGGTGCTGAGCACCGCCAGCGGCGTGCGCAACTCGTGCGCGGCGTCGGAGATGAAGCGGCGCTCGTGCTGGACCGCGGCGTCGACGCGTTCGAGCTGATCGTTGAACGCATCGACCAGCGGCCGGAACTCGGCCGGCAAGGCCTGGGTCGGCAACGGGGTGAGGTCCAGCGGCGGGCGGCCCTTGAGGGTGTCGCGCAAGGCGGTGATCGGGCGCAGCGACATCCCGATCACCTTCCACGTCGCCAGCCCGAACAGCACCAGGATCAGCGCCGCGGCGAGCAGGCTGCCGACGATCCAGCCCTGCAGTTCCTGGATCGCCATGCGCTTGGTGCGCCCGACCTGCACGATCAGGCCGCGGCGCGGGTCGCTGAGCGTATACACCTGCCAACGCTCGCCATCGATCATGCGCCGCGCGAAGCCGTCCTTGAACGCGGGATTCAACGGCTGCAACGGCGCCGATGCGGAATACACCACGTTGCGGCCCTGCGCCCACACCTGAAAACTCATCTTCTGGTCGGCCGCGACCGGCGCGACGGCGCGCTTGGGATCGCGCGAGGGCAGGCGTTCCAGGCCTTCGGGCATCGACGCGAGCACTTGTTCGGCGATCTCGCGCAGCGAGTTGTCGAGCATCCCGGAATGCTCGCGGCTGAGTTGCCACACCTGGCAGGCCAGCCACACGAACCACGCCAGCAGCACGGTCTTGAGCAGCACCCAGGTCAGGGTCCAGCGCAGCGAACGGCCGCCGTCGAAGCGCACGTCGTGGCGCTCGTGCCAGGCGCGGTGGCGCGCTTCGAGTTCGCACCAGCGCGCGCGCCGGCTCTCCTCGTGCTCGCTGGCCGAGGGTGCGGACGCGTCGGCGTCGCGCGTCGCCGGCGTGTCGCCGCCGAGCGCGCTCATGCCGACACTCCGCCGATGCGATAACCGTAGCCATGCACGGTCACGATCAATTGCTCGCCGAGCTTGCGCCGCAGCTGATGCACGTACACCGCGATGGTGTTGCTCTCGATCGTGCCGGAGCTGCCGTACACCGATTCTTCCAGCTGCTCGCGCGTGACCACCCGGCCCTGGCGTTCGAGCAGCAGCATCAGGGTGCGGAATTCATGGCCGCTGAGCGCGACCGGCTCGCCGTCGCGGGTGACCAGCCGGCGCGCCGGATCGAGCACCACCGCGCCGCAGCTGAGCACCGGCGAGACCCGGCCCTGGCTGCGCCGCATCACCGCGCGCAGGCGCGCGCACAACTCGTCGAGCTGAAACGGTTTGACGATGTAGTCGTCGGCGCCGGCATCGAGCCCGGCGATGCGTTCGCTGAGTTTGTCGCGCGCGGTCACGATCAACACCGGGGTGGCGTCGTAGCGGTTGCGCAGGGTCGCCAGCACGCCCAGGCCGGAGCCGCCGGGCAGGCCGACGTCGAGCACCACCGCATCGAAGTTGTGATCGACCAGCGCAGTCTTCGCCAACGGCGCGTCGGCGACCCACTCCACGCACCAACCGTCGTGCGTGAGTCCCGCGCGCACCGCTTCGGCCAGCATCGCGTCGTCTTCCACCAACAGAATGTTCATGCCTGGTACTGCGTCACCTGGTCGCATCGTCGTCCGCACAATGCGGCCGCACGATTAAAAACTTCTTAAAAGCCGGCGCGCACGATGCCTCGCATGCTCGCTCCGACCTCCGCCATGACCGCTGCCCGCCGCACCGCCCACGCGCATCCGCGCGCCGGCCGGTCCCGGCGCCGGTCCGCGCGGCCGATGCTACGCCTGTGGCCGGCGCGCGACCGTATCGGCGCTCGACGAAGTCACCGCGCCGGTCCGCCGCACCGCATCCCTTTCCTCCCCTGCCCCGGACCTCCGCGATGAATGCCCCGCTCGCCGTATCCGTAAGCCCCGCCGCCGTCGCCATGCCCGTCCCCGGCCTGGTGGTGCGTCCCGTCGTCCGCGCCGATGCGCCGCTCCTGATCGCCCTGTGCGACGAGCATGCCGACAGCCGCGCACTCGAACGCCGTCCCTACGGCCCGCCGCGCGCGCAGCCGCTGGAGCTGCTGGAGGTGCTGTTCGAGCCGCCGTTCGGCGCCTGGGCCTGGATCGCCGAAATCGACGGCGCGGTGGTGGGTTACGCCAGCGCGACCGCCGGCTTCTCGATGCTCGAACGCGCCTACTGCCTGCATCTGGACGAGCCCTACCTGCGCGCGCCCGGCCGCGATCGCGGCGTGGAGACCGAGCTGCTGCGTTGCGCGCTCGACGCCGCCCAGCGCTTCGGCTGCTTGAACCTGCAATGCCAGTCGCCGGCCTGGAGCGAAGCCGCGCGCGAGCTCGACGCGCCGCTGCGTGCGGTGCGGATCGAGGCGGTGCGGTATGTGATGCGGATGGAGAGCGACGTCGTCGACGCTTGATCGGCGGCGGTTTTCGCATCGCTGGCATTAACGGTGCGGCCCATCGCTACGCCACGCACATCGATTCATCGATGCGCCCCTGTAGGAGGGGCGCGAGCCGCGACCGCGCTACCGCGCATACGTCATTGCCGAGAGGTCGCGGTCGCGACTTGCGGCGCTCCTACAGTCGCTTTCGGCGGTATTCCCGGCATCTGGCGTTGCCGATCGTCGATGTCGCTTTCCTCATCCAACAAGATCTGTCGGTTCTCCATGTAGGAGCGGCGCGAGCCGCGACCGCGAAACCGCGCATGCATCGTTGCCGAGAGGTCGCAGTCGCGGCTTGCGCCGCGCCTACCCTCCCGTTGCGCACAGTGCACCGTGCGTCAAGATCACAACGCGTCGATGTCGCTGTCGTCGTCGAACAGATCGCTTTGCAACACCGCGGCATCCTCGTCTTCATCGACGAACCCCGACAAACCCACGCCGACCAACCGATACAAGGTCTGCGCCGGCAATTCGACCCGCGCGCGCAGGCCGCTGGCGATGTCGGCCAGTTCGGCTTCGCCGCTCGGCGGGTGCGGCGCGGTCAGGCTGCGGGTCAGGATGCGGAAGTCCGAGGTCTTGAGCTTGAGCACCACCGTGCGCGCGATCCGCCCCGGGTTGCGCTGCAGTTCGCGCTGATACCCGGCCCAGGTCTTGCCGGCTAGGCGGCGGATGTCGGTCTCGACCTGCTGCAACGGCAAATCCTTCTCGAAGGTGTCTTCCGAGGAAATCTGCAGGGTCGGCCGCTCCGGCTCGACCGGATGCTCGTCGATGCCGTGCGCCAGTTCGTGCAGGCGCCGGCCCCAGCGGCCGAAGCGCTGCTCCAGCGCGAGCGCGCCGAGCGCGCGCAGGTCGGCGACCACGCCCACGCCCAATTCGGCCAGCTTGGCTTCCATGACCTTGCCCACGCCGGGCAGGCGCCCGACCGGCAGCGGCGCCAGGAACGCCTCGACCTGATGCGGCTTGACCACGAACAGGCCGTCGGGCTTGTTCCAGTCCGAAGCGATCTTGGCCACAAACTTGTTCGGCGCCACCCCGGCCGACGCGGTCAGCCGGGTTTCCTCGCGGATCGCGTCGCGGATCGCTTCGGCGGTCGCGGTCGCCGACGGCAATCCGGTCTTGGTCGTGGTGACGTCCAGATACGCCTCGTCCAGCGACAACGGCTCGATCAAGTCGGTGTGGCGGGCGAAGATTTCGCGCACCTGGCGCGAGACCGCCTTGTAGCGCACGAAGTCCGGCGGCACGAACACCGCATGCGGGCACAGCCGCTCGGCGCGCACCGCCGGCATCGCCGAACGCACGCCGAACTTGCGCGCCTCGTAGCTGGCCGCGCACACCACCGAGCGCGCGCCGCGCCAGGCCACCACCACCGGCTGGCCGCGCAGTTCGGGCGCGTCGCGCTGCTCCACCGACGCGTAGAACGCGTCCATGTCGACATGCAGGATCTTGCGGCGGGGCGCGGACTCGGGCACACGATCGGCGAAAGCTCGGGTGCGTGCATGGTAGCGCCTGCCCGCGCGGCGGCCGTTGCCGGCGCGGGTGGATTCGCGCCGGGCGTGGGCCTGCGGTGCCGATCCGGGCGCGCGCGGCAGGTCGCCGCGCGCGGGTCGGTGGTCGAACGCCGGACCGCGAGCGAGGCTCAGCGCGGAATCGGATACGCGGTGTAGAGCACCCAGCGCCGATCGATGAAACGCATGACCACGCGCACGGTGTTGGTCTGGATTTCACGGCCGGCGGTGCATACGCCGGCGGCGTTGGCGGCGGTGCATTGGTAGGAGAAGAACTGGATCGGCAGATCGCGCGCGGCCTCGGCGTTGGGCTGCGGGTTCTGCGCGCAGTACAGCGGCGGGTTCTGCGCGGCCAAGGTGTTGTAGGCCTCGGTCCAGTCCTGCGCGTCGCGGAACAAGGTGCGGTTGTTCTGAGTGAAACCCTGCGGCGGGACCTGGCCGCGGATGTGCGCGTTGAGGTGACCGCCGTATTGGTTGTTCATCAGCGGCGAGGACGAAATCTGCACCGTGTTGATATTGGTGCAGGCGACCTGCGCGAACGCCGGCGCGGCGCACAGGGCCAGCGGAACGGCGAGCGCGGCGAGGAAGCGGCGGGCGGCGGGGGCGCGGCGCGAAGCGATGTGGTTCATGGCGAACTCCGGTGAGGTGGCGGAAAGAGGAGGCGGGACCGGCGCGCGCTGCGAGCCGGTCGGCCCGACGGATCGGATGCGCGGGTTGCCTGGAAAAACGCCCTGCGAGGCGCTCCGTGAATCCGGCCGCGGCTGGCGTGGATGCGCGCGCGGCGGCGAGTGCGGGCCGTGCGCATCGCCGGCGCGTTCGAACGCTCGGCGCGGGTATCGAATGCCTCGCGACGGCGCGTTCGGCCGGCGGTCGCGATGCGGCGTCGCGATGCGGTCGTCGTATTCGCGCCATCGTCGTTCGACCGACGTCGCCCGCCATCGAGCGCGCGACCGCGATCGCGATCGGATCGAACCAGGCCGCGCCGAACGAACGGCGCGACCGCGCGCCCATTCACGACCACCCCGGCATCGCGTTCTCACCGGCATGACTCATCCCCCCAGCACGCGTACCGACGCCGGCGAGGCGCCCGTCATCGCCCACCCTTACTTCGCCGGACTGCCGGCGCCGGATTCGAGCGATTTCGAATCGCTGTGCCGGTTCTGCGAGGACCACCGCATCGCCGTGCTCGCCGCGCTGCCGTGGGTCGCCGCCGAGGTCGCCGCGCTCGGCGGGTTCGCCTCGATGCTGCGGCTGGTGCGCCGCCACGGCGGCCGCCGGCTGTACCTGCCGCGCGGCCGCACCGCGTGCTCGGTGCGCCTGGGCGTGGCCCTGGACGCGCCGACCCACCGGCGCCTGCTCGACCGCGCCAGCGCCGCCGGCACGATCGAGATCCCCTCGGCCTGGGGCGTGTTCGTCGGCCTGCGCCGGGTCGCGATCCGCGCCGCGGTCCGCGCCGGGCGCAGCCAGCGCGAAGTCGCCCAGAGCTTCGGCGTGACCGAGCGCCATCTGCGCCGCGAAGCCGATTCGATCCAGTTGGCCGACCATCCCCGCACCGATGCGGACGACGCCACCGCCGCGCCGAATAACTGAGCGCGAAGCACCCCGTCGGGATCCAGGCTTACGACCCATCGACTCGGATAACGTGCGTCGGGGCTGACTTGTTCGGCCCGGCGCATCCTTCATGTGTGCCGATCGTGGCGCGCCACGATCGGCATGCCGGTTAATCCGGCGGCGAGACGAACGGGGCGTTCGATGCGGCCTGGGCGATCAATCGCCGGCCATCGAATCGACGGTCATGCATTGCCGTCTTCGGGCCGGCGCAGATCCAGTCGGCAGTGAAGACAGAAATCGGTCTGATAGTTGGTGCATACCCTGTCGTCGGACGGGTCGGGGGCCACCCACTGGTGCGGCGTGTTGCCGCAGCAGGGGCAGCGGAATTGATCGGCGCTGTTGAGCCGCCGAACGGAGCGCACGCTCACAGCCACCACAATGAAGATCGCGATGGCGATTGAAGCGACGACGACCACGGTCGACTGCGCGAGGCTACCCAGCAGGGCGACGAAAACCGCGATCCAGGCAAGCAGCGGACCGGAATCGGTGGGCGCCCTTAGCCGGTTGTACTCCGCCAGTTTCATACGTCCAAGGTTCCGCGGGGCCTGCGCGGTTCGATGGCCGCAGGATAGCAGCGGAGACGACCGCGGCCATCGATACATCCGCCGCGGCGTGCCGACCTGACCAGGTCGTGTTTGCAATCACGAGGCTCCGATTACCGGAGCATCGCGACAGCACGACCGGCGCCTGCGATGGCGAGGTGCGAATGGAGGGGTGATTACCGCTTCTTCTTGACCGGCAATTTGTCGCATTCAAGATCGCCGGCGCCCATGTGATCGAATCCAAGCATGAGCAGGTTCGGCGTGCAGTTCGTGTCGCCCGGGCATTCGGTGATGCTCACGTTCATGACGTTGGCGGGCCGCCGTTCACCCGCATCCAGTCCCATCAGAACCTCGATCGCATGCTTGCTCGTACCCGGATCGAAATCGATCGACACGTATTGCGCTTCGCCGTGCTCCCAGACCGTTTCCACTGACTTGATCGGCGCCGGCAGGGTCTTGGCGACGCGGGCCGGCAGCTCCGGCCCGGCATGATAATTGCCGCCGCCATCGCAACCGTCGCCCCAATCGATGCGGTCGAAATCGGCGGCGCAACCGAACTTCTTGTCCTGCACCCCGAAACGCTTTTCGAGCATGCAGCCAAAATCGGTCGCCCGCATTCTCGGCCAGGCCGTCAATTCGGTGGGGGCCAGCCCGGCGCCAGCGGCCTGGCTGGCGGACGCTGCCGCAGCGAAAGCATTTCCTGCGACGAGCATCGATACGGCAACGAATATCCATTTATGCATGGCGAGATCTTCCTTTGATCGGTCGTTTGGCAAAACCAATGACGAGGCCGATCTCCACGAGGTCGGTCGTCTCGTCGTCCATGATTGCCGTTCGCGCAAGACAAACACAGTCTGGGGCATGCCCTAGTGGACACACCGCGGTCAGCACACCGCCAAGGCCAGGGTAAAGCCCGCGACCTCGGGACATCCCAACCTCCGGGCTTGCGGCCGACGTAGCCACCGCACGATGCCGCCCTGGCGAGGCGGCAAGGCGCGGGTCGATGCGTTCGTCCGCCCGGCGCCGCCACGGCGGCCGCTGGATGCCGCGTGTACACGCCGGCCCGTCCGGCCTCGCCCGCACGCCCGCACGCCCGCAAAAACTGAACGCGTCGCGCGGCGGCCACCCGGCCGGTCATCCGCATCGGCGACAATGACGGCCCTCGCCGCCACCGCCCCGAGCCATGTCCGCCGCTCTCAATCCCAGCACCAGCCCCATCTCCCTGACCCGTTACCTGATCGAAGAACAGCGCGCCGGGCGCATCAACCCCGACCTGCGCCTGCTGATCGAAGTGGTCGCCCGCGCCTGCAAGACCATCTCGATCGCGGTCGGCAAAGGCGCGCTGGGCGGCGTGCTCGGCGAGGCCGGCACGCCCGGCGAAGCGAGCATGAACATCCAGGGCGAGGCGCAGAAGAAGCTCGACGTGCTCAGCAACGAGATCCTGCTCGAAGCCAACGCGTGGGGCGGCCACCTCGCCGGCCTGGCCTCGGAGGAAATGGACACCTCGCACCCGATCCCCGACGTCTACCCGCGCGGCAACTACCTGCTGCTGTTCGATCCGCTCGACGGCTCCAGCAACATCGACGTCAACATCTCGGTCGGCACGATCTTCTCGGTGCTGCGCTGCCCCGACGGCGTCACCCAGGCCGCCGACAAGGACTTCCTGCAGCCCGGCAGCGAACAGGTCTGCGCCGGCTACACCACCTACGGCCCGAGCACGATGCTGGTGCTGACCATCGGCAACGGCACCCACTCGTTCACCCTGGACCGCGAAGTCGGCAGCTTCGTAATGACCACCCGCGGCATGCAGATCCCCGAAGACACCAAGGAATTCGCGGTCAACATGTCCAACCAGCGCCACTGGCAGCCGCCGATGCAGGCCTACGTGGGCGATCTGCTGGCCGGCAAGGAAGGCCCGCGCGGCAAGGACTTCAACATGCGCTGGGTGGCCTCGATGGTCGCCGACGTGCACCGCATCCTGACCCGCGGCGGCATCTTCAGCTATCCGCTCGACGCCAAGTGCGCCGCCCAGGGCGGCAAGCTGCGGCTGATGTACGAGGCCAACCCGATGGCGTTCCTGGTCGAACAGGCCGGCGGCGCGGCCAGCACCGGCCGCCAGCGCATGCTCGAGGTCGAACCGACCGGCCTGCACATGCGCGTGCCGGTGTTCCTGGGCAGCAAGAGCGAAGTCGAAACCGCGGTGCGTTACCACCACGAGTACGACGCCGAGCAGGGCTGAGCCCGCTCGCGCGTCGCGCGACACCGGGCCGCGACGGCCCGGCGTCGCACCTGCGACCCGCGGCGCAGGCCCGGCCGGCAGGCACACCAAAGCCACCCGTCCTCCCCATACGCTCGATTCGTCCCAAACCCGGCCGAGATCGCCTAAACGCGCCGCGCCCGCCGCAGCGGCCTTCGATGACCGGCTTTTGCCGCGCCCCGCGTTTGCCTAAGGACTTGCAGGTGCCGGTGCATTTGCGCCGGCGGGGAAGCTTCGATGTCCAACACCACTCGGGGCGACTTGGGGAGTCGTCGCACCACCAACCGTCACGCCGCCGCGCGCTCGATCGCCTCGCGCGGCGACGGCGCGCGCGAGCTGATCTACCTCAGCCCTGGCGGGGCCGGCCGCATGCATGCGCTGGCGCCGCTGCAGACCCTGGGCTGGACCCTGCGCCGCGCCGCCGACGCCCGCACCGCCCTGCGCATGCTGCAGTCCCAGCCGCAGCTGCCGCACGCGGTGCTGATCGACCTGCGCGAGGGCTTCGACGCCCGCGACCTGGACGAACTCGGCCCGGCCCTGGCCACCCAGAACGCCGGCTGGATCGCCGGCATCGCCGCGGCCCAGCTCGACGACGAACACGCGCGCCGGCTGATCCGCGACTACTGCTACGACTACGTCACCCTGCCGTGCCCGGAAGCGGTGCTGCACACGGTGATCGGCCACGCCTACGGCATGGCCGCGCTGGCCTGCGGCCACGACGCCGACAGCATCGGCGCCGGCGGCGTGGACGGCATGATCGGCGAGAGCCAGCCCATCCGCAGCCTGTGCCGCGGCCTGCACAAGGCCGCCGCGACCGACGCGCCGGTGTTCATCGCCGGCGAGACCGGCACCGGCAAGGAACTGGCCGCGATGGCGGTGCATCGCCACTCGCATCGCCAGCGCCATCCCTTCGTCGCGATCAACTGCGGCTCGATCCCGCACAACCTGGTCCAGTCCGAACTGTTCGGCTACGAACGCGGCGCCTTCACCGGCGCGCAGCAGCGCAAGCTCGGCCGCATCGAGATGGCCAACGGCGGCACCTTGTTCCTCGACGAGATCGGCGACCTGCCGATGGACAGCCAGGCCTCGCTGCTGCGTTTCCTGCAGCAAGGTTCGATCGAGCGCCTGGGCGGCCACGAACAGATCCCGGTCGACGTGCGCATCGTCTCGGCCACCCACCACGACCTCGACGACGCCATCGCCGCCGGGCGCTTTCGCGCCGACCTGTTCCATCGCCTGTGCGTGCTGCGCCTGGAACAACCGCCGCTGCGCGACCGCGGCGGCGACATCGACCTGATCGCCGACCACGCCCTGCAGCGCTACGCCCAGGAAACCTCGCGCGGGATCAAGGGCTTTTCGCCGTGCGCGCGTCAGGCCCTGCACCGCCACCCGTGGCCAGGCAACGTGCGCGAACTGATCAACCGCGTGCGCCAGGCGGTGATCATGGCCGAAGGCCGCTACATCACCGCCGCCGACCTGCACATCGACGACGCCGGCGACGGCCTGCCGGTCACCCTGGAAGAAGCCCGCGACGCCGCCACCCGCGAAGCGATCGAACGCGCCCTGCACCGCAACCGCCGGCGCCTGGGCGAATCGGCGCGCGAACTGGGCGTGTCGCGGGTGACCTTGTACCGGCTGATGCAGCGCCTGGGCATGCGCGGCAGCGAGGACGAAGCCGACGAGGAATCTCAGGCTGTGTGACGCCGATCACGCACAATTTCCGGACTAACCAAGACGGGGAGTCAGGGGATGAAGCCAAGGATTTCGGTCAACCAACTCGGCGAATACATGATGGCCACGCCGACGCGTCGGCGGCAGATCGTCAGGGATCAGAAAAACCCGCCGCTGTTCAAATCCACCCGCTACCGCGACGCGCGCGAAGTGATCGCCGAGCACATCGCCTCGAACATGGTCGACGACACCGCCGCGCTGACCGCCGCCGAAGCGCTGCGCGAGAACACCGAGGGCGGCGACTTCGCGGTCCAGGACCGGATCCATTCGGCGCATGCGATCACCGCGTTCCTGGATATCTGCGAGGACATGAAGGTCGGCGCGCTGACCGCGGTGCGCGTGGACACCTTTTCCAGCGACGGGCTCGAACTGGCCGGGGTCAAGGTGGTGATGCGTCCGGAGGCCTTGTTGCTGGACCCGGCGACGCAGGAGGTCGTCGGCTGCGTCAAGCTGCACTTCTCCCGCACCCAGCCATTGGATGGCCGCAGCGCCGCCTACGTCGCGACCGCGCTGCGCGCGCACCTGGAGCAGAACCTGTCGTCCCCCGGTACGGTCAATCCCGATCGCTGCTACGTCGTCGATATCGCCACCCGCAGCATCCTGAGCGCGCCGAAGGCCAACAAGCGCCGGCTCGGCGATCTGGGCGCGGCGTGCGAGGAGATCAAGGACCGGTGGGCGCAGGTTTGATGCCTGCGCGGCAAGGCGCGGCCGTTGCGTATGCAGCGACGGTCGCGCGCTCGATCGTCGCCGTTTTATGCGGCCGGGCAACCCCCTGCCCTGCAGGGCCGTCGACCCGGGTTCACGATCCGTCCATGACTCGAACTCAAGCGCAAACACCTGCACGCGATGCCGGATCGACCGATCCCGCCGCGCGGCGAACATCGCCGACGTTGATCGATCATCCCGCGCTGAAAACGCTGCTTGGGCAGTTTAAAGCATATGCGCAGTGCGGAATGAGCGCGGTTCAATCCGGGCACAGGCAGTTCAAGGCGTCCGAGGCATCGCTCCACGCCGCCGCGATCATGGAACGAGTGGCCGCGGTGGACGACGCCCTGGCTTCGCTGCACATCGCATCGAGGTATCTGCATGAACTGTCCGCGCAAGCCGAATCGGCGGCGGCGCTGCACCGCTACCACTACGAGAATTTCGTACTTCGCGCGATCGGCGCCGTCGACCGGGTTTATCGACTGATCGGCGCCGCCTTGCGGCTGGATCCAAGACGCTACGATTTGTCGTCGGGCAATCGCCATGTAGACCAATACGTGCGGCTTCATCATCCCGGGCTGCACGCCTCGGTCGCGACCGTCCACGGCCTGGGCGAGCACTACCGGACGATCCGCAACGCGTTGATCCACGCCGAGGCCTACTCGAACCGCGAGCTCGGCCTGTTCGATACCGCGCAAACGCTCGATTGCCGTTTCGAGAACATCGACACGCCCGCGCTGTATCGGGCCTGCATGCGCCAACGCTGCGACGAAGCGGACGCGCGGCTCGCGCAATTGCAGGCCGCGATGAGCGCAGTGCTCGACCAGCTCGCGCCGCTGCTGGCAAACGGCGCGGCCGCGGCCGCGCAGACTCAAAACGAGCGCGAGCCCCGCATCGAAAACACGAAGTTGGGCGCGTCCGGCGTCAGCCCCGCGGCGAGTTGTCCGTTGAGCGTCCAGCCCGAAGGCAGCACGTAGCTCGCGCCGATGTTGAGCGTGGTCGAGTTGCTGGAGCTGCCCGGCACGCGACGTTTTTCGCCGCCCGGCGCGGTCAGGTGGGTGGCGCCGGTGACGGCGGTGGCGACGGCGAAACTCACCGCGGAACGATCGTTGAGCGCGATCGCCAGGCCGCCGCTGAGCTGGATGCTGTTGCCCAGTTCGACCCGCGCCGGCGACACCTGTTCGGCCACCGGCGAGATGTCGTCGAAATTCGTCGGCTGGTTGTAGGTGTAGCCCAGGTTGCCGAACAGGATCACCGGATCGTAGGTGCGCAGCGCCGATACGTTGACGGTCGCGGCCCAGACGCCCGAACCGGTCGGCAGGTCCTCGGGGATGTTGAGGTTGTTGTTGTCGCCGTCGGGCTGGATCAGTTTCAGGCCGAACGGGTCGCGCCCGGTCGGCGCGCGCACGCGCACGCTGGTGACGATGTCGGGCCAGCGCTGCGATTCCTTCACCCATTGGTAGTACGCGGCGATGCTGGCGTCGCCGATGCCCTGCGAGCGCATCCGCACTTCGCTGACCACGCTGGACGCGCCGCCGGCGCCGCCGCTGACGAAACGCGAGTCGCGGTACACGTAAGGCAGGCTGGCTTCGATGCTGAGCCGGTCGCTGAGGCCGTAGCGGCCGCTGAGTTCGAAGGTGCCGACGCTGGCCTTGGTCTGGTCCAGGTTGATGCTGCCCAGGAAGATCGCGTCCAGCGCCAGGAAGCCGCTCAACGCCAGTTGCCGGCGGTCGTAATAGCTGTAGCTCAAACCGGTGTCGAGGGTGAACTTGCGTTCGAACAGCGGCGCGTGTTCGCGCACGACCAGGGCCTTTTCCTGTTCGCGGCGCTGGGCGTCCTCGGCGCGCTGGGTCTGGCCGACCTGCACCGGCGCGTCGTCCTCGCCGTCGCGCGCGGCGCTCGCCGAGGCCTTGCGTTGCGCCTGTTCGGCCACATCGCGCGCGTTGTCGGTGGCCTCGCTTTGCTGCGCGAGCGACGGTGGCGCGCCGCTCAGGCCGCGTCCGCGCTGGCTCAGTTCGAGCTCGTCGACCTGGCCGCGCAGCCGCTGGATCTCGGCTTTCTGCGCGGCCAGTTCGTCGCTCATGTCGAGCATGCGCTGGTGCAGCGACTTGAAATCGGTGGCGGCTTCGTCGGCATGGGCCGGCGCGCTTAGGGCGAGCGCGAGGGCGACGGACAGGGGAGCGAGTAGAGGGCGCATGGTCTCGGCGTCCGTGACAAGAGGGAGGGAAGACGATCAGCGCGGCACTGCGCGCAGGCCGTCCAGGGCCTGCTGCAGGCCGAGTTGCCGGCTCAGTTCCGGAGTGATCGCCGAGGTCACGATCTGCAGCTGCATGCGGTTGCTCGCGTCCACGCCGTTGCCGGCGATGCGGCCGAGCTGGGCGATGCCGCCGACGGCGCCTGCATCCAGGCGTTGTTGCAGCGATGCGCCGGGGCCGTCGACGGCGATGCGCGCGCCGCCGTCGAGGAAGGTCACCCGCGCGCTCATCGCGCCGGCGCTGGCTTGGCTGTGCGATTGGCCGTTGAAGCCGGCGGCATCGGCGCGATCGACGAATGCGATCGAGGTCAGGTTGCGCAGACGATTGCCGTCGCCGGCGATCTGCGCGATCTGGCCGATGCCGCGCACCTGCACCGATTCGGCGCCGCTCGCGTTCGCGCCGGCCGCGCCCGCGGCGAGCGTCGCGTTGCCCGCGTCGGCTCCGCTGCGCGCGTCGACCTGCACCTCGAAGCCGCCGCCGCGACGCTCGACCAGCAACGCGCCGCTGGCGAAGGTGCTGCCCTGCTGCGGCGTGTCGAGGCTGGACACCAGGTCCACGCGCAGGCCGACCAGCATCTGCGCGCCGAAGTATTTGCCGCTGATCGTGGCCAGGGTGGCGTCGTCGACGATGTACGCCGTCAACGCCTGTGCTTTCGAAGGAGGCAGGGCGGCCGCGGGTTGCAACGCGGCCGCCGCTGCCAAGAGGGCCGAGAACAGCGTCGGGGGGAGTAGTGGACCGTTCATCGGACACCTCGAAACGTGCGAAACGACGTCAAAAAAGATCGGTGATCACCAGCCCGAACTCGACCACGCGCGGCGGCGCGGTGACGCGATCGAGCGCGTCCACGCGTCGCTGCAGCGCGGGCGAGCTGCGGCTGGTGACCAGATAGGAATCGGCGCGCATCGGTTGATCGCCGACCACGGCCAGCACGATGCCGTTCCAGCCGCGCACGAAATCGGCTTCCTGCATGACCCGGTGGCCGAGCGCGGGATCGGCGAGGAACACCCGCCCGCCGGCCGCGCCCTTGACCACGACGAAATGGCGATAGCCCTTGAGATCGAGCAGCGCGATCACCGGCATCTGCAGGCGGTACAAGGCGTCGGCGTCGATGCGGAAGCCGTGCGCGCGCATGCCGATGCTCTCGACGTAGCGTTTCATGTCGAGCATCGAAAAGCCGTTGCGCACCACTTCCTTGGGATCGACTCCGACCATCATCTTCTTGATCAGCTCCGGCTCGCTGACGTCCAGGCCGTAGCCGTAATGCAGCACGCTCGCCAACGCCGCCGAGCCGCAGCTGAAGTCGTAGCGCTGGCGCAGCAGTTCGCGGTAACGCAGATCGCGCAGCGTGCGCATCGGTTTGAGCACCGGCATGCCGCCGTTGCCGGTCAGGCGGGTCAGGTCGACCGTGCCGCGGCTGTCGTCCGCACGCTGCGCGCGAACGGCGCCGCAGTGCAGCGCGACGAGGGTCGCGATGGCGATCAGCGAGGCTCGATGTACGGTCATGGCGGCAAGGCACCTGGACGTTGCGCGATCGAAGCGGGAACCACGGTGGCCGCGTCGCGGCCACCGTGGCGGTTGCGGTGCAGCCAGGCTCAATCGCCGCAGCCGCTGCCGCAGGTCGGCGGCGGCGGCGGTGGCGGCGCGCAGGCGCCGCACGACGCGGTCGCGATCGACAGGCCGTTGTGTTGCAGGTTGCCGACGCCGGAGGCGACGTTGACGCCGATGTTGCCCTGCGCGCCGGACAGCGCGTTGCCGTCGAGCGAGGCGTACAGGTCCAGGCTCAGGCGACGGCCGTCGCTGTCGAGCAGGTTCGAGATCGCCAGTTGTTCGCTGTCGGCGGTCGCGATGGCCAGGCGGCCGGAGCTGTTGACCGATGCGGCCATGCCGTTGCCTTGCGCGTTGCCGACACCGGCGGCGACGTTGACGCCGAGGTTGCCCTTGGCGTTGGACAGTGCGTTGCCGTCGAGGGTGGCGTCGTAATACGTGTTGTCGGTGTTGGTGGTGGCGTAGTTGCCCAGGCTGACCTGGCGGCCGAACACCATCGCCGAGGCGAACACTTTTTCGCCGTCCACCGCCGACAGCGCGGTGTCGTTGGCCTGGGCATTGCCGACGCCGGCCGCGACGTTGGCGCCGATGTTGCCTTGCGCATCCGACAGCGCATCGCCGCCCAGGTGCGCGTCGTGATCGCCGTCGCCGAGCGAGCTGTTGAGCAAGGTGGTCTGGTCCTGATCGACGGTCGCCGCCGATTCGGACGCGACCCGGATCTTGCCGCGGACCTTGACCCGACCCGATACATCGATCTGGTTGGCGATGAAGGTGGAACTGTCGATGACGGCATCGTCGCCTTCGGCCAGGGCCGGCAGGGCGATGCCCGAGGCCAGCGCGATCGCCAGCAACGTGGTGTGCAGTTTCATGTGCGTTCTCCGGAGGTAAGTCGATGGAATGCGGACCGTTCGCGGCCGCGGCACGGGCCGCGGCCGCGCACGCATCACTGGCAGCTGCCGCACGACGCGGTGGCGATCGACAGGCCGTTGTGCTGCAGGTTGCCGACACCGGCGGCGACGTTCGCGCCGATGTTGCCCTGCGCGCCGGACAGGGCATTGCCGGTCAGGGTGGCGAAGGTGTCGAGGTCGCAATTGGCGGCCAGTTCGTTCAACCACGCATCCTGTTCGCTGTCGGAGGCGGCCTTGGCGATCGTGCCGGAGCTGTTGACCGAGGCGGCCATCGCATTGCTCTGCGCGTTGCCGACGCCGGCGGCGACGTTGACGCCGATGTTGCCCTTGGCGTCGGACAGCGCGTCGCCGTTGAGGGTCGCGCGGTATTCGGTGTCCTGCTGCGAGGAGTACGCGTAGTTGTAGCTCGAACCCTGGCTGTTGAAGGTCATCGCCGAGGCGAACACCTTCTCGCCGTCGACCGCCGACAGCGCGGTGTCGTTGGCCTGCGCGTTGCCCACGCCGGCGGCGAGGTTGGCGCCGATGTTGCCCTGCGCATCCGACAGCGCGTTGCCGCCCAGATGCGCGGTGTGGTCGCCGTCGCCCCAGGACTCGTTGCTGTCGGTGATCTGATCCTGGTCGACGGTCGCCGCCGATTCGGACGCGACGCGGATCTTGCCTTTCACATGCACCTTGCCGGACACGTCGATGCTGTTGCCGATGCGGGTCGTGCTGTGGATCTGCGCATCGTCGCCTTCGGCGTAGGCCGGCGCGGCGATGGCCAGACTCAGGGCGAGGGCCAGCAGAGTGAATTGAACGTTCATGGGTCGGACTCCTGGTAGTGGTGGTTAGGGCCTTGCGGTCTGCCGTTTTTTCTATGGAACGCCCCCGGGCAGTTGGAGCACGATGGCGTTGACCGAGGTATTGCCGGTCCCCGCCGTCTGATTGAGTTGCAGCACGCCCTGGCCGCCGCGGAAGGCGTCGTCGGCGATGACCGCTTCGCGCAGGCTCGGCGCGGCGTTTGCGCCGTAGGCGTCGGCGGCGGTCGCGCCGGCCACCGACGCCAGCGCGGCATCGTCGAGTCCGGCGGCCACGACGCCGGTCGCGATGCGGCCGTTGCTCAGCGCGAACGCATTGAGTTGGCGATTGCCGGTGCCCGCGCTCTGGTTCAACTGCAGCAGGCCGCGACTGTCGGCGAAGGCGTGCGCGTCGATGCGCGCGGATGCGGCGCGGCCGGAGGCGATGCGTGCGGCGTCAGCATCGATATCGATGTCGGTCTCGCCGATGCGCTGGTCGGCATGCAGCGATGCCAGCGCGAGGCCATCGGGCGAGAGCGCGAACGCGGCGAGATTGGCTTGGGCGTTGCCGACGCCGGCGGTCTGGTTGATCGCGGCGCGGCCGTCGAGGCCGCGGGCGGCATCGGCGATGCGGGCGCGGTCGCTGCCTGCGGGCGCGGTCGGCTCGGCGGCGCGCGCGTCGCTGCAGATCGCGGTCGCCAACAGGCACGCCGCCAAGCCGAACGGCGTCAGCCGCTGTGGACGCAGCCGCGCGCTCATCGACCCGGCCCCTGCGTCGGCGCGACTTGCGGCGCCAGGGCCTGCATGACGCTGCCGGTGACAAGATCGCCGATCCCGGCGGTGGCGCTTTTCACCGCGCCGCCGACGCTCATGGTCGGACCCATCGGCGGCGCCGCGGCGGAACCGCCGAGCATCGCCTTCGGATTGGCCGCGCCCATCGCATCGGCCGGCACCAGCAGGCCGGTCAGCGCCTGCGCGGCCGTCGCCGGACTCAGGCCGGCCGAGCCGTGCTGATCGAGTTCGGCGTCGCCGATCAACGGTGCGAGCGAGCGTTCCAGGGTGCCGTGGAAGATCTGCGCCGGGAACGTCGTGGCCTGGGTGCGTACCGGATTGTCCTGCGCCGGCAGCGCGCGGTAGGCGATGCGCGGGTGGACGGTGCGGGCGATCACGACGCTTGGGTCCTCGCTCGGGTTCGCGTTCGGCGCGGCGTCCTGGGCGTGGACCTGGCCGGCGAACGCAAACAGCGCCGCGACGGCACGGGGCAAAGCGGCGCTTATCGCCCGCTGCAACGCGGTGCGGTCGAACCGACGGGGGATGGCGAACATGACGGCGTACTCCGAAGCGGGAACTCAGTGCGTGCGCTTCGGGGCAGTCGAAGCGGCGCGAGAGGACCTACGCGAGAGTCGTGCCAAGTTTTCAAGTGGCTGAAAATTATGGATTTTCCGCCAAATATTTAAAACACGCCGAGGGCTTGGGCGATTAAACGTTGCGCCGCGGTTACGCGGCCTGGCGCTGAACGCGGACATGCTGCGCAGCGTCAATGGATGAACCGTTCACCGCTCAGGCTTGCTGAGCCGGGCCTTTGGCGGTTTGGCTGACCGTGTTCGCGATCGCTTGCCGTGGTGTTGCGTTTTCGCAACCCGGCGCGCGCATGCGACGATGCCCGCCTTCCCCTCGGCCAGGCCCGGGGCGCCCTCTTGCAGCCATCAACGCCATGTCATCGACGACCGATTCCAGCGCAGACGATTTCATCGAGGTCTATCCGCAGGCGCTCACGCGCGAGCAATGCGCGACGCTGGTGCAGCGCTTCGACGCCAGCCGCGACAGCGAGCCGGGCCGGGTCGGCGGCGGCGTCATGCCCGACCTCAAGGACAGCCGCGATCTCACCATCACCGGCCGCGACGGCTGGAAGGACATGGAGCTCGCCTTGAACCTGGCGGTGTTCCGCGGCCTGCTGCAGTACCTGCGCCGCTATCCGCACACGATGATCGCGCCGCTGATGCTCGAAGCGCCGAGCGCCGACGGCAAGCGCCATCGGCTCACCGCCGAGCGCGTGGCCGAGATGGACGACAACGCGTTGTCGCCGATCGCGCAGACCGTGTTCCGTCCCGGCGCGATCAACCTGCAGCGTTACACCGCCAACCGCGGCGGCTACCCGTACTGGCATTGCGAGCTGTACCCGCGCGACCAGAGCGCGGAGACGCTGCACCGGCACGTGCTGTGGACGATCTACTTGAACGACGGCTTCGAGGAAGGCGAAACCGAGTTCCTTTACCAGCGCCGCAAGATCGCGCCGCGCGCGGGCGACCTGCTGATCGCGCCGGCCGCGTTCACCCACACCCACCGCGGCAATCGGCCCAAGGGTGGGGACAAGTACATCGCGACCAGCTGGATTCTGTTTCAGCGCGCCGAGCGGTTGTACGCGGGCGGGTAAGGGTGGCGCTGCCAGGCCGTGATGGTTGCCAGGAGCAAATCCCCCGGCGCTGACGATGTGGTCGCTGCGACGGTTTTCGCCGGGCGCCCGCCCCCTTTTTCAAAGTGGGCTCATTGACGCGCTTGATGGATCTTGTGGATGCGATTGCGGCCGCAGATTCGGGCGCTGCTTCGCGTTCGGGAATCGGGAATCGGGAATCGGGAATCGGGAATCGGGAATCGGGAATCGGGAATCGGGAATCGGGAATCGGGAATCGGGAATCGGGAATCGGGAATCGGGAATCGGGAATCGGGAATCGGGAATCGGGAATCGGGAATCGTAAAAAGGCTCCGATCGCCTGTTCCCCAACGCAAGGGGTTCCCCCCTTTGAAAAAGGGGGGCCAGGGGGGATTTGCTTTTGCTCCTAAAGCTTTGCGCTTAAGGCTTCCACGCCCCGCCCGTCCTCACGGATTGCGCGGATGATTCAACACCAGCCAATACAACCCCACCTGCTTCACCGCCCACACGAACTGCTCGAAATCCACCGGCTTTTGGATATAGCTGTTGACCCCGAGCGCATAACTGGCCTCGACGTCGAACGGCTCGGTGCTGGTGGTCAACACCACCACCGGCAGAGTGCGGGTGGGTTCGTGCGCGCGGATCGCCTGCAGCACCTCGCGGCCGTCGACCTTGGGCAAGTTGAGGTCGAGCAGCACGATCGACGGCAGATCGTTGGGATCGCGATCGGAATAGCGGCCACGGGCGAACAGGTAGTCCAGCGCCTCGGCGCCGTCGCCCATCACCACCAGCCTGTTGGCGATCTTGGCCTCGTCGAAGGCGAGCCGGGTCAGCTCGACGTCGTCGGGGTTGTCTTCGACCAGCAGGATTTCCTTATGCATTCGGGGTTTCCTCGCCCGCGGATACGACGGGCAGTTCTACGGTAAACGTGCTGCCCACATCGGGCTGCGAATGGGCGCGCAGCTGGCCGCGGTGGCGCTCGACGATGCGCCAGGCGATCGCCAGCCCGAGGCCGTGACCGCCGCCCTGATCCGGCCCGTGCAGGCGCTGGAACGGTTCGAACAATTTGTGAGCATATCGCATGTCAAATCCGGTGCCTTGGTCGCGTACCGACAGCACCAGCCGGTCGCCGGACCGTTCACCGAAGACCTCGATACGGACCGGTTCGCGCTCGTCATCCGGCGGCGCGGAAGCCGGCTGTACTGAAGACTGGGCCGCAGCATGCCGGGCGGCACTTCGTTCGCAGGTGAATTTCCAGGCGTTGTGCATCAATTGGTTCAGCATCAGCTTCAGCAACCGCTCATCGCCCTCGACCTGCAGGCCGGGCTGGACGCTGATCTGGGCGCGGTGACGCGGGTCGGCGTCCTGCAGCTCGGCGCCGACCCAGTCGGCGAGCAGGCTCAGGTCGACCGGCGCGATCCGCATCTCGGTACGGGTCACGTGCGACAGCTCGGTCAACGCCGCCAGCAGCCCGGTCATGCGCGAGGCCGCGGCGCGGATCCGCGCCAGGTAATCGCGATCGGTTTCGTTGAGGCGCTCGGCGGCGCGTTCGTTGAGCAGCGCGGAAAAACTTTCGATCGAACGCAGCGGCGCGCGCAGGTCGTGGGCGACCGCGTCGGCGAACAGCTGCAGCTGCCGGTGCGAGGCGTCGAGCTGCGCGCTGCGCTCCTCGGCGCGCGCGCTCAACTTCATCCCGGCCTCGCGTTCGCCGCGGATGTCGCGCATGTGCGAGATGAAATACTGCGCGGTGCCGTCTTCGTCGCGCATCACCGCGACGTTGAGCTGCACCCACACCTCGCTGCCGTCGCGATGCACGTAGCGCTTGTGCTCGTCGACCGAGGCCAGCGCGCCGCTGACCAGCGCGGCGACCAGATGCTGGCTGATCGCCAGATCGTCGGGATGGGTCACTTCGCTGTAATGGTGGCCGCGCAATTCGTCGACGCGGTAACCCAGCAGCGCGCACAGGGCCGGATTGACTTCGAGCCAGATGCCGTCGGTGGACACGATCGCCATGCCGATGTTCGATGCCGTCATCGCCAGGCGGAAACGGTCGTCTCCGGCCTTGGGGGCGTTGATCGGGGCGTGCGGCAGGCTCATCGAATGCGGCGGCAGGCTCAGGCGGCGTGACCGCGCAGTGTAGCCAAAGCGGTCGTGACGGCTCGGTGGATGGCGCATACGGCGTCGACACGGCCAAGTCTTGCACAATGCGGCGATGGACTTTTCGCAAATCGCCTTCCTGCTGATCCTGGGCGCAGCGCTGTATTTGTTCGTCAGCGAGCGGCTGCGGGTCGACGTCACCGCGATGTTGACCCTGCTGGCGCTGGTGCTGACCGGGGTGCTCGATGCCAAGCAGGCGCTGTCGGGGTTCGCCAGCGAACCGGCGATCATCGTCGCGGCGGTGTTCGTGATTTCCGGCGGGCTGGCCGCGACCGGCATCACCGAGCGGCTGGGTCAGTGGATCGGTCGTGCAGCCGGGCACAGCGAGGGCCGTGCGATCGCGGTGACCATGCCGGCGGTCGCGGCGCTGTCCTCGTTCACCCACCACGTCATGGTCACGGCAATGATGCTGCCGATCCTGACCCGGTTCGCGAAGTCGCGCGGGCTGTCGGCCTCGCGCCTGCTGATGCCGATGTCGTTCGCGGCCTCGCTCGGCACCACCCTGACCCTGGTCAGCGCGCCGGCCTTCCTGCTGGCCGACAACCTGCTCGAACGCACCGGTTCGCCGGGCCTGGGCATTTTCTCGATCACCCCGATCGGCCTGGCGCTGGTCGCGATCGGCGTGCTGTACATGCTGGCGGCGCGCTGGTTCCTGCCCAAGCGCGGCGGCGAACACGGCGACGACGGCTACCTGCGCCTGGACCGCTACCGCACCGAACTGGTGATCGTGGACGGCTCGCGCTGGAGCACCCGGCCGCTGGCCGAGCTGCAGAAGGCGCTCGGCGACCGCTTCGTGATGACCGGCTGGCTGCGCGACGGCCAGCGCCGCCAGGACCTGGGCCCGAGCAGCCCGCTGATCAGCGGCGACATCCTGCTGGTCGAGGCCTCGGCCGATGCGCTGGCCTCGCTGCACGACGACGCCGGCCTGGACCTCAACGCGATCAAGCGCTTCGGCGAACACGCCGACGGCGACGGCGAGGCGCAGCTGGTCCAGGCGGTGGTCGCGCCGGGTTCGGAGTTCATCGGCCGCAGCGTGCGCGAACTGGATTTCGCCCGCCGCTTCCACGCGGTGATCGCCGGCCTGTGGCGGCAGCAGGGCGCGGTCGCGCCGCGCCTGTCCGACGCGCGCCTGCGCGAAGGCGACCTGCTGGTGCTGTGGGGCCGGCCGGCGCGTTTCACCGAGCTGGCCGCGCACCACGGCTTCCTGATGCTGGTGCCGTTCGCCGGCGAGGCGCGCCGGCGCATCCGCGCGCCGCTGGCGCTGGCGATCCTGGCGCTGACCGTGCTCACCGCCGCGACCGAATGGCTGCCGGCGCCGCTGGCGTTCCTGCTCGGCGCGGTGGCGATGGTGGCCACGCGCTGCGTCGATGTCGAACAGGCCTATCGCGAGATCGACGTGCGCATCTTCGTGATGATCGCCGGGGTGATCCCGCTGGGCGTGGCGATGGAGCAGACCGGCACCGCGCAATTGCTGGCGCAAGGGATGCTGCACGTGATCGCGGGCTGGTCGCCGCTGATGATCCTGCTGGTGATGTTCACCGCCGCCGCGCTGCTGACCCAGATCCTGTCGGACGCGGCGACCACGGTGCTGCTCGGGCCGATCGCGATCTCACTGGCGCAATCGCTGGGCCTGCCGCCGACGCCGTTCGTGGTATGCACCGCGCTGGGCGCGGTGGTCGCGTTCCTGACCCCGATCGGGCATCACGGAAACCTTCTCATCCTCGGCCCGGGCCAGTACCGGTTCGGCGATTTCCTGCGCATCGGCTTGCCTCTGACCACGCTGATCGCCTTGGTCAGCGCCTGGATGGCGCGCTGGCTCTGGCTCGACGGTCCGTTCTGGCCGGCCCTGTCCTGAGCCTGGGCCTGACGCAGGCAGGCGGCGCGGCGCGACTGGCGCTCGATTTCGCTGCTGCGCGAGGACAGTCCAGGGCAATGCATGGGCTCGTGGCGCGCGGCGGCGGGATCGTCGAGCGCGATGCCCGGGCGCTGTCCGATCCGGCGATCCGGATCGCGACTGCGATAAGGCGCCGGCGCGGACGCGTGCAAGGGCGCGAACGCGGACCGCGACGGCGGCGTGTCGCGGGCGACGGCGATGCCGGCGCAGCCGACCGAGCACAACAGCGCGGCGCAGGCGGCGCGCATGCGCCAGCCGTGCCAGCCACGCGCGCGGTCCGCGCGCCTGCGCGGCGCGGGCGGGCGGCGCGGCATCGTCGTCGTCCTGGCAGTGGCGTGCATCGGGCCGTCCTGGTCGCAGTCGCGTGGGAGCGAGCCGCGACGCTAGGCGATCGACCGGAAGACAGAATCCGCCGAAGGTCGCGGGTGGGCGGCGGCTTACAGCCACGGTTCATGCGAACGGCGTGGTGGGCGGGTGGCTCGGGTGGTGGTGGTTGCGCGGTTGCCGGTGGTGGCGCGGTCGCGATCGCGTCGCTCCTACATGGGCTACCTGTAGGAGCGACGCAAGTCGCGACCGCGGGGTACCCGTTCGCCGCGCAATGCCGGCCGCCCGCGCATACGCCGTCCAACCACCTACATCACGGTAGGAAATTTCCTACGCCGCGCCTCGTGGTCCCCCTAGGGCAAACCATAAACGGTTAAGTCACCTTATCTGCGCCCCGGCAGCACGACTTATGCGCCGGCAACGGACGCCGCTCAGCAAAGGAATGGGTCGCCGCCTTGAGCAAGCGGTCAAGCTGGGCCGGGGCAACTTCCGATTCGTTCGACAAGGCTGACTACCGTGATGCCGTACACCGTGCAACTCAACGAATCCACCTACCTCGGCCGCACCTTGTCGTGCGATGTCGCCGACGAACGTTTCGACAACCCGGCCGAGGCCTCGGCCGCGGCCAAGAACGAAGCCTTCCACCTGTCGGTGCAGCTCGGCCTGCCGGTGGCGATCCGCATCTTCGAAGACAGCCGCATCTACCTGTCGCACATCATGCCGGCGCCGCCGCGCTGAGGCCCGACACGCGACAAACCGCGCCGTCACGATTGCTGTTGTGGCAGGGGCTTGAGCCCCGACGCTGTTCGCTCCGATCGCATCGCCCCCGCCCGCATCTCGGCCGCGCGCCATCGCCGATCCGACGCCGTTGAGGCGCGGTGCAACGCAACCCGCGCCGTCACAACTACTTTTGTGGGAGGGGCGTGAGCCCCGACGCTGCTCGCTCCGATCGCGTCGCACCCACGCATCCCGGCCGCGCGCCATCGCTGATCCGACGTTGCGTTACGCATCGTCCTAAGACTTCTTTACCCAACACCAATATCGCGATCAACGCGATCTTCCGCATGCGCGCATCACGCGCGACGCATCGCCGCGCGCTTCGTATCGAAACTTGTTACTAAGTTTCATCCGCGCGCATGCGCGCGTTCGATGACTTCTGACGCACATCCCAGTTCGCGCATCCCACGGCCACATCGCGTGTGGAAAAGGTGGGGGGTGTGCGGCCGGGCAGCGTTCGGATGCATGGGGAATGCTGACGAACACACAGCAAAGACCGCCGTCGATCGCATCTTCGCCGTCGCATCGAGATCCCTGCCGTTGTGCAGTACCGCCGCGCGCGACCACGATCGCGCCGTGGCGATTTGCTTGTCTTTTCTTCTTTGTTGCATGACTCGGAGAGCTACGCATGTCCATGAAACAACGCATCCTGACCGCCTCGATCTTGTTGGCGATCACCGGCACCACCGCCACCGCGCTGGTCACCGCGCAACGCGACGGCCACGCCAACGCCGCCAACGCCAGCGCGCAGAACCAAGGCAACGCCGCCGCGCCGAGCGCGTCGCACGTCAACGCCAACACCGCATCCTCCCCCGCCGCGCACAGCGCCTATGCGACCGCCTCGGGCAGCACGCCGGCCGCGCAGCTCGAACTCAGCCCCGCGGTGGCGCGCGCGCGCGAACTGCTGCAGGCGCAGAAGCTGCAAAGCGCCGGCGCGCAAGCGCTGGCCGGCGCCGATCGCGCGGCGATCGAAGCCGAGCGCTACGTGCCGCGCGATCTGATCGTCGAAGCCGACGGCAGCCAGCACGTGCGTTTCAACCGCGACTACCAGGGCCTGCCGGTGATCGGCGGCGATCTGGTCGCGCACCTCAAGGGCGGCCTGCTGACCTCGGTCAGCAAGACCATGGACCTCAAGCTCGGCCAGGGCGGCGCGGCCACGCCGAAGCGGTCGTCGGCGCAGGCGATCGCCGATGCCGGCGTGCATTTCGCCGGCCGTTTCATCGACAAGCCGTCTTCGCGCATGGTGTATTTCGCCCAGAACAACGAGCCCAAGCTCGCCTATGAAGTGACCTTCCGCGGCCTCAACAAGGCCCAGCGTCCGGTCCACGATCTGATCTACGTCGACGCCGACAACGGCGGCCTGCTCGGCCGCGACAGCCGCATCTACACCGCCGAAGCGGCCGAAGGCCAGGGCTTCACCGTCACCCGCGGCAAGGTGCCGATCTCCACCAGCAAGGTCGGCGCGGAAGAAAGCGACGGCCGCGGCGCGGGCTATCTGCTGCGCGACGACAAGCGCGGCGGCGGCACGGTGCACAACACCGGCGGCACCGTCGTCGATCTCGTGTTCGGCGGCGGCGATTTCACCGCGCCGCCGATGTTCGATGCCGACAACGTCTGGGGCAACGAGCAGATGACCAACATCGAGCGCACCGGCGTGGAAGCGCATTACGGCGTGTCGAAGACCTGGGACTACTACAAGAAGTTCTACGACCGCGTCGGCATCTTCGGCGACAGCCTCGGCGTGCAGAGCTTCGTCAATGTCACCTTCACCTATTTCTTCTTCATCGACGTGGGCGGCACCAACGCATTCTGGGACGGCGAAGCCAAGCGCATGGTCTACGGCAACGGCGATTACGGCGTGTCCAATCCGGTGGTCGCGCTCGACGTGGCCGGCCACGAAATGTCGCACGGCGTGACCCAGGCCACCTCGGGCCTGATGTACTCGGGCGACGCCGGCGGCTTGAACGAAGCGACCTCCGACATCCACGGCACCCTGGTCGAATTCTTCGACAACAGCCCGAAGGACCCGCCGGATTACCTGATCGGCGAGAACGTGATGCTCAGCGGCGTGCCGCTGCGCTACATGTTCAAGCCGAGCCTGGACGCCGACGAGGAAGGCAACGGTTCGTTCGACTGCTACCCGGCCGGCGGCTTCACCGAGGAAGACCCGCACTACACCTCGGGCGTGGGCAATCACTTCTTCTACCTGCTGGCCGAAGGCCAGAAGGTGCCCAAGTCGCATCGCAAGACCGTGCTGCCGTCCGACCTGGTGTGCAACGGCGCGACCGGCCTCAAGGGCCTGACCCCGACCGTCGCCGGCCAGATCTGGTACCGCGCCAACACCTTGTACCTGACCTCGCAGGCCAGCTACCCGGATGCGCGCGTGGCGACCCAGACCGCGGCGCAGGACCTGGTCGATCGCGGCCTGCTCAAGGCCAGCGCGGTCAAGACCGTGGCGTGCGCGTGGGAAGCGGTCAACGTCGGCCTGCCGGAAGGCTCGACCGCGGCGCGCTGCAAGAACTGAGCGGTACCCGTGCTCTGATTTGAGCTGGCTTGGTGGTTGTTCCGACCCTCGCGCCGCGCTGCGGCGCGGGGGTCTCTTGTTTGCGCTCGGTGAGACGCCATCGGCCAGCAATAACCTCAGACCTCGACAATGCGGCCGAAAGCGACTGCAGGAGCGGCGCGAGCCGCGACCGCGAAACCACGCATACCTCGCTGCCGCGATGTCGCGGTCGCGGCTCGCGCCGCTCCTACAGGGGGATTGCGTGACCTACACGCCTACCTTGTAAGGCTGCGCGACCGATCGAGTCTCGATGGCTTCGCTCTGCATCCGCATCACATACCGCAACGCCTCGATCCGCGGCGCGTCCAGCGCGCGCGGCTTCGCTCACAGCGGCCGCGTGTGGCGATGACGCCTCAGCGCTTGGCGGCCGGCACCGCGAAGTAAGTGCCTTCCAGCGAACCGTTGTGGCCGCAGTAATCGGGCATGGTCAAGCGCTGGCCCTTCGCATCCAGCGCCGTCACCTGCAAGGTCGCGCCCGCGCGCTCCAGTTTGAGCACGCTGTCGTCGTCGTCCACATGCACGCTCGCCGTATCGTTCTCGCCGCGGTCGCGGCCGGCGGCGTCGCAAACCCAGCGGCCGTCGAGCGGATGCGCGGCGTTGGCCTGCACGTCCCAGCGGCCTTTCGCGTCGCGACGGATTTCGATTTCGCCGGCGATGTTGCGCCAGCGGCCGGCCAGACCCGGCGCCGGATGCGCCTGGATCTGGCCCAGATACTTGCTGCGATAGTCGAGCGTGCTGCGCAAGTCCGCGGCTTTTTCGGCCGCCGCCGCATCGGCGTAGCCCGCGTCGCGTATCTGCAGGAACCAGCGCTGCTCGTCGCGCAATGCGGCGGCGGCCGGCGCGTCCAGCTCGGCCAGGCTGCTGCGATAGACCCGCGCCAGTTCGGCATCGGCGCGCGCCAGTCGCGGATCGGCGCAGATCGCGCGTTCGACCTGGCTGCTTGCGCGCGCGCAATCGAACGAAGGCCGCGGCGCGGGCGATGCGGCCTGGGCGGCGCCGTGCAGGGCGATGATCGCGACGACGGCCGACACGCGGCGAACGGTACGGGTTGAACGCATGCGGGTTGTCCTCGGGCCGGGCGTCGGCGAGTGCGGTGGCGGATCAGGGTTGGCGGAAGAAATCGTAACCGGCGAAGTCGACCACGTCCGCGGACAGCGCCTTGCGGTCGACGCGGCGATAGCTTTCGCTCGGTTTCACCTGCGCGCAGCTGCGCTTGCGATCGTGGACCCAGTACAGATCGCGCCCGCAACGCAGCAGCACCATCAACTGCGGCCGCGCCTGTTGCTTCGGCCGGCATTCGCTGTCGGAAGTAACTTCGCAGCCCGGTGCGTCGAACACGGCGCGGCCGTCCTCGATGCGTCCGATGAGCAGGTCGGTGCCGCCGGTCTGGCTCGCGCGCCAGTTCCAGGCCGCGCGAATCGTCTCGCCCTGCTGGCTCAGTTGCAGGCTCTCGCAATACTCCTCGCCCTGGTAGCGCTCGCAGGTCTGCCAGTAGCCGTCGAACGCCGCCGCCGTCGCGGCGGGCGCGGCGGCCTGGGCGACGCCGCACAGGCTCAGGCACAGCGCGATCGACGCGGCGCGCGCGCGGACAATCGATCGAATACGAATCAGATTCGGCGTTGCGGACATGGCAGGACTCATTGAACCGGATTGAATGGAGCGACTGGATGGCGCGAATCGTAGAAAACGAATTCGAACGTTCGTGTCGCCACGCAGCCGACGACGACGACGACGACGCCGAGGTTACGAATAGAACGGCACACGCTGCATCTTGTAGACGCCGCCGACCTTCTTGAACACGCGCTGGGCGTGCAGGTCTTCGCTGTCGAGCAGGTACTCGCCCGGCCCGATCGGCCCGGGCGACGGGACCTCGCCGTTTTCGTCCTTGGCCGCGTCGATGCGCTGCGAGTAGGCGCGGATCTTGTTGGCCTGCAGGGCCGAACGCACCGCGGCGGTGATGATGCGGTCGTACAGGCCGATCACTTCGCGTTCGCTGCCCGCGCTGGCGTCGTGACGGCGCTGTTCGGCGTCGCACGGATCGGGGCGGTTGAGGCAGCTCTCGCCCTGGCTGTAGTCGAGGAACGGCTGCGCGGTCATCTTCGCCACCGCGGCGCGATCGCCGGCGGCCACCGCGCGGCGGAAATCGGCGATGAAGACCTTGAAATCGCCGTGGCGCCCGTAGCGGTACACCGCCGGGCCGGGCGCGCTCGCCGAGGGGGCCAGCGCCTCGGACCAATCGCGCTTCATCTGCGCCAGGCGATCGCGGTAGGCGCGATCCAGGCAGGCGCGGTCGGCGCAGGCGTTGCGGCGCGCGAGCCAGCGCTGTTGCTCGGCGGCGATCGGATCGATGCGGCGGCCGGTTTCGCCGTCGACGCCGACGGTCTCGGACTGGATCTGGCGGTAGAGATCGTTCATTTCGCTGTCCAGGCGCGACAGCCCGGGATCGGCGCAGATGCTGATTTCGACCGTGGTGCGCGCGCGCTTGCAGTCGAACCCGGCGGCCTGCGCGCTGCCAGCGAGCAAGGCGAAACCGAACAGGGCCAGGCCGAGCAGGCGGCGGGTCGCGGCGGAGCGAGAGGGCATGAGGATTCCTTGCGGCGCGGCGGCCGCATCGATCGGGACGGGAGAAGTGGGCAGGGGCCGGGCGGGCGGCGGCCGGCGCGTGACGGCGGCGGCGCGAATCGGCGCGGCGGCTTCGCCGGCAACGCGCGATGCCGGGCCGCACGCGAATGCGACGTCGCCGGCCGGAGCCCAGAACAGGCGCGGGCGGCGGTGGATAACTGCGTGGCGATGGCGTTCCAGCATCCGGGCGTTGGCTTGTCTTCCTGACGGCGGCGGCGCATCGCGCGCCTGCGTAGTGCGCCGCATTGTCGACCAGCCCGCGCGTGCGCACCAGCCGACCATGCACCAATGGCGTGGAAACCGCCAGATTGCGCCTGCTTTCGGCCAAGGCCGAAGCTGCGCAGGCGGTACCCGTTGCGGCCGCGGAGCCGTGGCTAGAATCGGTTATCCCCCGCCCCACGAAGTCCCCGTTAATGCATCGGATCGCTGTTGTCGCTTTAGAGAGTGTCCTGCCGTTCGAGCTGTCGATTCCCGGCCTGGTGTTTCCCTCGGTGCGCCGCGCCGACGGCGAGCCGGCCTACGAGGTGCGGATCTGCGCCGAAACCGAACGGATCAAGACGCGCTCGCTGGAGCTGATCGTCGCCTCCACGCTGAGCGCGCTCGATCAGGCCGACACCGTGATCGTGCCGGGCCTGTCGGACTGGCGTACGCCGATCGCGCCGGCCACCCTGGCCGCGATCGGCGCGGCGGCGCAGCGCGGCGCGCGCGTGGCATCGATCTGCACCGGCGCCTTCGTGCTGGCCGAAGCCGGCCTGCTCGACCACCAGCGCGCGACCACCCATTGGTCGACCACGGTCGAACTGGCCGAGCGTTATCCCCAGGTGCGGGTCGATCCGGACGTGTTGTTCGTCGACAACGGCCAGATTCTCAGTTCGGCCGGATCGGCGGCGGGCATCGACCTATGCCTGCATCTGGTCCGGCGCGATTACGGCGCGGCCGCGGCGGCGGCGGCCGCGCGCTGGGCGGTGATGCCGATGGAGCGTGGCGCCGATCACTCGCCGCTGGTGGTGCATGAGGCGCCGCAGTCGGACGCCTCGCTGGCGCCGCTGCTGCGCTGGATGGAGCAGCATCTGGACCGGCCGCTGCTGATCGACGAGCTGGCGCGCCGCGCGGCGATCAGCACGCGCACGCTCAACCGGCGCTTTCGCGAACAGACCGGCACCACGCCCTTGCAGTGGTTGTTGATCGCGCGCATCCGCCGTGCGCAACAGTTTCTGGAAACCACCGACCTGTCGGTGGAGCAGATCGCGATGCAGGTCGGCTTCGCCTCGGCGACGACGTTCCGCGATCGCTTCGCGCGCTCGGTGGGAACCAATCCGACCTCGTATCGGCGGGGGTTCGGGGAAGAAGGGGAGCGGCGGTTGCGGTGAGGGTGTGCGCGCCGCGGTTTGAGATAGGTGCGTTGTTGATGGGTGGCGGGATTCGAAGTCGCTGCTGACTCAGTTGCGATTGACTCCGTTGCCATATCGACTTTTTGATCGTTGTATCGGTTGCCGCTGTTGTTACGCCGGCAATGCTTCGTTCTTTGACCACCGCGCTCTGACGGCGATACGCGCCTTCTCACCTGCCCGCGCCTCTGCCAGCCGTCATTCCCGCGAACGCGGGAATCCAGAGACTTTCGCGAACCTGCGATGCCGATGCGCTTCGTGGACTCGCGCAAGGCACCGGCATGAGCAGGACCGACTCGACTTCAAATTCTTTCGCACGAAAGTCGCTGGATTCCCGCGTTCGCGGGAATGACGGCTGGCAGAGGCGCGGGCACCGCGAATGACTCAGGCGAAAGCCATGCCGCCGGAACTCCACCAGCAACAGCGAATCGTCGACACAAGGTCCCGGCTTGGCCGGCGTCTCTCAAACCACCGCCCCCTGCACAAACAAATGCTCATCGAGAAAATCCACGAACACCCGCAATTTCGGCGACACGTGCCGGTGCGCCGGCCATAGCGCCCAGAACTGCCCACGCTGGGTTTCGAACCCCGGCAGCACCCGGCGCAACTGGCCCGAGGCCAGGTAATCGCGCACGAGGAAATCCACCGAGTAGACGATGCCCCAGCCGTGCAGCGCCGCCAGCACGGCGGCTTCGCTGTTGTTGCATACCAGCGAGGCCGGCAGGTGCGGCGGCGCTTCGCCCGGCTCCAGGCGCAGCGACCATTCCTGCACCTTGCCGCTGTTGGCGAAGCGGAAATGGATGCAGTCGTGGGCTTCCAGATCGGCCGGCGCGCGCGGTTCGCCGCGCCGCGCGAGGTAGTCGGGCGAGGCGACGAGCATGAAGCAGAACGGTCCCAGCCGGCGCGCGCGCAGGCGCGAGTCGGGCATGTCGCCGCTGCGGATCACCAGGTCGAAGCCGCCTTCGATCACGTCGACCAGCTGATCGTTGAAGTCCAGGTCCAGCTCGACCTCGGGATAGCGCCGGCGGAATTCGCCGAGCACCGGCAGCAGGAAGCGATAGCCCGCGTTCGGCAGGCTGACCCGCAGGCGTCCGCGCGGCGCCTGCATGGCGTGGGTCAGCATCGCCTCGGCGTCGGCCAGCTCATCGAGCAAGGGCCGGCAGCGCTCGTAGAACTGGCGGCCTTCCTCGGTCAGGCGCACGTTGCGGGTGCTGCGCTGGAGCAGGCGCACGCCGAGCTGCTGTTCCAGCTTGGCCACGCTCTTGCCGACCGCCGAGGACGACACCCCGATCAGGCGCCCGGCCGCGACGAAGCTGCGGGTCTCGGCGGTGCGGATGAAGGCTTGCAGGCTGGTTAGTTTGTCCATGGGGGCCGGGAATCGGGAATGGGGAATGGGGAATAGGGAATCGGAGAGCAAGGGCGTGAGCTCGGGTCGGCTCTGGCTCTACCGATTCCCCATTCCCGCTCCATTACATCCAATCATTCCACAAAGACCGGCCCAAGCCGGTGTTTTTCATCGATTGCGGCGCGACTACCCTGGTTTCCAGCCCCCGACGCGACCTCCCCATGCCCTCCCCGCCCCCCGCGGCCGCCCTGCCCGGCCGCTACGACCGTTTCCTGATCCTCGGCGCCGTGTGCCTCGCCGGGCTGGTGTTGCCGCTGAGTTTCACCGCGCCGCCGGTCGCGATCCCGGCCATCGCCGCCGAACTCGGCGGCAGCCCGATCGCGCTGAACTGGATGACCAACGCTTTCATGCTCGCCTTCGGCAGCTGCCTGATGGCGGCCGGCACCCTGGCCGACACCTACGGCCGCAAGCGGGTGTTCTCGATCGGCATCGTCGCGTACGCGGTGGTGTCGCTTCTGCTCGCGCTGGCACCTAACCTGCTCACGTTGAATGCGTTGCGGGTGCTGCAAGGCGTCGCCGCGGCGCTGGCGCTGGCCGGCGGCAATGCCGCGTTGTCGCAGGAGTTCCACGGGCCGGCACGGATCCGCGCCTTCAGCCTGCTCGGCACCGCGTTCGGGCTGGGCCTGGCGTTCGGCCCCAGCCTGGCCGGCTGGCTGGTCCAGACCCAGGGCTGGCGCGCGGTGTTCCTGTCGAGTCTGGCGATCGCGGTGCTCGCGACCGTGTTCGGCGTGCCGCGCATGCGCGAATCGCGTGACCCCGATGCGGCGCGGCTCGACCTGCCCGGCAGCCTGAGTTCGACCGCGATGCTGGCGATGCTGACCATCGGCGTGCTCGAAGCGCCCGAACGCGGCTGGAGCGATCCATGGGTGCTCGCCGCCCTGCTCGGCTCGGCCGCGATGCTGGCGTTGTTCGTGCGGGTGGAAACCCGCGCGGCGCGGCCGATGCTCGACCTGAGCCTGCTCAAGTACCCGCGCTTCGTCGGCGCGCAGTTGCTGCCGATCGGCACCGGGTTCTGCTATCTGGCGTTGATCATCGTGTTGCCGGTGCGCCTGATCGGCATCCACGGACTCAGCGCGCTCGACGCCGGCCTGATGATGATCGCCCTGTCCGCGCCGATGCTGGTCGTGCCCTTCGTCGCCGCGGTGTTGAGCCACCGCATCGCCGCCGGCCGTTTGTGCGCGATCGGCTTGTTGCTCGCCGCCGCCGGTCTGGTCTGGCTGGGGCTGCAGGCGGCGGACGGGTCGGTCGCCGGATTGGTCGCACCGATGCTGTTGATCGGCGCGGGCTCGGCGGTGCCGTGGGGCTTGATGGACGGCCTGGCGATCAGCGTGGTGCCGAAGGAACGCGCCGGCATGGCCGCCGGCGTGTTCGGCGCCAGCCGGGTGTCGGGCGAAGGCATTGCGATCGCGGTGGTGGCCGCCGCCTTGGCCGGCCTGCTGCACCTGCGCCTGGGCGCTACGACGACGGTCGATGGTGCCGTGTTGGCGCAAGCCGCGCAGCGTTTGGCCACCGGCGATGCACTGCGCGCTCACAGCTTGTTGCCGCAACTCGACCCGGCCGAACTCGTTCGCGGCTACGACCAGGCCTTCGCCTGGCTGATGTACGGGCTGGCTGCGGCGACCGCGGCGATCGCCGCCCTGGTGTTCGCCTTGCTCGGCAACGCCTCGGCGCACGAACCGGCCCTGCAGGCCGCCCGCGACGATGCGGCGGATGGCGGCATGGTAACGAACGAAACCATGCTCGCGCGCGACTGCGCGGGCTGATGCGGATCGCGCGCGGATTCGCGCGACGCGCACCGATACAGCGATGGCGAAAACCTGCACCGCCGATACGGCGATGCCGCGTCATCGCCGTACGGCGGCGTCGATCGCCGCGATGTCCTCGAACCCGCATTCCTCTCGATACCTACGACAAGACACATCGTATTCGTGATGCCCACGTGACATCGAACCCTATGCTTTGGTCGTGGTTGCCGTTTTCATCGCAAGAATCCAGCATACGAAACGCCGCTTGAAGGCATGCGTGCCAAATTGAGTTGTCCTGTATGCATGTTGAAAACTCTACGCATCCGCTCGCGTTTTCCGTCGCTTCTTCGATCGGCGATTGTCCGATCGGTCGCGCTCAAATCGGCGACGCTCCGATCCAGACTTCGCTCACCGAAATCCCTGCATCGGGCGGCCTGCATGAGCTTCGTGCGCAGCGCGCGCGCTGAGCCCGACGCGGGCGCTTCCGCCGGCGACGACGTCGCGCCGCGCCGCCGACAGGCGATCGTCATCGTGCTGACGTTGCTGGTCCTCGCCCTCGCCGCCGGCTGGGGCTGCCTGCGCTGGCGCGAACACCGCGAACAGGAAACCGCGCGCGCGACCGCGGCCTTGAACCGCCTGTTCGAATCGCGCCTCGGCATCGCCTCGACCTCCGGACTGGGTCGCTTGCCGTTCGTTTCGCGCGCGAACCTGATCGCGACCGAAGCCGCGTTGCGCCGCCTGTGTCCGCGCGATCTGCCGGCGGTGCGCGCGCGCGGTCTGGCCGTACTTGCGCGCAGCTATACGGTGATCGGCGACTACCGGCATGCGCAGGCGCTGATCGACGAAGCCGAACGGCTGCTGCGCGAACACGGCATCGACGATCCCGGCGTCGACGCCGCGTCGGCGTCGCTGCTCAATCTGCAGGCGCGCTACGACCGCGCCGAACGGCTCGCCAGCCAGGCCTTGCGGCCCTTGCAAGGCGCGCGCGACGCAGCCACGCGCATGCGCCGCCTCGCATTGCAGACCGAACTGGCGCGCGCCAAATGGGGACTGGCCGACGACGACGGCGCGATGGCGATGCTGGAATCGGCCTTGACCGACGCGCGATCGCTGGGCCCGGCGGCGCACGATTCGGTCGCCGAACTGCTGACGCTGCGCGGCGAATGGCGCACGCGCGAGTATCAGCTTCAGGCCGCCAAGCGCGATCTGGAGCAGGCCATCGCCATGACCGAACGCGGCAATCCCCTGCTCGCCGATGCCGCCCGTTTCCAACTGGTGCATACGCTGATGAAGAACGATCTGGACCTGCAGGCCAGATCGCAGGCCGAACGATTGCTGACATATCGCCGCCGCGCCTTCGGCGAACGGCACCCGGAAACCGGCCGCGCCTGGGTGCTCGCGTCCGAAGCCCAGTACCTGTGCGGCGACCTGGCCGCCGCGGTGCAGTCGGCGGCGCGCGCGCGCACGATCATCGTGGCGACCTACGGCGAGCAACATCCCGAATACGCCGAACTGTTGCGCCAGGAATCGCAGAACGACGCGGTGCTGGGGCAGGGCCGCGAGGCCGTCGCCAAAGCGCGCGCGGCGAACACTCTATTGGAAACGACCCTCGGCCCCACTCACGAGCGCAGCCTGCGCGCGAAGTACAACCTGGCGATCAAACTGGTCTTCAGCGGCGACGCCAGCGACACCGCTTCGTTCAAGCAAGGCGTGGACATGCTCGAGGACCTGATCCGCACCGGCAAGGAGACCGACATCCCCATGCCGCTGGAGAAGACCAAGCTGGCCCTGGCCTTCGCCGAACAACCCGGCGAAGCCGCGCAGCAGCACGCCGAGCGCCTGCTGATCGACAGCCAGATCGAGAACCGACAGTATTTCCCGCCTCACGCCAACATCCGCCTGGTCAGCGATTTCGCCCTGGCGCAGTTGCTCGTTCGCCGCCAGCGCGCGACCCAGGCCGATGCCCTGTTCGCCGACGTGATCGCGCACATCGAGCGCGGCGACCACATCCGGCCGACCATGCATTCGGTGGTCGGCAAGGCGCTGCTGTATCGCGCCTCCTACGCATTGAGCTCGTGCCGCAAGGATCAGGCGCTGGCGTTGCTGCGCCAGCAGTCGGCGAATTGCGAACGCTACCTCGGGCCGCGCAGCGATTGCGCGGCGAGTACAGAGCTCTCGCAGAGTCAATGAGCTCTCGTGCCCGCACTCAGCTGGCCATGGCTAAGGCGCTTGGCGTTGCTCGTCCAGCAGTCGGCGAATTGCGAACGCTACCTCGGGCCGCGCAGCGATTGCGCGGCGAGTACGCGCGCCGCGCTCTTCGAGCTCGAACACCACGACTACCTGCCGGCGCGATTCGCACAGCACTACGACGGCGCCGATCCGACACGCCATTGGGCGCGCTTACTGAGCGACCGGCTCGGCCACGCGCAACGCTGCGAACCGAGCGGCGCCAGGTCCGGTGACGAGCGTTCGGCGAAGCCGCGCGAAGGCAACAGGAAATCGGAGTAGATCGCGCCTGCCGTCGCGATGCCGCGGGCGGCGCCGGGCGCACGCATCGAGGGCGCGCGGCAAGCGGCCGGATCGTCAGAACAGTTCCAGCTGCGGCGTCGGCTTGCGCGGCGCGACGAAACGGCTGGTGTCCAGCGCCGGCAAGCGGCCGAATCCGTGCCGGCGCCAGGCTTTCTGGAAACGTTGCGCGATCAGTTGCGCGAACGGGCCTTCGCCGCGCATGCGCTGACCGAAACGGCTGTCGTAATCCTTGCCGCCGCTCATCTGCTGGATCAGGCTCATCACGTGCGCGGCGCGATCGGGGTAGTGCAGTTGCAGCCACTCGCGCCAGACCTGCTTGAGTTCGTGCGGCAGCCGCAACACCACGTAACCCGCGGCGCGCGCGCCGGCGTCGTAGGCCGCGGCGAGGATGTGCTCGATCTCGCCGTCGTTGATCATCGGGATCGTCGGCGCGACCATCACCCCGACCGGCACGCCGGCCTCGGCCAGGGTCCGCATCGCCTTGAGCCGCGAGTGCGGCGCGGAGGCGCGCGGTTCCATCTTCGCCGACAGCGGGTTGTCGAGGGTGGTGACCGAGAAATACACCGACACCAGGCCGCGTTTCGCCATCGATGCGAGCAGCTCGACGTCGCGCACGATCGATGCGTTCTTGGTGATCAGGCTGAAGGGATGCGAGCAGGCGTCGAGCACCTCCATCACCCCGCGGGTGATGCGGAAGCGGCGCTCGATCGGCTGATAGGAATCGGTGTTGATGCCCAGCGCGATCGGCACGCAGCGATAGCCCGGCCGCGCGAGTTCGTTCTGCAAGCGCTCGGCGGCGTTGACCTTGGCGAACAAACGGGTTTCGAAGTCCAGCCCGGGCGACAGTTCCAGATAGGCGTGCGAGGGCCGGGCGAAGCAGTACACGCAGCCGTGTTCGCAGCCGCGGTAGGGATTGACCGACTGGCCGAAGGCGATATCGGGCGAATCGTTGCGGCTGATGATGCTGCGCGCGGTTTCTTCGGTGACCCGGGTTTCCGGCCGCGTGTCGGTGCCGTCGTCGACATACACCGAGCCCCAGCCGTCGTCCTCGCCGTGCGCGGTGGTGACCGCATACCGTCCCGGCACGTACGACGCCGAACCGCGGCCCTTGAACGCGGTGGGCTGGAGCGAGACTTGGGTTTTGCGGGCCGAATCCATGCGCGCAGGGTAGGGCGGGGGTGTCGCAGCGGGTGCGACGCGGGGGGGCGATGGGGCGGTGGATAAATCGATGGGCGTGTCTGTGTGGTTAGCGAGGTGAGCCGACCAAGCGACCTGGTCGAACCGCCGACGTTGGCTCAATAACTCATCCACTCGTTCATCCGATACCGATACATCGCTCGCTGATGGGGCTCGCACACCATACTTACAGCGTCGGCGCGCCCTCCCGACTGTCATTCCCGCGAACGCGGGAATCCAGTGCCTTTCGAGCGAAAGGGTTGGGGGCGCTCGCATACGACGCCTTCAACGCCGATGCGCCCTCCCGACTGTCATTCCCGCGAACGCCGGAATTCAGCGCCTTTCGAGCGAAAGGGTTGGGGGCGCTCGCATACGACGCCTTCAACGCCGATGCGCTCTCCCGACCGTCATCCCCGCGAACGCGGGAATCCAGGGCCTTTCAAGCGAAAGGGTTAGGGGCTCACATACGACGCCTTCAACGCCGATGCGCCCTCCCGACTGTCATTCCCGCGAACGCGGGAATCCAGCGCCTTTCGAGCGAATGGGTTGGGGGCGCTCGCATACGACGCCTTCAACGCCGATGCGCCCTCCCGACTGTCATTCCCGCGAACGCGGGAATCCAGCGCCTTTCGAGCGAATGGGTTGGGGGCGCTCGCATACGACGCCTTCAACCCCGACGCGCCCTCCCGACCGTCATTCCCGCGAACGCGGGAATCCAGGGCCTCTCAAGCGAAAGCGCATGAAGTCCTTCGCTCAGGCGTGCCCAAAAAACCGGCGTCGCTCAATGTCTACTTGCAGTCATCAGGCCGCTCGGAATACGAACCCTTCTCGCTCGAAAGGCCCTGGATTCCCGCGTTCGCGGGAATGACGACTTGAGAGGTTCGACTCAACTAGTGGATTTGGAAGTTTCGACTCAGCTCGTGGATTTGGAAATTTCGACCTAGCTTGCAATTTCCGCCTTCGCCGAATCAAAGCGAGTTCGCATCCACGGGAATAACGTCCTGGATCTTCAGACGAGTCAGCGACGAACAATCGGCGCCGCAACGCATGGCGATCGATCGCAACTACTCGATGGCAAACGTCACATCCACCGAGGCATTGACGCTGATCTGCCCGACCGCCATGGTCGCGCCGTCCTCGCCGCCGCCGCCGCCGGTGTTCTGGATCACGTTCTGCATCTGCTGGCCGCCACCGCCGCCCCAGCCGGTGCTGCTGCGCCACCAGCCGCCCGAATACGATTCCGAAATCGTCTGCGCCGCGCCGCGGCGGACGCCGAGTTCCAAGGTCAGCGCATCGGCTTTTTCCTTGGCCGCGCGGATCGCCAGCGCGCGCGCGGCGTCGCGGTGCTTGCGCAGTTGCGAGGTACGAAATTCGATGCCGTGGATGTACTGCACGCCGTTGCCGAGCAGGCCCGACAGCAAGGCGTCGAAATCGCCGACGCGGGTCAGGCGGATGCCGATGCTCTTGCGCACGACGTACAGCAACGGCACCACGCGCGAACGCTCCAGCGCGGAGCGGCTGGAATCGTCGCGTTCGTACTGCGGCTCGATGGTGATGAAATCGGTCTGCACGTCCTTGTCGGGCACGCCGTTGCGCTTGAGGAAGGCCAGCGCGCTGGCGATGCTTTCGTCGTTCTGGCGCTTGGCTTCCTCGAGCCGCGGATGCCGCGATTCGACCCCGACGTTGAGCAGGATTTCGTCCGGGGCGACTTTTATTTCGGCCGCGCCGGAGACGCTGATGATGCGATTGGCCTTCTGCGCGAAGGCGGGCAGGGCGGGCAACGCGGCCAGGGCGAGGACGAACAGCAGGCGGTATTTCATGACGGGCCTTCCGTGGGTGGGTGCGCCGGCGAGCGGCGCGGGCAGGGTGGAGGCCACAGTAGTCGCAGCCGCGAACGGACGCGAGTCCGGCCGGCGAATTCGGGTCCTGCCGGGCCGCGGCGCGGCGATGCGCGCGATCATCCGCCCGCGCCGGTGCGAGCGGCTTTCCGAACCGGGCACGCCGTGCCTCGATCGCCCGCGAAACCGGCCCGGTGCCGTCACCATTGCGGCCGGTCGCGGCGCGGATCCCGAGCGGTCACGCGCGCTCGGAGTCGGGTGGACCGATTGCACACTTTGCGCCCATGCCCCGGCGGGCTAGCCTTAGCCCACGCCGGCGACCGCCGCAGCGATCGCCCGATGGAGCCCGACGTGTCCGAGCTGTGGCAAACCCTGGTCAGCATTCCCTACCTGGGCGTGTACCTCACCGCCGGCTGGGCGCTCTATCTGGTCTGGCTGGGGCTGTGGATCGTGCTGCAGAAGCGCGAGCCGGTCGCGACCATCAGCTGGCTGATCAGTCTGGCGGCGCTGCCGTACCTGGGCTTTTTGATCTATTACTTCTTCGGCCCTCAGCGCATCCATCGCCAGCGCCTGCGCCGGGTGCGCGCACGCGCGGCACTGCCGGCGCCGCCGCCGGGGCTGACCCCGTCGCCGGAAGCGATCGAACTGGCCCGGCTCGGCCAGGCCACCACCGGCCTGCCGCCGACCACCGCGACCCAAGCGCGCCTGCTGATCGACGGCGGCGCCAAGTACGCCGCGCTGCTGGCCGACATCGCCCTGGCCCGCGAGCGCATCCACCTGGAGTACTACATCTATCAACCTGATCGCACCGGCACCGCGCTGCGCGATGCGCTGATCGAACGTGCGCGCGCCGGGGTCACGGTGCGGCTGCTGCTCGACGCGGTCGGCTCGGGCGCGACCAAGCAGCGTTTCATCCAGCCGCTGATCGATGCCGGCGCGCAGGTCGCCTGGTTCCACCCGATGAAGCTGCGCTGGCTGTGGCGGCGGCCGTGGCTGAACCTGCGCACCCATCGCAAGATCGTGGTGATCGACGGCCGGGTCGGCTACACCGGCGGCATCAACATCACCGACGAGGAAGACGAACGCCTGCGCGAGGACGCCTACCGCGACCTGCATCTGCGCCTGGAGGGCGACGTGGTGCGCGAGCTGGAACTGGTGTTCACCGAAGACTGGTGCTACGCCACCGGCGAGCCGCCGATCCGGCACGTCAACGCGGCGCCGGTGCAGGGCACGATCGCCGCGCAGGTGGTCAGTTCCGGCCCGGATTCGAGCTGGGAAGCGATCCATCGCGTCCACGTCGGCGCGATCCACGCCGCGCGCCAGCGGGTCTGGCTGGTCACGCCGTACTTCGTGCCCGGCGAAGCCGCGCGCATGGCGCTGACCTCGGCCGCGCTCGGCGGCCTGGACGTGCGCCTGCTGGTGCCCAAGCTCAGCGACAGCCGCCTGGTGACCTACGCGGCGCGTTCGTACTTCGACGAGCTGCTCGAAGCCGGGGTCAAGATCCACGAGTACGGCCCGCGCATGCTGCACACCAAGGCGCTGCTGTGCGACGACGAAATGGCGATCATCGGCAGCGCCAATTTCGACCACCGCAGCTTCCGCCTGAACTTCGAGATTTCGGTGATGTTCTACAACGCGACCCTGGCCGGCGAACTGGCCGCGTTGATCGAACAGGAATGCTCGCGCGCGCCGCGGGCGCGCAGCGACCGCGAACGGTCGTTGTGGCGTACGCGGTTGCCCGAGGCCTTGGCGCGGTTGGTGTCGCCGTTGCTTTGAGGGGCGAGCATCGGGACAGGCCTCGGCGCTTCGTGGGAATCGCGATAGCCCTTGAGGCTTCGAAGTCTTTTGTGGGAGGGCCTTCAGGCCCGACGCTTTTCGATCAGCCGCGACGATCGGACCGGAAAGCATCGGGCCTGAAAGGCCCTCCCACAAAAGCCCCCCAGACTGCGAAATGACCGGACGGGTTCTTGCGATTGCCCGCGGCGTTGGCCCGGCTGGTGTCGCCGTTGCCTTGAGGGAAGGGCATCGGGATAAGCCTCGGGTTTCGAAGTCTTTTGTGGGAGGGCCTTCAGGCCCGACGCTTTTCGATCAGCCGCGACGATCGGACCGGAAAGCATTGGGCCTGAAAGGCCCTCCCACAAAAGCCCCCAGGACTGCGAAATGACCGGGCGGGTTCTTGCGCTTGCCCGAATCGTTGGCCCGGTTGGTGTCGCCGTTGCCTTGAGGGAAGGGCATCGGGATAAGCCTCGGGTTTCGAAGTCTTTTGTGGGAGGGCCTTCAGGCCCGATGCTTTTCGATCAGCCGCGACGATCGGACCGGAAAGCATCGGGCCTGAAAGGCCCTCCCACAAAAGCCCCCAGGACTGCGAAATGACCGGGCGGGTTCTTGCGCTTGCCCGAGGCGTTGGCCTGGTTGGTGTTGCCCGCAAGGGCCGGTGGGTGCCGGCCTGGGCCATTCAGCCGCAGCCGCTCTTGCCCGCCGTTGTGCCGACCGTCGCAGCCGGGGATCGCCCCAGCTGCCGCCGCCACCGCGCCGCGCTACACTCGAACCGGGCCCGCCGAGGTCCACGCGCCGGGCCGCCACGCTGCGAGCGGGCGCGCAGAGGGGTCATCGAATTCGTCAGGGAGCACGCCGCAATGCCTTGGGTTTACCTGTTGCTGGCCATCGCCGCCTTCGGCCTGGCGCTGAAGACCACCTCGCCGGGACTGATGGCCGTCGGCCTGCTGGCGGCGCTCGGGCTGATGATCGCCGGCGTCATGAGCCTGCTGGCGCGTCGCCTCGACAACACCAGCCGCGACGTGTCGGTGATCATCGACCCGGTCGAACTGCGCCGCCTGCGCGAGCAGGCCGAAGCGCGCAAACTCGCCGCGTCGTCGCAGTCCGAACCGACCCAGCGCTGAGCGCGCGGCCGCACGCCGGCCGCGATCGATCCGCCACTGTTCACGCCGCCGGCCGCGCACGCATGCGTGGCCAAACTGCGCACTCGCCGCATCGCAGCCGGCGGGTTAGGCTGATGCCATGACCGTCCTGAGCGTCAACGTCAACAAGATCGCGGTGCTGCGCAATTCGCGCGGCGGCGGCGAACCCGATGTATCGCGCGCCGCGCAAGCCTGCCTCGACGCCGGCGCGCACGGCATCACCGTGCATCCGCGGCCCGATGCGCGGCACATCCGCGACTACGACGTGTACGCGCTGGCCGAACTCACCCAAGCGCGCGCGGTCGAGTTCAACATCGAAGGCAATCCGTTCGCGCCGCCGCGCGCCGGCTATCCGGGCTTGATCGAACTGTGCCGGCGCACCCGGCCGGCGCAGGTCACCTTGGTGCCGGACGGCGACGATCAACTCACCTCCGACCACGGCTTCGATTTCGAACGCGACGCCGACGCGCTGCGTCCGTTGATCGCGCAACTGCACGAACTCGATTGCCGGGTCAGCGTGTTCGCCGACGCCGATCGCGAAGGCATCGAGCGCGCGGCCGAATTGGGCGCTGACCGGGTCGAGCTTTACACCGGCCCGTACGCCGACGCCTTCGCGCAAGGCGATATCGACACGACCGTGCGAGCCTTCGCTACCGCCGCGCGTCGCGCCCAGGCCGCCGGCCTCGGCGTCAACGCCGGCCACGATCTGAGCCAGGCCAATCTCGGCGCGTTCCTGCGCGCGGTTCCAAACGTGCTCGAAGTGTCGATCGGCCACGCATTGATCGGCGAAGCGCTGTACGCCGGCCTCGATGCGACGGTGCGCGCGTATCTGGATGTGATCGCGAAAGGCGATTGAGCGTCGAGCCCTTGCCGCGTCGCTCATAGGGTTGGGGCAATCGCGGCGTTGTCGCTGAAATGCCTGGATTTCCAGCGTTTTTTATTGGCGGATTCGAGCGCATGTTTCACGACGAATCGCCATGATCGCGGCGCCTCGTACCATCCATCATTTCCGGCACACCCGCATACCTGCGCCGGCCACACCGCAGACTTGCATCACAGCCAACCCCGTCGCAACACCACGGCGCAAAAATCCAACCTCCGGTGGAAACCACATGGCCTGCCTGTAGGAGCGGCGCAAGCCGCGACCGCGACACCACAACCACGACGCAAGCGAGGAAGCGGTGGACCGAGCCTTCGGCCGCACCCGAAGACAATCCTCCGCGAGCCGCAACGAATCGATCCGAAGCTTCCTCCGATTGAAAAGCGCGCAGGACGATTTGCTTTCGGCAGCGCACGAGCATTGAAACCAACGCATCGCATCTGCCAAAACGACGACGGCCGCCCCACCGGGACGGCCGCCGCCTCACAAACCGCGCTCCCTCAGCGGGTCGAAATATTCTGCACCCCGCTCTCGCGCGCCGCCGACAGCGCATGCGCAAACGCCTGATAGTCGGCGTCGGCGTTCGCACCGACCTCGACCACCGTGTTCGGCGCCGCCTGCACCAACGCCTTCAGCGCCGCCGGCAATTCCGCGCGGGTCAGGGTCTGGCCATCGAGGGTGAACGCGCCGCTGGCCTGCACCATCAATTCGGCGCGTGGCGGCGGCGTGTCGCGTTGCGGTCCGGGAACCGGCAGCCCGAGGTTCAAAGTGCCGGTCAGCACGGGCGCGGTGACCATGAAGATCACCAGCAGCACCAGCAGCACATCGACCAGCGGGGTGACGTTGATTTCGGCGACAGGCGCGTCGCCGGAGTAAGCAGAAGCACAGTAGGTGGAGCCGGCCATATGCATCTCCCTCCATGGGCGGGGTGCCCGGCTTTACGTTAATCCCGTCACAGTTATCGGCGCAAGACGTACCCGCCAGGCCGGCGACCCGCGCCAGGGGCACGAAGTCGGCGCGCATAAGAACACGCATAAAAAAACGCCGCCCGGTGGGCGGCGTTCTCACGACGGTAAGCGTCGGTTCCGGACGGAATTACTTCTGGACGAAACCGATTTTTTTCATGTCTGCGTTTTTGGCGTAAGCCAGCACCTTGGCGAGCGTGCCGTATTCGGCATCCTCGTTGGTGTCGATTTCTAGCAGAGGTTGATTGGTGGGATCGCGCTGCACCGTTTCCTTCATCATCCCCGGGATCGCCGCGATCGGCGTGGGATTGTTGTTCCAGAACACCTGACCGGTCGCATCGATCCGCAGCTGGATCGGCGGCGGCGGCTCGACGGTTACCGGCGGCGGAACGCTGGTCGGTTGGGGCAGGTTGACGTCGATCGGGTAAGACACCGTCGGCGCCGTGACCATGAAGATGATCAGCAGCACCAACAGCACGTCGACCAGCGGGGTCACGTTGATGTCGGAGATCGCGCCGCTATCGGAGTTGTTGCTGAAAGCCATGGGACTGTTCTCCGATTAACGTTCTTTGATCGCGACGAAGCCGACTTTGCGCATGCCTTGCCGCTGCGCAACCGTCACCACCGAATTGACCACCTTGTACTTCGTGGTGCGGTCACCGCGGATGTTGATCGGCGGCTGCGGCGTCTTCTGCGCTTCGACCGACAAACGGCTTTCCAGCTGATCCATGGTGACCGGCTCATCGTTCCAGTAGACCGCGCCGCTGTCCTGGATGGCCAGGGTGATCGGCGTGATCTTGGACGCCTCCTCGGGCTTGGCGAGGGTGGCTTCGGGCAGTTTGATCTCGACCTTATGGGTCATCAGCGGTGCGGTGATCATGAAGATGATCAACAGCACCAGCATCACGTCCACGAGGGGCGTGACGTTGATGGTAGCCATCGGGCCGTTGTCGTTGCCTGTACTGAAGGCCATGTCCGAACTCCAACTACGCTAAAAGTGAAGGCGTGTGTTGCTTAGCGCTTGCTCGCCACTTCGCCGACGCGCGAGCCGGTGGCGAAGAAGTCGTGCAGGTCGTGCGCGAAGGTGTCGAACTTGTTGTTCGTGACGCGGTTCAGGCGGACGAAGAAGTTGTACGCAAGCACCGCCGGGATCGCGACGAACAGACCGATCGCGGTCATGATCAGCGCCTCGCCGACCGGGCCGGCAACGGCCTGAATCGAGGACTCGCCGCTGGCGCCCAGGCGCAGCAGGGCGTGGTAGATGCCCCACACGGTGCCGAGCAGACCGACGAACGGAGCGGTCGAGCCGACGGTGGCGAGCACGGTCAGACCGGCTTCCAGACGCGAGCTCTCACGGGTGACGGCCTGACGCAGGGCGCGGTCGACGAACTCGGAACGGTTCAGCGACTCGACCAGGCGCGAGCCTTCGTGACGCTGGTGGTGCGCGGCGGCCTGAGCGGCATCGAGCGCGATCTTGGAGAACGGCTCGCTGCGCGACTGCTCTTCCATGTAACGGATGGCGTCCTGCGCGTTCGGGGTTTCCCAGAACGTGCTGACGACGCGGTCGGAACTGCCGCGCAGGCGGAGGTTCTTGACGAAATTGATGACGATCCAATAGACCGACAGAACCGACATCAGCGTGAGCGTGATGAACACGATCCAGCCAACGGCGTCGAAGTTTTGCAACAGATGCGAGAAGCTCATCTGCTGAAGTGCTTCAGCGTTAGAGCCTCCGGCGGCGGCGGTGGTGGTTTGCTGCAGCATGACGCTTACCTTTGAATGTCGTGGAAAGGAAAGAAGGTAGTACGTATTACTTAATGCGACTTACAACTGTCCGTGGAACCCGATCAGTTCGGCGGGACGAAATCGACGGGCACTCGGACGCGGCTGGCGATCGGCTGACCGTTGCGCACTTCCGGGTTGAAGCGCCACTTGCGTGCGGCATCCATGGCCGCGCGGTCCAGATTGCGGTTGCGACTGGATTTCTCGACCTGCACGTCCAGCACGTTGCCCTGGGCATCGATGCTGATCACCAGGACTACCGTACCGCCCACGCCCTGACGGGCTTCGGTCGGCGGGTACTTGGGCGGGTTCAGGCGGCGCGAAGACGGATCGACGCCCGAATTGATATCGCTGGCGGCGGCCGGCGGCGACGGCGGTGCCGGCGGCGGCGCGGGCGGATCGATCGGACTGGGGTCCAGATTCTCGACCGGCGGCTGATCCGGCGGCGGCGGCGTCGGAGTCGGTCGCGGCGGCGACAGTTCCTTCGGCGGCGTCGTGATCGGCTTCGGCGGATCCGGGGGCGGCGGCGGCGGCGGCGGCGGCGGCGGCGGCGGCTTGATGATGTTGACCATCGTCACCTGCTCTTCTTCCTGCTGCTGTGCGGGCGGCGTCATCGGGGCCAGCAACAGCAGGAGCGCCGCGGCATGCACGGCGATCGCACAGGTGATACCGGCAATACGTGCCCAGTTCAAACCTTCGCGGTCGTCATCATTCCTAACTTGGAGTTCGAGGTCTTGCGTCATGCCGTCAGCTCGGGAGGTGTTTCCGGACGCCAAGGCGCCGCGGGCCATCGTTCGGTTCGTGCAACCGTTTCCAGTCGCGCGAACCTCCTAGCATATACCAAACCGCGTCACAGGTTCCAAGCGCGGTCAGGCTCTCTTTGCTGAAATTACTTGCTTTTCAGCGCGAGAATCTTCTTGGCGTCGTCGGGCTTTTTAACGCCCTTGGCGATCGCCTGCTTGGCGGCTTCCTTGGCCTCTGGAATGCGGTCCTCCGACCACAGCACGCGAGCGAGATTCAGGTACGTCTCACCGTCGGGTGCGAGCGGGGCTGCTTTCTTGTACGCGTCGATCGACTTCCCCGCTTGCTCGGAGAAGTAGTACGACTGCGCCAGCGCGACGTAAGCCTGGTAATCGGGCTTGAGGATGCCCTTGTCCAGGCCCTCGGTGATCACGCTGGCCGCCTGCTTCTCCTTGCCATCCAGATTAAGGTAGGTGGCGTAAAGCTGGCGGTAATCCTTGTCTTCGGTGAACTGACCGGCGGCGCGCATCTTCTCGAGCACGGCGGCGGCCTTGTCGAGCATGTCGGCCTGCGAGTAGACCGCGGCGACGTTCATCTGCGCGCGCTTGTCGTTCGGGTTCTTGGCGGCGATCTGCTCGGCGACCTTGGCCGCTTCGGCGCCCTGGTTGCCTTCCACGTAGGTGGCCATCAACAGGTTCTGCCACTCGGGCTTCGGATCCGACGAGGCGGCGATCGCCTGCTTGATCACGGTGGCGGCTTCCGGGTAGCGCTCCAGGCGGTACAGCGCGTTGCCCTTGATGATCAGGTGCTCGGGCTTGGTGCTCTTGGATTCGTTGAGGAAGCGGTCGATGGTGGCGAGCGACTCGGCGTACTGCTCTTCCTGCAACTGCAGCTGGGCCAGCACGAACATGCGGTCGAAGTGGCTGTTGTTGTCGAGACCGTTGATCTCCAGCGCCTTCTTCAGGTACTCCATCGCGGCCTTGTTGTCGTCGGCGTCGTAGGCGACCTGGAAACCGATCTGGGCGGCGAAGGAGCGCTCGTAGGCGTTGAGCGAGGTGTCGGCGATGATCGCGTCGGCCTGGGCGCGCGCGTCGGCGGTTTTCTCCTTGTCGAACGCGTCCATCATCTTCTGCAGCTTGGCGCCGCCCTTCGACGAGGCCTTGGCGTCCGGCGCGGTGCGCGTCGCGTTCGGGTACTGGTTTTCGACCTTGGCCGGCGCGCCGGCGGTCTTGTTGCTGTCGCGGGCCGCGCGGCGCTGGGCCGAACGCTCCGAGGCGGTCTGGGCGGTGGCCTGGGACACGGCACCGAACACCAGCACCGCGCCGATGGCGGCGGCGAGCAGGGTGCTGTTGCGGGTGGGTTGCTTGTTCATGGACTCACCTCTAAGAGACTCAGCGGCCGCGGACCGGGGGCCTTGCGGCGGGACGGCGCAAGGCCAAGGGGCCGCCAACCTAACAGAAACTCGGGTCGACGCGATACGGGTCTGAACCACTGTTCAGTAATTCACTTTCATCCACACTTCGGCGTACGGCCGGCCGCGCGGGCTTGTTCGTAAACCGGAATCAGGGCCCCGGCGCGGGCGTTGAGTTCCTGGATGCGCGACTGCGGATCGGGGTGGGTCGACAGCCACTGCGGCGGCCGCGAACTGCTGGCCGCGATCATGTTCTGCCACAGATTCACGGCCTGTCGCGGGTCGTATCCGGCCTGCGCCATGAGCCGCTGGCCGACCACGTCGGCCTCGCTTTCCTGGGTGCGCGAACCCGGCAGCAGGAACGCGGTCTGCAGCGCCGCGCCGCCGAGCTGGCCGGTCGCGCTGGCCGCGCCTTCGCCGTAGCGCGCGCCGAGCAGGCTGCCGACGATGTTGAGCCCGGTCTGCGCGCTCATCTGCCGGGTGATGCGCTCGTCGTGATGGCGCGAGACGACGTGACCGATCTCGTGGGCGATCACCGCCGCGAGCTGATCCTGGTTCTTGGCGACGGTGAAAATGCCGGTATTCACGCCGACTTTGCCGCCGGGCAGGGCGAAGGCGTTGGGCGATTCGTCGACGAACAGGGCGACTTCCCAGTTCGCCTGCCAATTCGGCGGCAGTTGCTGGGTGATCGAGCTGACCACGCAGCGCACGTAGGCGTTCTTGCGCGCGTCGGTGCTCAGTTTCTGCTTGCTTTTGGCCTCCGCGAACGCTTGCGCGCCCATCTGGTCGAGCTGCGCCTGCGAGACCGCGCCGACGTGCTGGGTTCGCCCGGTCGGCGAGGTGGTGGTGGCGCAGGCGGTCGCGATCAGCGCGATCGACACCCCGAGCAGGATACGTTTCATGCGAGCTTTCCCCGTAGCAATCAGACCTTGTAGCGCCGCGCGGATTAACACTTCGTCAATTCCGTTTTTCGACCGCCCGATCGGCCGCTTCCAACCGTCGCTCAGGCGCTCGCAAGCACCGCCGCAACCGCGATCAGATTGTTGATCGCGTGTGCCACATAGGCCGCCCACAAGCTGCCGCTGCGGTAATAGACCCAGCCGAAACACAGGCTCATGAAGCCGTACACCGCCCACAGCAGCAGCATGCTCCAACCGTGGCTCACGCTCAGTCCGGGCGGTTCGTGCAGCAGCGCGAACGCGGCCGAGCTCAAGGCCAGGCCGAGCCAGGGCCGTCCCGCGGCCCACACGCGCCCGAACAGCACACGGCGGAACAGCAATTCTTCGTACGCCGGCGCGAGCCCCACCGCGAAGATCAGCAACGCCACCGGATAGGCGCGGATCGCGTCGCCCAGGACCATGTTGGTCGGGGTCATTTCGATGCCGCGCTGCTGCGCGAATCCACCGATCAACGCGTTGAAGGTGAGGCAGGCGATCACCGCCAGCGCGATCCAGCCCCAGGTCGAAATCCGCCACAGCGCACGCCACGACGCCGCCCGTTCGGCGGCGCCGGCTCTTCGACGAAAGTAGTAGACCAACAGCGCGCTGGCGGCGGTCGCGATCAGGCTGATGACGATCATCGCGCCCGAGTCGGAGGCGATTTGCGCGGAATTCGTCCCGCGCAGGCCCTGCGCGAACCCCCACAGCGCGGTGCCGAGCAGCGACAAAGCCGCCATCAGAACGATGGACAGCACAAGATCGACAAGGAAACCGCCAACTCCGGCAAACCGCGGCAGCGGGGTGGACGCGCTTTTGGGCGTCGAAGGCGAGGTCGGCGGCGCGAGAGCCGACGACGGCGCGTGGGCGACGCGCGCGGGCGCGTCGCCGGGGTCCTGACCCGCGGTGGGCTCAGACGTCGAGATTGGAGACCTTCAGCGCGTTGTCCTCGATGAACTCGCGGCGCGGTTCGACCACATCGCCCATCAGGGTGCTGAAGATCTGGTCGGCGGCCACGGCGTCTTCGATGCGTACCTGCAACAGACGTCGCGTTTCCGGATTGACCGTGGTGTCCCACAACTGCTCGGGGTTCATTTCGCCCAGACCCTTGAAGCGCTGGATCGCGCGGCCCTTCTTGGCTTCCTCGAGCAGCCAGGCCTGCGCCTGGGCGAAGCTGTTGATCGACTGGTTGCGATTGCCGCGGATGATCTGCGCGCCTTCGCGCACCAGGCCGTGCAGCATCGAAGCGGCCTCGCGCAGCGAACGCAGCTCGCCGCCTTCGAACGCCGACAACGGCAGCACCTGGATCAGTTGCTGGCCCATGTGGGTGCGCGTGACCAGCAGCGCCGCCTGGCGCGTCTCGTTGGCCGGATGCAACTGCAGCGCGTAGCGCGGCTTGCCCAGCCCGGTCTGGTTGAGGCGCTTTTCCAGCGCGTCGAGTTCGTGCCGCTCATCGACGTTGGCGAGCAGGTGCTCGGTGTCGAGCGGAGTGAAATCGATCAGCGCCTGCAACACGTTGGGATCGTAGCGATGCGAGTTGCGCGCGATGGTCTCGCGCGCGCCGGCGTAGGCGAGCAGCAGCTTCTCCAGCGCCGCGCCTTCAATCGGCGGTTCGCCGGTCGCCGGAATCAGCGCCGCGCCTTCGACCGCATTGTTGGCCAGGTACTGGTCCAGCGCCGCGTCGTCTTTCAGATAGATCTCGTTCTTGCCCTGCTTGATCTTGTACAGCGGCGGCAGCCCGATGTAGATGTGGCCGCGCTCGATCAGCTCGGGCATCTGCCGGTAGAAGAACGTCAGCAGCAAGGTGCGGATGTGCGAGCCGTCGACGTCGGCGTCGGTCATCAGGATGATGCGGTGATAACGCAGCTTGTCCGGGTTGTACTCGTCCTTGCCGATGCCGGTGCCCAGCGCGGTGATCAAGGTGCCGACTTCGGCGCTGCCGAGCATGCGGTCGAAACGCGCGCGCTCGACGTTGAGGATCTTGCCCTTGAGCGGCAGGATCGCCTGGGTCTTGCGGTTGCGGCCCTGCTTGGCCGAGCCGCCTGCGGAGTCGCCCTCGACGATGAACAGTTCGGACTTGGCCGGGTCTTTTTCCTGGCAGTCGGCGAGCTTGCCGGGCAGGCCGGCGATGTCGAGCGCGCCCTTGCGGCGGGTCAGGTCGCGCGCCTTGCGCGCGGCCTCGCGGGCGGTGGCCGCCTCGATGATCTTGCTGGTGATCGCACGCGCTTCGTTCGGGTGTTCCTGGAGGAACTCCTCCAAACGGGTACCGAACGTGTTCTCAACGACCGGGCGCACCTCGGAACTGACCAGTTTTTCCTTGGTCTGCGAGGAAAAGCTCGGATCGGGCACCTTGACCGACAGCACCGCGATCATGCCTTCGCGCATGTCCTCGCCCGACAGCGCGATCTTGGACTGCTTGGCCGCGCCGGTCTTTTCGATGTAGTTCGCCAGCGTGCGCGTGAGCGCGGCGCGGAAACCGATCAAGTGGGTGCCGCCGTCTTTCTGCGGGATGTTGTTGGTGAAGCAGAACATCGTTTCCTGGTAGGAATCGGTCCACTGCAACGCCACGTCGACGGTGATGCCGTTCATTTCGCCCGACACCGAGATCACGTTCGGGTGCAGCGGCGTCTTGACCTGGGCCAGATGCTCGACGAAGGAGCGGATGCCGCCCTCGTACTGGAACACGTCGCGGCGGCCTTCGCCGCGCTCGTCGACCAGGGTGATCTTGACGCCCGAGTTGAGGAACGACAGCTCGCGCAGGCGCTTGGCCAGGATGTCGTAGTGGAACTCGACGTCGGTGAAGATCTCCACCGCCGGCTTGAAGCGCAGCAGGGTGCCGCGCTTGGTCGAGGCTTCCAGCTGCTTGAGCGGGTAGATCGGCTCGCCCAGCGCGTATTCCTGCTGGTGGTGAAAACCGTCGCGCCAGATGTTGAGCCACAGGTGCTCGGACAACGCGTTGACCACCGACACGCCCACGCCGTGCAGGCCGCCGGACACCTTGTAGCTGTTGTCGTCGAACTTGCCGCCGGCATGCAGCACGGTGAGGATCACCTCGGCCGCGGATACGCCTTCTTCCTTGTGGATATCGACCGGGATGCCGCGGCCGTTGTCGTAGCAGGAGACCGAGCCGTCTTCGTGCAGGGTCACGACCACATCGTCGGCGTGGCCGGCGAGGGCCTCGTCGATCGCGTTGTCGACCACCTCGAAGACCATGTGATGCAGACCGGTGCCGTCGTGGACGTCGCCGATGTACATGCCCGGGCGCTTGCGCACGGCTTCGAGCCCGCGCAGGACGGTGATCTTGCTCGAGTCGTAGGTCTGCGGGGTTTGCGCGCTTTGCGGCGGGGTCGAACCGGTGGCCGATTCAGTCGAGGGGTCGTGCTCGGTGTTGGTCATTGCGTCAACAGGCTCCGATCGACGCAGGCTCCGGCGGGGCCGGGTGCGTCGAGACACAGAAGATAAGTGATTGAAGTATAGCAGGCGGCGGGGGTACCCCGGGCCGCCGAACGGGGCCGGCTGGGGCCTGGGACGCGCAGCAAGAGCCGCGCGCAAGATCGGACGGACGATCCCGGCCCCTCCCCCTAGATGCGGCCAACGAGCGGCGTTTTAAACCCGCCGGCCTCGAAACGTTCCACGTGGAACACGATCGTTCCCTGTAGGAGCGGCGCAAGCCGCGACCGCGGCAATGAAGCGACTTCGAAGGCCTAGGAAACCCGTCAAGCCGGGCTATCTCGCTCTGACCGCAGCAAATGGCAGATCAGGCCCGAGTCTTTCTAGGGCGGCTTCTGTGTGAGGGGCTTCAGCCCCGACGCTTTCCTTTCAGGTCACTCTGGACGGTCGTGCGATCTGTGAGAAAAGCATCGGGGCTGAAGCCCCTCCCACAAAAGACCTCGTACCGTCGTCGTTGGCCAGTCGCTTCGAGGTGCAACCTCGAATTACCGGGCCACCAACGCCCCGTGTTCCACGTGGAACCTGGTCAATTCGACCTGCATCGCCGCCAAGGCCGGTGGATCGTCGGTTCCGGTAATGAACACCTGGGCCCTGGACGCCAGCAAACGCTCCAACACCCGACGCTGGTGGTTCCGATCCAGCTCCGACGCCAGATCGTCCAGCGCCACCACCGGCCACTCGCCCAGGATCGCCGCATGGTGCTCGGCCTGCGCCAACAACGCCGACAACGCGGTCAACTTGGCCTGGCCGCGCGACAGGGCTTCGCGGCCGGGCAATCCTCCGAAGCCGATCCGCCAATCGGCCCGATGCGGGCCAACGGACGTATACCCGGCCAGTTGATCGCGATCGCGGGCCAGCAGCAGGGCATCGGCCAGCGGAAATTCGTCACGGCGCCAGCCAGGCTGGTAATCCAGGCGCACTTCGCCCAGCGCCGGAGCCAGATCCGAGGCCAATGCGGCGAATCGCGGCTGCAGCTGATCGAGGTATTGCTGACGCCGCCGGGTCAGCGGCTCGCCGGCCTCGGCCAGCTCATGATCCCAGGCGTCGAGCTGGCCATCGCGGGCGCGGGCCTTGAGCAGCGCATTTCGCTGTTTGAGCGCCCGGGTGTAGCGCCGCCACAGCGGAGTGAAGTCTGGTTCCACGTGGAACAAGCCCCAATCCAGGTAGCGCCGGCGGATTTCCGCCGCACCGGTGATCAGCGCGTGGCTGCCGGGCTCGAAGCTGACCACCGCCAGGGCGGCACACAGCTCACCGAGCTGGGATACGGCCGCACCATCGAGCCGCCCAGTCCAATCCTGGCCGGAATGGCGCATGCCGGCCTTGCGCTTCTGGTCGCGGCGCAGTTCCTGCCACTCGACGAAGACCTCCAGCGCCGGATCGCCCGCGCGGATCAAGCCGTCGCGGACCCGGCCGCGGAAACTGCGTCCGTAAGCCATCAGGTGCAGCGCCTCGAGCAGACTGGTCTTGCCCGCGCCGTTCTCGCCGGTGATCAGGTTGATCCCGGGCCGCGGCGACAGGCTGACGTCGGCGAAACGCCGGAATCCGCGCAGGTCCAGGCGGGTTACATGCATCGCGGGATCATCGCAGAAGGCTCGGGGGAGGGCGGAGACCGCTTCGGTCGCCCGGAAAACCACGATTCGGCGGGATTTCGGGGCGGCAGCGGAGCAGGATCATGGCAGAAAAGCCGGGTTCGGGGTCAGCGAAGCCGCGAACGGCGCGGATACCGGCAAATCCGGTGCAGCGGGTCGGGGAGCCTGGCGCCGACATCCCCACGGCTGTGGGATTTACCCGTCTGAAGAGCCGCGCAGGCCAGATCGTCATACGAGAACGCCGCATGGTCGACATCGATAGAGCCAAGAGGCGAGGGGGCTTGTCGCCAGGCCTCGATGCCAGCGGAGCGCTCGCTCGCGCCGACGTGCCGGGTTCCGGACAACATCGGCGCGCCAAGCCGGCACTACGAAATCCAAGCGCTTCCTGCCAACCAAAACAGCGGCTCATCCGAGCGACGAAGGCTTCCACCGCCCAGTTCCGATATCCGCTGCGGCAAGCCCGGACGCCATGGCCCTAAGCGACGACGGCCCGCCGAATCCAAGGGCCGGATCCCGAGATCGCCGCTCGACAGGCAAAAGCTTACGCCCCGACCAAACGCGCAGCCCAAACCCCAGAGCCCAAAAACAAACACGCCCGGACAAGCCGGGCGTGTGGTGTTCCACGTGGAACCGGGTCGTGAAACCCAGTCCATCGCTGTGAATCAAAGCCGCAGCGGCATCACCACATGGCGGCAGCGTTCGTTGGAGGCTTCGCGGACCAGCGCCGAGGAGTTGGCGTCGCGCAGCGCGATCACCACGTGCTCGTCGCGCAACGCGGTCAGAGCGTCGAGCAGGTAGTTGACGTTGAAGCCCACCGCCAGGTCGTCGACCTTGGTGTCGGCTTCGACTTCTTCCTGCGCTTCTTCCTGTTCCGGGTTGTGCGCGCTGATCTTGAGCTGACCCGGGGTCACCTCGATGCGCACGCCGCGGTACTTCTCGTTCGACAGGATCGCCGCGCGCTGCAGCGACGCGCGCAGCACCTCGCGTTCGATCCGCACTTCCTTGTCGGCGCCGATCGGAATCACCGCTTCGTAATCCGGGAAACGGCCGTCGATGAGCTTGCTGGTGAAGGTCACATCGTCGCGCTTGACCCGGATGTGGCCGCGGCCCATCTCGATCTCGATCTCGCGATCGCCGCCTTCGAGCAGGCGCTGCAGTTCCTGCACGCCCTTGCGCGGAACGATGATCTGGCGCTTGGTCTGCGAACCGCCCTCGTAAGCCGCTTCGCACAAGGCCAGACGGTGCCCGTCGGTGGCGACGCAGCGCAGGCTGTTCTCGCGCAGATCGAACAACAGGCCGTTGAGGTAGTAGCGCACGTCCTGCTGGGCCATCGCGAACGCAGTGCGTTCGATCAGTTCCTTCAGCGCCGCTTCCGGCACGCGCACGCGCTCGGTGGCTTCGACTTCGTCGATCGACGGGAAGTCGTTGGCCGGCAGGCTGGCCAGGGTGAAGCGCGAACGCCCCGCCTGCACCGTGATCTTTTCCGCGGCCTGGCTGACGGTCACCTTGCTGCCGTCGGGCAGGGCTCGAATGATCTCGAACAGCTTGCGCGCCGGGATCGTGGTCTCGCCGTCCTTCGCATCGTCGACCGCAACGCGGGAAATCATTTCGACTTCCAGGTCGGTACCGGTCAGCGAAAGCTGCCCATCCTTGACCTGCACGAGCAGATTGGCGAGGACCGGCAAGGTCTGCCGGCGTTCGACGACATTGACCACTTGGGCCAACGGCTTGAGAAAGACTTCGCGTTGCAGACTGAAACGCATGCGGACCCCTTGGCCGTCTGTGGGCGCAAACCCAATTACTAAAGAGATGTATAAATCAAAAGCTTAGTGGCGGTGGTGTAGCGAAAATCGTTGGAGAACTGCCTTAAACCTTTGACCTATATGGTTTTTTCGGTACTTCAAAAGCGGGTAGAACTGGCTTGGTAGGGCGGGTGCAACCTGTGGATAGATTGCGCGCCTCTCGGCGGCCTCGAAGTTGTCCACAGTTTGTACGAGTTTGATCCCCCACGTTATGCCTTTCGCCAGCGCAGCTTACGGATTACCTTGTCCCTCGTCGCGCTGGACCACCGCGGCGAACGAGCGACACCGGCGGTCCGCGGTGTGGCGAGCGGTCCGATCGATAGGCAACGGATGACGGGCATCCGGTCTCATCGCGAACCACGGGTCGCCGCGTACCACCGAACAACACCGCGAACGAACCTCAACCGCTGCCGTCCTGCGATCCCGATGGGTGAGCGCAAACGCAGCGTCCGAGCCACCGTTCCAACATGTCGCAACACCGTCGCTTCGTTTCCGGGTCGCCGCCGCAGTTCTCAGCGAACGCAGGCTTCGGCCTGGGACTATCGAATCGACGTGCTTTTACATTCTTACTTGTACAACCACAGCAGCGCTCTGGCCTGAAGCCGATCACTCGCTGAGCTTACTTATCCACCGTTCTTTCCGAATCACTGACTGGCAGCGATGCAGCCGTCATGACTCGCTGAGCTTGCGAATCAACTTGTCTTTCGTACTTTCCGAATCACCCAACACTTTCAACCCAGCCAGCTTTACTCGCTGAGCTTGCGAATCAACTTGTCCCAGTCTTCGCGCAGCTTGCCGTCGGTTTCCATCAAGGTGCGGATCTGGCGGCAGGCGTGCAACACGGTCGTGTGGTCGCGGCCGGCGAAGGCATCGCCGATCTCCGGCAACGAGTGCTCGGTCAATTCCTTGGTCAGCGCCATGGCGACCTGACGAGGACGGGCGAGCGAGCGCGTACGCCGTTTCGACAACAAGTCCTTGATCTGAAGGCCGTAGTAGTCTGCCACGGTCTTTTGGATGTTGGGGATGCCGATCGCGTGCTGCTGCGCGCGCAGCAGGTCGCGCAGGGTTTCCTGGGCGAACTCCACGGTGATCGCGCGGCCGGTGAAGTTGGCGCGCGCGGTCAGGGTGTTGAGCGCGCCTTCCAGGTCGCGCACGTTCGAACGCATCTTCTTAGCCAGCAGGAAGGCGACTTCCTCGGGGATCGCGGCGCCGCGTTCCTTGGCCTTGGAAATCACGATCTGGGCGCGGGTTTCGAAGTCCGGCGGCTCGATCGCCACCGACAGGCCCCAGGCCAGGCGCGATTTCAAGCGCGGCTCCAGGCCTTCGACTTCGCGCGGGTAGCGGTCGCAGGTCAGGATGATCTGCTGCTTGCCGTCGAACAGCGCATTGAAGGTGTGGAAGAACTCCTCCTGGGTGCGGTCCTTGCCGGCGAAGAATTGAATGTCGTCGATCAGCAGCGCGTCCACGCGTTGGAACTGGCGCTTGAACTGATCCATGGTCTTGTCCTGCAGCGACTTCATCATCGCGCTGAAGAACTGTTCCGAGCGCAGGTACATCACCCGCATGGCCGGATTGGCCTCGCGCATGGCGTTGCCGGCGGCGAACATCAGATGGGTCTTGCCCAGGCCCGTGCCGCCGTACAGCAGCAGCGGGTTGTGCGCGCGTTCGCCGGGTTTCTGCGCGGCCTGCAACGCGGCCGCGCGGCCGAGCTGGTTGCTGCGGCCTTCGACGAAATTATCGAAGGTGTAGTGATTGTCGAGATTGCCCTGGAACGGCTCGGGCGGCGCCACCGGGCGCGGCGCGGCGACGGTGGTGTCGGCCTCGCGCGCCGGCGCGGTGGCCACGCGCGGCAGCGAACCCACTTCCAGGCTGACTTCCTCGCTGCCGGCGAAATACGACAGCAGTTCGCGGATCCGGCCCAGGTAGCGCTCGCGCACGTGCTCGACCACGAATGCGTTCGGCGCATAAAGCACCGTCACGGTATCGCGCTGGGTGGCTTGCAGCGGTTTCAACCAGGTGTGTACGTCTTCGACCGGAAATTCGGCTTCGAGGCGTTCGAGGCAGCGGGGCCAGGCATCCATCTGTAGTGCGTCTTCTTGTGCGTGCGTGTAGCTGACTCGGTCGACCGGCCGGCGTGCGACCCAACAGGGACGCGGCTGGCGACGGGCGAAAGCGGCCCCG